>CANQBX010000007.1 GCA_947589095.1 uncultured Lachnospiraceae bacterium
GGAAAAGTCATGGGTATTCGGTCTTTGATTTCATATGAAGGAGAGAACGCGAGGGATCTTCTTGCTGATTTCCATGGTGCGATAGACGATTACCTGGAATCCTGCAAAGCGGAGGGTAGAGAGCCGGAAACAGCCTATAAGGGAAGCTTTAATATCAGGATTTCACCTGAACTTCACAAAAGACTTATTATCTATGCTACCGCCCATCAGATGTCCTTAAACCGCTATGTGGAGGAAACTCTTGAGAATTCACCGGCGGCAAAAATTAGTATTTGAACGAGGTAGGTCATCATGCATTTTACCAACGAAGATATCCTGCGGATTGCCATGCGGCAGTCCGCGATTGACGCAAACTGTCGCGCGGATGATTTTATGAAGACAGATAATGTCGTTGTTACGTCCGTGCCCAATCCGAAAGCACGGAAATATCTGGCGCTTCCGTTTGCCTGCAACCTTATTTCCTACGGAAACAATATCGTCGCGTCCGTCGAAGAAAAATACCGCGACGTTGTGACGGATTACATCAGCCGCTTCCCGGTGGAGCACTGCTTCGAAACGCCTAATCTGCATGTCCTTAACGATGAACTGCAGAAGGATGGCCTGCGCATCTGCTTCATGGCGGAATACTTTCTGCCGGATCTGCGGGAACTGAAAGTTCAGGACAGTCCTTACACAACAAAGCTGCTGCACCCGGAGGATTTTGCGCTGCTTTACACTCCGCAGTGGGACAGCGCGCTGTGCGCAGACCGCCGGCATCTGGATATCTTGGGCGTCGGCGCGTACGACGGCGAATCGCTGATTGGCCTTGCGGCCTGCTCCGCCGACTGCGAGGATATGTGGCAGATCGGCATCGATGTGCTGCCGCCTTACCGCAGGCAGGGCGTCGCATCATCGCTGACAGTCCGTCTGGCCATGGAAATACTAAAGCACGATAAGGTTCCGTTCTATTGCGCCGCATGGTCGAATATCAGGTCTGTGCGAAACGCCATTCGGAGCGGATTTCGGCCCGCATGGGTCGAAATGACGGCAAAGAGCGTGGACTTTGTCGAGAAAATGAACGGAGGGAAACGGATATGAAATGTTATCCGCAGGTGTATGTAATGAACAGCCTCGAGGCGGTAGAAACATACTGCAAAGCCTTCGGCGCGGAGGTGACGTTTGCGATAAAGAACGCTGCCGGGACCGCCTACGAACACTGCGAGCTTTCGGTTAACGGTGAACCCATACTTGCCGCGGCGGAGGCGGCGGAACCCTACGCGAAGCCCTACGACGTCAGCGTGATCCATCGGTTGAAGTGGCAGACGATGACGTTCAACGCGTTTGAGCTCGGCAGCAGGGAAGCGGTGAAAAACGCGCTCGACGTTCTGAGCGACGGCGGCGTAGTTCTGGAACCCATCTATGAGCTCCCCTGGAACAGCTGCTGCGCCACCGTCATCGACCGATACGGCGTGTGCTGGTGGATAGGAATTTAAGGGACTGCAAGGGCATTACGCGGAAGATACGCGGAAGATGCCAAAAAATGATTGACTATTTGAACAGATATGGTAGAATACTATTGAAGGAGAGTCCTGCCGACAAGTGGACATTCAAAAAGCGATGGTGCCGCCGAGATGGCATCACATTGCAGGGCTATGGCGACATGGTCCTGCAATTTTTACGGGGGAATCGCATGGCGCAATCACAATTGGAAGTCTACCGATGAGCGCCCTTTTCTGGGAGTAATCATTGTCTGTAATACACATAAATATTGTGTTCCACTGTCTAAACCAAAGAAAAAGCATGAGAAAATGCGGGATAAGATAGATTTCAAAAAGATAATCTATGATGATACGCTTATAGGTGTTTTAAATTTTAATCTCATGATACCTGTCGAGGATGCACAAATACAACGAATTGATACGGAAATACGTAAACATGATAATTCTGATACAAAAGAGAAAAAGATGCTTCTCCAAAAAGAATTAGCATGGTGTAATGAACATAAGAGAGATCTAATCAACACTGCTAATGTTCTTTACCAAAAGTATGTTTCGGGAGAGAAATTTTCAGCAAAGAATCAATGCTTGGACTTCAGAAGAATGGAACAAGAGTGTTATCGTTATAATGAAAAACTTATAAGAAAACAGCAAAAGACGGAATGACTCCTCCTTTCCGCGTTCTTATAATGTCATGATTGATAACTGAATGATGTAACAGTATAATATTAAATGTCGGGGACGACAGTCCGACAAATCTTAGTCTATGGAGAAATCAGGTATGTTAAAAACTGAAAGACTGACTCTTACGCCGTTTGATATGAAGCTCTATGCGCAGCTCTTAACTATACAAGCTCCGAATATGGTAAATATGAATTTTTCTACGAAGCGGACATCCAAAATGAGGCAAGTATCAAGCTGCTGCATAAATTTGAAAATGACTACCAAATCGTTGAACCGCAGCCAGAACAATTAACTACCGATTCGGGCAAGGAGTTGGATTCGCGGGAATACATCATTAAGGCGAAAATGCACAGAATGTGAGAGGAGGACAATTGATGAGCAGGAAAATCATAACGGTAAACGCCGGCCCAAGAAAAGGATGGAATACGGATACACTGATCACGGAAGCAGCCAGAGGAGCGGAAGACGCAGGCGCGGCGGTAGAGAAGTTTGACCTGTTCCGCCTTGAAAAGTACACGGGCTGTATTTCGTGCTTCGGATGCAAGAAAGAGATAAACAAGGGCCGCTGCATATGCAGGGACGGACTGACCCCGGTTCTGGATGCGATCCGCGAATCAGACGGCCTTATCATCGGCTCTCCGAATTATCTGGGCGAGATGACCGCGTCGTTCCGCGCCCTTTATGAGCGGCTCATTTTTCAGAACCTGACCTATAACACGGAACATCCCTGCTGCAGCGCTCGCCAGATCCCTGTGCTGCTGATCATGACAAGCAACGCGCCGGACCATATGTATCAGGGACTGCTTCGGAATTATCAGCAGACTTTAAGCCGGTTTGTCGGACCGGCGGAGGTCTTTGTCAGCGGAGATACCCTTCAGTTGAAGGATTACAGCAGGACGGACTGGCAGTGGACAATGTTTGATCCGGACGCAAAATACAATAGGCACGAGACGGTATTTCCGCAGGAATGTAAGAAGATCTATGAGATTGGGGCTTCGATGTTCGGAAAGATGTGATTCCGTGCTGTGATTCCGTGCTGCTATTTACCCTATTTACCGAATCACACCGCAGAATCACACAAAATAATGAAAACGCTTTACTTTTTCGTTACAATGACATATACTATATGCGAAAGGAGTGTTTCATATGGCACAGACAGTTAATGTGAACTTTCGCATGGATGCAGATCTGAAGAAAAGCATGGAGCAGACCTGCTCTGATCTGGGAATGTCTATGAGTACGGCATTTACCATTTTCGCAAAAAAGGTAAGCCGGGAGAAGCGTATTCCGTTCGAAGTATCGGCGGATCCCTTCTATTCGGAAAGCAATATTCGCTATCTGGAACGGAAAAAGAGGGAGATTGACGAGGGCAGAGCGCATATTGCGGAGCATAGCTTGATAGAGGTGGATGACTAATGCGGTTATCATGGGAGGATGAGGCCTGGGCAGATTACCTTTATTGGCAAGGAGAAGATAAAAAGACCTTAAAGCGCATCAATATGCTGATAAAAGATATACAGAGAAGCCCATATGATGGCTTAGGAAAGCCGGAGCCGCTAAAGGAAAACCTAAGCGGCATGTGGAGCAGACGCATAGATGAGGCCAACAGGATAGTCTATTATGAGAAATACGGCGGCATTATTATCGTATCATGCCGGGGCCATTACGATGATTAAATGAATGACGGTGGCCGTCTTCGGACAACACCTTGAGGGAACCCGATGCGTCGGGTTCTTTTTTCAATATGATTTACGAAAACCAAAAGATTTATTTTATCTCGTTCCGTTCGCAGCGTTGATTTATTTAGGAGATACTTATGATTTCAGCAACAATTAAAAATGTCGATTTAGAATTCGAAACGGACGAAGCCCTTTTCTCGCCCCGCGGGATCGATGCCGGGACGATGTTCATGCTGTCTGTTGTGGATTTTCTTCCTGGAGATAAGGTATTGGACTTAGGCTGTGGATATGGCGTTGTAGGAATACTGGCCGCAAAGCTGATCGGCGAAGAGAACGTAATCATGTGTGATATTTCTGAACAGGCAGTGGATTTCGCAAAGAGAAACGCGGGTCTGAACGGCGTACCAGATATCGACATCAGGCTGAGCCGCGATTACGATCAGGTAGAAGAAAACGATTTTACGCTTATATTATCCAACCCACCGTATCACGCGGACTTTTCTGTTCCAAAACGCTTTATCGAACTGGGATTTAAGAAACTCGTCCTGGGCGGGAAAATGATTATGGTTACCAAAAGGCTCGATTGGTACAAGAATAAGCTGATCTCCGTATTTGGCGGCGTTACGATCTACAGGATCAATGAGTATTTTGTTTTTGTCGCAGAGAAACGAAGCCAGACAGTCAAAAAGAAGAAAAAAGTTAAAGCGGGTTTATCAAGAAAATTACAGCGCAAAAGCGGCGGATGAATATGCGCACGGGGAGCAGGTACACTGTATCATACGACGAAGGACTTTGCGGCAGAATTATGACCGTGTAACAACAGTTAAATAAATTTCCTGTTCTTTAACTCCTGTTCAATAGACGATCGTGCCCGGATCCGCTATACTATATTCAGAATCTATTCAGAGATCACAAAGGAGGCAGCGGATTATGACGATCGGGGATGTTATCAAAAAATACAGAAAGAATCTGGGCTTGACGCAGGAGGAGATGGCAGCGCGCCTCGGCGTGACCGCTCCCGCCGTCAATAAATGGGAGAAAGGCAATACGCTTCCGGATGTCGCGCTGCTTGCTCCGATCGCGCGGCTGCTTGGCATTACCACGGATGAGCTTCTGGCCTTCCATGACGAGCTGACCGACGAAGAGATCAACCGGTATCTGAAGCAGGTTCAAAAGGATCTGGAGAGCAAAGACTTCGATGACGTATTCCGTTCCGTAAAAGAAAAGATCGAGGAGTATCCGAATTGCGAAAAACTGATCTGGCAGGCGGCCGTCATTCTGGACGCGGGACGAATGGCGGCAGGAATTCCGGACGAGGAAGACTATGATCGTGTGATATTTGGATGGTACGAAAGGTGCCTGCTCTCCGGAGACGAACGGATCCGCAATCAGGCGGCGGATTCATTGTTCCACGCGTATTTCCGGAAAGAGGATTATGAGAAAGCAGCCGGGTATCTGGATTATTTCTCGCTGGAGAATCCGGAACGTAAAGAGGCGCTCGTAAACAGCAGGACTGGGAAGCGGGCAGAGGCTTACCGCGCGTACGAGGAACTGATCTTCATCGGATACCAGCACCTGCAGATGACGTTAAATGATCTGCGCGCTCTTTATATGGAGGACGGTGATCATGAGATGGCGAGAAAGCTGGTTGAGGTCTCGTCCTCTGCCGCTTCCGTATTTGAAATGGGCGGGTATAACGAAGTCTGTTATGGACTGGAGGTCGCAGTATGGGAGAAGAACGCCGCATGGACGTCACAGATTATGCGGGAGATACTGGACCGGATCGGTACGATCGGCGATTTTACAAAGTCCAGGCTCTATCAGCATATGACGTTCAAAACAACCGATCCTGATTTTGCGGCCGGATTAAAGCAGAAGCTTTTGGAATCTCTGGGTGACGAAACGTTTGATTATATGCAGGGGAATGAGGATTGGGAAACGCTGAAAGCAGGATGAAAGCTGGCTGTAAATATCGCGGGGAATCCAAGTCAGGGACAGTCCGGAATCATGGATTGTCTCTGATTTTTTATTCTGACATATTTTTCTTGATGATCATGAGATTTTCGGATGAGTTTCACCGTCTAATAGATGTATACAGTACAGTGAACGTTCACGAAGAATTGCAGCATAAATCAGTCACAGACACAGCGGCGCGGAACCATGGCAGCCGCACTGCCAAACAGACAGAAAGGCACAGGAAGAGCCTATGGAGATAACGGAGATTCACCTGGAAACAGAGAAGAACGATGGCTTCGAGCAACAGCTCGTTGCCCGCGCGAAAAGCCGGGATCCTGACGCGTTCGTCAGCCTGATGCAGCTTCACGCGAAGAGAATGTACCGAGTCGCGCTGGCGATCCTCTTAAATGATGAGGACGCGGCCGACGCGATCCAGGATACGATCCTGACCTGCTGGGAGAAGATGCATTCGCTTCGGGATGACCGGTATTTCAGTACCTGGATGACCCGGATCCTGATCCGCAAATGCTATGATCTGCGGGATGAGAGGCGTCGCTACGCGGACATTGAGGAGATGCCGGAGCCGGCGGAGGAAGATCATTACAATCTGGAACTGAAGGAAGCGCTGGCGACTCTCGATGAGAAATACCGTGTCATAATGGTTCTCTTCTACGCGGAGGGCTATCGGACCGACGAGATCGCCCAGATCCTGCGGATCCCGAAAAGTACGGTCCAGACGCGGCTTCAGCGCGGTCGGGAGAAGCTGGCGAGGTATTACCGGGACGGGGAGTAAACGGAGAAATGACCGACACAATCTTACGAAGAGGAGATACAGGATGAAAAACAGAGAATTCTATGTATTTAGAGAAGAAACAGAGCTGCCGGACGTGGTAAATGAGAAAATGAACGCGGCATTCCGGCAGATCCGGGAGACATCCGGGCAGCGGACAGGCAGAATTTACGGCTTGCGGACGCGGCAATCCAGGGAGCGTGCCACCGGCACACTTCCCGCATGGAAATATCGTCGTACGGCGGCTGCCGCGGCGTGCGCGGCGCTCCTGGCGGCAGGAGTGATCACGGCGGCCGCCGCGGCTTACACCTACTGGGGCCGCGGAATGAGCGGCGCTCTGAAGGCATCGCCTGAGCAGCAGAAAGAACTGACGGAGCAGGGGATGGCTGTTGTGTTTTCCGAAAGCACCGCGGCCGAAACCGGTTCTGACACAACAGAAGAAAATTCGGCAATACAGAAGATCGCGCCGGTCACGGTAAACGGTGTCACCATCGCGCCGCATACAACCGTCGCTGCCGGCGACTGTGTGTGGATTTCCTTCACGGTGGACGGCTTCGCGCTTCCGGATGGAGCGGAGCCGGGCTTTGATAACGTGGATTTTCACGGGTTCGGCGACGACCTGCGCGGACGGACCAGCTGGTTCAACGCCTGCCACAGCTTCTACGACGGAATCGTTTCCGACGGCAGCGGTCATCCGGTCTACGAGGACGGGACGGTTCCGGACGGCCAATTGGTGCCTCGGTATACGGATGAAAACGGTACAATGGAGTATATTTTACAGATATCGGCAGATACGGACGACAGCTTTCTGGGCCGGGAACTCCATATCACATTTCACGATCTGGGAACCTTCGATCGGGGTACATTCCGTAAGCTTACGGAGGGAAGCTGGGATTTTACCATCCCGCTCTCCGGCAGCGACGCCTACCGGACATTTGCCGCCGCGGATCCCATCGGAGAAACCGGGATTATAGTAAAGGAACTGGAGATATCGCCGGTGTCGGTCCGGGCGTTGCTGTCTGTTCCGGCCGGAACCGATCCGGAATTTGTCTCGGAACTGACCTATCCCTGCGGCCTTCAGTTTAAGGACGGAACCATGCTGCCGTTTCTTTCTGACGGCGGTGGCGGCTCCTTTACGGATGATACGAAGACGGAATACCGGATCATGCATCCATTCGAACGGATCATCGATCTGGCGCAGGTGGACGCGCTGGTCCTGCAGAATCCGGATGAAGCGGGGAAGCCGCGGGGAGAGAACAGTTATTATATCATTCCTCTGAAATAAAGAGCGTCGCTGGCACCCTGCCTGCATGAAAACATAAATGCGCCGCTGCGAAGCAGATCCCATGTCAGCTGAGCAGCGGCTTTCTGTATGGTTTGTCTGTTACGGATTCATCATCGACAGCCGGGCAGAAGAACAGCCAGTTATAAGTCCGCTGAGTACCAATATCTTTGACATGGCAGGTAAGAACAAAAGAGTCATTGACATTGTCTGTAGCATGTGTTATATTATATTTAACATTTAAGCTAAATGTTAAATATGGAGGCTGATTTTCATGGGAATGCAGGACACATTAAGGGCGCTGGCGGATCCGACCCGGCGTGAAATCTTAAATCTCCTGAAACCGGGCCGAATGTCCGCCGGTGAGATCGCGGAACATTTCCCGGTCAGCGGCGCGTCCATTTCCAGGCATCTGTCGGTCTTAAAGGACGCGGATCTGATCCGGGACCAACGGGAGGGAAAGTACATTTTCTATGAACTGAACGTGTCGGTTCTGGAGGAGATCATGCTCTGGATCACGGATCTGACGGAAGAGAGCGGCCGCATTATGAAGCTTGGCACTGCAAAGGAGGAATAAATGCGTCGTCCGGATGAGGATTTCTCACTTATCATGAAGCAGTATAAATGGCAGATCATTCTGTCGACGATCCTGGTGCTTCTGCCGGCCGCTGCCGGGTTCTTCCTGCTGGCCGCCGCGGGAAGCGCGTCATCGGAGGCCGGAGGAATCGCCTCCTCGGTCGCGGGCGGACGCCTGAAAGCAATGATCGTTATGTCGCTGTTCTGTCTGCCGAACCATTTTCTCGCGGTCTGGCTTACGCTGCGCGATCCGAAGAACCGGGAGCGGAACCGGCAGATGATAAGCTTTATCTTCTGGATCTGTCCGGTCATATCGATCTTCAGCTGCGGCAGCATGTACCGGATCTATACCGGCGCCCGCGCGGATCAGGGCACGGGCATATCCGTATGTATGGGGCTGATGTTTATTGTTTTGGGAAATTATCTGCCTAAGACCGGACAGAATCACACAGTGGGAATCCGCGTGCCGTGGACACTGGCGGATGAAGAGAACTGGAATGCGACGCATCGGTTCGGCGGCCGGGTCTGGGTCGCCGGCGGATTCATTACGATGATCGGAAGTTTCCTTCCCGGGACGCTGGGACACAGGATCGTGCCGGCGGCGCTTCTGGTGGTCGCTTTGGCTCCGATTCTTTATTCTTATCTGTATTATCGAAGACAAAGGAAGCAGAGGAGGCTGTCCGAAACACAGATATCGCAGGGCGCTCAGATGAATCCGAAACGAATGAATTCAAGTCAAACAGATATGGGCGTGAAGAATGCCGGAAAAACATCTGCCGAATATGATAAAGCAGGTAATGCGGAGAGAATTGCAACCAGTGAAAAAACCGTTTACGAGGTAAGAAATGTATACGGAGAAAGGATCTCTACAGAAACAAAAAATACTCCTCTTGCAAGTAAAAAGAGCATATATACTACATCCGCAGTTTCTCTCGGAATCCTCGCTGCAATTCTCATCGGAACGGCGGTGCTTATGTTCACCGGCAATATCCGCTGCGAGTTTGCGGACGAAGCATTCACGATCAAAGCCTTTTACTGGGATGATCTGACGGTCGCCTACGACGAGATCGACAGCCTGGAACTGCGGGAGTACGGTGTTCCTGGCTATCGAAGCTTCGGCTTCGGAAATGCACGGCTGGGGATGGGAACATTCGAGAATGAAGAGTTCGGCTCGTATACGCGCTATACCTATGCAGGAAGCCAACCCTGTCTTGTAATCGAAGCAGGCGGTGAGACATTGGTCTTAAACGGAAAGAATGAAGCGGAAACCCTGGCAATCTATGAACGGCTGAAGGCTGAGATTTCTAATTGATTGAAAATTCGTTTTCACTTGGATGTACAGGGTTCATAAAAGCAGCGAAAAAATATAAGGAGGGAATGAAGAATTATGGAATGGGGAACGGTTTCAATGGCCAGCATGGCCGGAATGGTATTTTCACTGATCGTATCGATGGGACTGCCGGTCATACTGGCGGTTCTGTTCAGCAGGAAATTCAAAGGGCAGCTGATTACCATCTTTGTCGGCGCGGGAACATTTATCTTTTTCGCGATGATCCTGGAGCAGCTTCTGCACGCGGTGGTTCTGTCCGCCGCTGGAACAGCGCTGACCTCCAGTCTCTTTCTATACGCGCTGTACGGCGGACTGGCAGCGGCGCTGTTCGAGGAGACCGGCCGCTATATTGCCATGCGTTTCTTCATGAAGAATAATCTGAACCGTGCGAATGCCCTGATGTACGGCGTAGGCCACGGCGGCGTCGAAGCGATCATGCTGATGGGCATGGTCTCCGTCAACAATCTTGTCACATCGACAATGATCAACAGCGGCAGCATCTCGGAGGTTATGGCCCAGCTGGACGCGGCGACGGCCCAGCTGACTTACGAGCAGCTGACGGCGCTTTGGCAGACGCCGGCATATATGTTCTACATGGGCGGGGTGGAGCGCGTATCCGCTCTGTTATTGCAGATCGGGCTTTCGCTCTTTATGTTCCGCGCAGTGAAGAACGGCCGGAGAAACTGCCTGCTGCTGGCGTTCGGGGTACATTTCCTGGTGGATTTCCTGACGGTGATCGCTTCGGATTTCCTTCCCACGCTGACGCTGGAACTGGCGCTTGTCGTGATTTCCGCGGCAGTGATCTGGTACGCCGTCCGGATCTGCTGGGAAGAGAATCAGGCATAAAGAAACCGGCATATTCCGGTAGCTAAAATTTCACTTCTTTCTTGATTTTACCAGAAGAATAAGGTATTGTATGTAGTGGAGCGGCGGAAGCGGCTCCACTTTTCCACGCGATGCGGTACCGTTATATATGTTATCGCGATATTTGGCAGATGACGGATTCTTACGACGTCGAAAAAAGAAACAGAATACTGTGTATGACGCATCGCACACTGACAGAGAAAGCCACTGACAGAGAAAGCGAGGAATATCAGTTGAAGATTACTCTTTTGGGAACCGGCAACGCAGCCGTAACGGAATGCTATAATACCTGTTTTGTCCTGGAGGATGCCGGACAGTATCTGATGGTGGACGGAGGGGGCGGCAATGAAGTGCTGCACCGGCTGAAGGCCGCGGGATATGACTGGAAGGATATGCGGCATATTTTTGTGACCCATAAGCATATCGACCATCTGCTGGGCATCGTATGGATGATCCGCCTGATCACCCAGAACATGCACCGTGGCAAATACGACGGCGAAGCCTGGATTTACGCCCATGATGAGGTGGTCGATATCCTGACGAAGATCGCGGAGATGGTACTGGAGAAGAAGACGCTGCATTTCATCGGCGAGCGGCTGCATTTCGTGACGCTTACGGACGGTGATGAATTCGAGGCCATGGGACACCGTTTCCGGGTGTTCGATATCCAGTCCACGAAGGCGAAGCAGTACGGCTTTACGGTGGAGTACGGCGATGGAAAGAAGCTGACCTGCTGCGGCGACGAGCCTTACTGCGACTATGAGGAGCCCTACGCCGCCGGCAGCGACTGGCTGCTGCATGAGGCGTTCTGCCTCTATTCCCAGGCGGATATCTTCGATCCGTACAAGAAGAATCACTCCACGGTGAAGGATGCCTGCGAACTGGCGGAGCGGCTGGGCGTGAAGAACCTGATCCTTTACCACACGGAGGACAAGAACATCCGGAACCGCAAAGAACTTTATACGGCGGAAGGAAAGCAGTATTATCACGGCAATCTTTTCGTGCCGGACGATATGGAGGTCATTTCGCTTGACTGACGCGGGATGATAAGGAAGGCATTTCGTTTGACGGATGAGGCTTGCCGCACAGGCAAAGCGCGTTTTGCAGGAAGGAGCAGGGATCGCTTATGAACCGACCGCCGCTTGTCATACTTACGGGTCCCACGGCCGTGGGAAAGACGGACCTGTCGATCCGTCTGGCCAAAGCAATCGGCGGAGAGATCGTCAGCGCCGATTCCATGCAGGTCTACCGCCATATGGATATCGGCTCCGCCAAAGTGACGCCGGAGGAAATGGACGGCGTTCCCCACCATCTGATCGATGTGCTGGAGCCGACGGATGATTTCAATGTAGTCGCGTTCCAGGCTATGGCGAAAGAAGCGCTGCGCGGCATTTACAGCCGCGGACATATTCCGGTCGTGGCGGGAGGTACCGGATTCTATATTCAGGCGCTTCTGTACGACATTGATTTTACGGAAAATGATGTCGATACGGCTCTGCGCCGTGATCTGGAGCAGCTTGCGGCCGAACGCGGGCCGGAATACCTCCACGCGATGCTTAAGGAGATCGATCCGGCGTCCGCTGACGCGATCCATTCCAACAATATCAAACGGACGATCCGTGCCATCGAGTTCTACCGGCAGACCGGTACGCCCATTTCCGTTCATAATGAGGAGCAGAGGGCCAAAGAATCCCCTTATCATTTTCTTTACTACGTCCTGACCACGGACCGGGCCGCGCTTTACGAGCGGATCGACCGTCGGGTGGAGCGGATGATGGAACAGGGTCTTTTGGAGGAAGTGCGGCGTCTTGCCGCTATGGGCTGCGACCGGCATATGGTTTCCATGCAGGGGCTGGGGTACAAGGAGATTCTGGCTTATCTGGAAGGAGAATATACCCTGGAGGAAGCCGTTCGGGTCATCAAGCGGGACACCCGGCATTTCGCCAAGCGGCAGATCACATGGTTTAAGCGGGAGCGAGAGGTACGGTGGCTGAATCTGCCCGATTTTGATAATGACAGAGCAAAGGTTCTGGAACACATCCTGAAGGAAATGAATGAAAAGCAGATGCTGTGCGGAAAGCAAATACAAGAAATAGAGCAGGCGTAAAAAGGAGATCTTAAGAGCATGCATTCCGATTTAAACAATATGTACAGAAATCTCGGTATCAGCGAAAAAGTGCTGAACTTTGCCGCATCGGTAGAGGCGGCTTTAAAGCCGCGTTTTGAGGCGATCGACGCCAGGGCTGAGTATAATCAGCTGAAGGTCCTTAAGGCCATGCAGGACAACCGTGTCAGCGACATCCATTTCGCGGCGACCACCGGTTACGGCTATAACGATATCGGCCGCGATACGCTGGAGCAGGTCTACGCTTCCTGCTTTCATACGGAGGCGGCTCTGGTCCGCCCCCAGCTCATGAGCGGTACACATGCGCTCCATATCGCGCTTTCCGGCAACCTGCGTCCGGGGGATGAACTTCTGTCTCCGGCGGGCGGCCCCTACGACACGCTGGAGGAAGTGATCGGCATACGCCCGTCCGTCGGTTCTCTGGCCGAGTACGGCATTTCCTACCGGCAGGTAGACCTGCTGCCGGACGGAACCTTTGACTATGAGAATATAGCGAAAGCGGTCAATGAGAAGACGAAGCTGGTCACGATTCAGCGATCCAAAGGCTACGCGGCCCGGCCCACCTTTTCGGTGGAGCAGATCGGGCAGCTGATCTCATTTGTGAAAAAGATCAAGCCGGACGTGATCTGCATGGTGGATAACTGTTACGGGGAATTCGTCGAGACCATCGAACCCACCGATGTGGGCGCGGATATGATCGTCGGCTCCCTGATCAAGAATCCAGGCGGCGGGCTTGCGCCGATCGGAGGCTATATCGCGGGACGCGGCGACTGCATCGACCGCGCGTCCTACCGATTAAGCGCGCCGGGACTGGGCAGGGAAGTCGGTGCGAGCCTCGGGCTTAACCAGTCGCTCTATCAGGGCTTTTTCCTGGCGCCGACCGTAGTAGCCGGTGCGTTAAAGGGAGCGGTCTTCGCGGCGAATGTCTATGAGAAGCTGGGCTTCTCCGTCCATCCGAACGGAACGGAGGAGCGGCACGACATCATTCAGGCCGTTACCTTCGGCAGGCCGGAGGCGGTCGTCGCCTTCTGCGAGGGGATCCAGGCGGCGGCGCCCGTGGACAGCTATGTGAAGCCGGAGCCGTGGGATATGCCGGGGTATGATTCGCCGGTCATCATGGCTGCCGGCGCCTTTGTGCAGGGCTCGTCCATCGAGCTGAGCGCGGACGCGCCCATCCGGCCTCCGTATACGGTATTTTTCCAGGGCGGTCTGACCTGGTACCATGCGAAGCTGGGAATTTTAAAATCCCTGCAGGCCCTGTTCGACGCGGGAATTGCAAGTGAATAACTATTACATTTTCATTACTTTTTGTAAATCCTGTATACATCAATACCAGTTTATGGTAAACTATATATAGTATGTCCATTTCCGATAACGCACTTGGAGAGCTGCAGACCGGAGGTTATATGGACAACAGAAAGATGAAAGATATTCCCGCGGAGAGCCGTCCCTATGAACGGTGCGTACGGATGGGGCCGGAAGCGCTGAATGATGAGGAGCTGCTGTCCATCATCATACGGACCGGCAGCCGCGGACAGAATTCCCTGGAGACTGCCAGACAGATCCTTGCGCTCAGTTATCCGGAGGATGGGATCCTGGGCCTTGGCCATCTGTCCCTGCAGGATCTGACAGGTATAGACGGGATCGGTACCGTCAAAGGGATCCAGCTGCTCTGTATCGGCGAGCTGTCCAGACGGATCAGCAAGCGTTTCGCCATTTCCCGAATCCGGGTTTTCAATCTGCCGGAAGAGGTGGTGAACTACTATATGGAAGATATGCGCCATATGGAGCAGGAACAGCTTTACGCCATGTATCTGGACATGAAGCACCGCCTGATCAAGGATATGCTCATTTCCAAGGGAACCGCCGGCGCGACGATCATATCCCCTCGGGAGATCTTTATCGAGGCGGTTCGCTGCCGCGCCACGGGTGTGATCCTTGTCCACAATCATCCCAGCGGCGATCCTACGCCCAGCTATCAGGACTGCCTGCTGACGAAGAGGGTGCAGGAGTCGGGGAATCTCCTGGGTATCCAGCTGCTGGACCATGTGGTGATCGGCGACCATGCCTACTGCAGCTTTAAAAGAGAAGGAAAACTAGAATGAACTCCAAATATAACCGCTATATTCTGATCGGACTGACCGTATTCTGCCTTGCGCTGATCGTCGTGACCACGTTCACGGATCAGTGGCTGGCGCCGCTGCGTACGGCGGTAGGCTACCTGGTAACGCCGATCCAGACAGGCGTCAACCGTGTCGGCGTCGCGGTCTACGATGATGTGGCAGATTACACAAAGCTGAAATCCGCTCTTGCGGAGAATGAAGAGCTGCGCAGGCAGATCGGGGAACTGACCGAGGAGAATAACCGTCTGACCTCGGAAGTTTTTGAGCTGGACAGGCTGCGGGAACTGTACGAGCTGGATCAGGAGTATATGCAGTATGAGAAGACAGCCGCGCGGGTCATTGCCAATGATTCCGGCGACTGGTTCCAGGTCTTCCGCGTGGATAAGGGTTCGGCGGACGGCATACAGGAAGGGAATAACGTCCTGGCCGGCGGCGGCCTGGTTGGAATCGTCACCGATGTGGGCGCCCATTACGCCACGGTTCGATCCATTATTGACGATTCCAGCCGTGTCAGCGCTATGGCCCTTCAGTCCGGCGACACCTGCATCGTAGGCGGAGACCTGACCCTTTACCGGGAAGGGCGGCTTACGATCTCCAATATCCAGAAAGACGGCGATGTGAAGGATGGCGACAGGATCGTTACGTCGAACATCAGCTCCAGCTATCTTCCCGGTATTCTGATCGGCTACGCCAAGGATATTACCCTGGACAACAATCAGCTGACCAGTTCCGGCTATCTGGTTCCGGTGGCGGAATTCCATAATCTCCGGGAGGTCCTGATCATCACCGATGTGAAGGAGACCGGCGATCCGGAGGTGGAATGATGAGGCGTGCGCTTGTCAATCTGGCTCTGATCCTTGTGGCGTTCACGATCCAGAACTGCGTGTTCCCCCTGATCCCTGTGCTGGTATCGACGCCGAACCTGCTGCTGATCCTGACGTTCTCCTTCGGCTTTATGGACGGGCGGAGGATGGGGATGCTCTACGGTGTCCTGGCCGGACTTATGCTGGATCTGTTTTACAGCGGGCCATTCGGCTTCTACACGCTGTTTTATGTATACGTCGGATACATCAACGGAATCTGTACGAAGTATTTTTATGAGGATTATGTCACGGTTCCCCTGCTCTTAAGCGTCGCAAATGAACTGGCCTACAATCTTTATGTGTACGTATTCCGTTTCCTGATCCGGGGACGTCTGGATTTCATGTACTATTTCCGGGAGCTGATGGTGCCGGAGACGATCTTTACCGTTGTAACGACCCTGTTCCTTTACCGGCTGCTGCTCTTTATCAACAGGAAGCTTAAGGACTATGAAAGCGGGAGGGATACCACCCTTGTTTAAAGAGATTCTCGAGGTTATCTTAGAGCTTATAAAACGCCTGGTCACATCCAGGCTTTTTCTGCTGTTTGTAATCTTTACCGGCATGTTTATGATGCTGGTCGGACGTCTTTTTAATCTGCAGATCATCAACGGAGAGAAATATCTGGACGATTATGTGACCACAACCTTCCGCACGATGACCACGCCGGGGACGCGGGGCAATATCTACGACGCCGACGGCAATCTCCTGGCGTACAATGAACTGGCGTATTCCGTGACGCTTCGCGATACAGGGACGTATAAGAACAATCAGTCCATGAACCTGATGCTCTACCAGCTGATCCGGATCCTGGACAAGCATGGGGAGACGGTAGCTTCCAAGCTGGAGCTGGATTTTGACGCGGAAGGCAATCTGGTCTATACATCCGCCTCGGAAGCGGCCAGAAAGCGTTTCCTCCGGGACTATTACGGCCTGACTTCCGTAGATAAGCTGGACGACGCTGGCGGCAAATATCCATCGAATATCACTGCGGCGGAGCTCCTGGCGCAGCTGCGCTCCAAGAGCCGCTACGATCTGGACAGCCTGAAGGACAAGAAAGGCAACGCCATCGTCCTGACGGACCGGGAGGCCCTTCAGATCGCCCATCTGCGCTACGCCCTGTCGCTGATCGCTTTCCGCAAATATGTAACGGTCAATGTAGCCGATCATGTTTCTCAGGAAACGGTGGCGGATATTCTGGAGCATACGGCGGACATGGACGGGGTCGAGATCGCGGAATCCACGATCCGGGTCTATAACGACGCGGTCTATTTTGCGCCGATCATCGGTTATACGGGCAAGGTACAGACGGAGCAGCTTGAGCAGCTGCAGGAGCAGGATCCCAGCTACGACGCCAATGATATCGTCGGGCGGACCGGCGTGGAGGCGTCCATGGAATCCGTGCTTCACGGCCAAAAGGGCGTCACCAATATGTATGTGGACAGCTATGGCCAGATCCTGAAGGTGGAGGACGATTCCACGGAGGCCAGCGCAGGCGACGACATTTACCTGACGATCAAAAGCGACCTGCAGAAAGGCATCTACCATCTGCTGGAGCAGCAGCTGGCCGGCGTTCTGGTGTCCCATCTGGTGAACCGCGACGTTACGGAGGAAGAGAACCGCGACTCCAGTAAGATCAAGATCTCGATCAAGGACGCCTACTATCAGCTTGTCAACAATAACGTCCTTTCCTTAAGCCATATGGAGGGAGAGGACGCTTCTTTAATAGAACGTCAGATCTATGAGAAATATGTAGCGTCCCGCGAGCGGATCCTCCGGGATATCGAAGCGCAGCTTGACGACCCGGACGCGCCGCCGCTGTCGGAGCTTCCCGAAGATATGCGTTCCTATATGAATTATATTTACACCTATCTTGCGGGGGATACCGTAGGGATCATCCGGCGGGAGCTGATCGATTCGGAGAATGCGCAGACCATCGCCTGGAATGAAGGCAGCATCAGCCTGCGCGACTATCTTTACGCCGGCATATCCGGCAGCTGGGTCGATACGACGAAGCTGGAGACCGAGCATAAGTATTCCAGCGCGGACAGCAGCTTCCAGACCCTTAAGGAGTATATAATCTCATCGATCCGTGACGACGCGGCCTTTACAAAGCGTATCTACCGTTACCTCGTGAATCAGGATATCGTTACCGGACGTGAGCTCTGCCTGGCGCTTTACTACCAGGGCGTCCTTCCCTATGATGAGGAACAGGTACAGATGCTTACGGAAAACGGCGCCGATTACGCGTTTGATTTCCTGATCGACAAGCTTACCAAGCTGGAGATCACACCCGCGCAGCTGGCCCTGGATCCATGTACCGCAGGATGCACGGTCGTGGATATCAAGACCGGAAAGGTGCTGGCTGTGGTCACCTATCCGAGCTATGACAACAACCGGATGAGCGGCAGCGTAGACGCGGTCTATTTTAACCAGCTGAATAACGATCTTTCGCGGCCGTTCTATAATAACGCGACCCAGGCGCTTAAAGCTCCGGGATCCACCTTCAAGCCGATCACGGCTGTAGCGGCCCTGGAGGAGCACGCGGTGACCATCGATGAGCAGATCGAGTGTACCGGGCGGTATACGGAGGTCACGAATCCGATCCGCTGCTGGATCTATCCCGGTAAGCACGGGCAGCTGACCATTGCGGAGGGCATCCAGGAATCCTGCAACTACTTCTTCGCGGAGCTGGCCCACCGTCTCTCTACGGATGAAAACGGCGTATATTCTACGGATACGGGCCTGAAGCTTATACAGAAGTACGCGACGATGTTCGGACTTGACCATACCTCCGGAATCGAGATCGAGGAGAGTTCGCCCAGCCTGTCGGACATGGATCCGGAGCGTTCCGCCATGGGGCAGGGCACCCATGCCTATACGAACGTTCAGCTGTCACGTTACGTAACGGCGCTGGCTAACCGGGGCAGCGTGTTTGAACTGAGCCTGATCGACCACATTACGGAGCCGGACGGGACGATGGTGCAGGAGTATACACCGGAGATCTCCAATCAGATCCAGGTTGCGGATTCCACCTGGGATACCGTCCAGAAAGGCATGCGCAATGTGATCGCCCTGGGGTCTGTGCGGACGATCTTCAAGGATCTGGAGGTAGATATCGCCGGCAAGACCGGTACCGCCCAGGAGAACGCCCGCGGCAACCACGCGTTCTTTATCTCCTACGGTCCCTATGAGAATCCCGAGATCAGCGTGACCGTAAACATTCCTTACGGCTACAGCTCCGCGGAAGCGGCGGCCGTAGCGAAGAACGTATACCGGCTTTATTACGGATATACGGATCTGGATTACATCATGAATACCGGCGCCCTGGATGCTACTAACATCGTCGTCGGGGATTAAGCAGGGATCATCGCAGCTAAAAGCAAGGAGGAATATAATGAAGAATTCCGTAGTGATCAAAAGCAACCGTTCCGGTATGACCGTGATCCTGGATCCGGAACTGCCGTTCGACCAGCTTCTTAAAGACGTGGCGGCAAAGTTCGGAGAGAGCGCCAAATTCTGGGGGTCCGTACAGATGGCGCTGACGCTGGCCGGCAGGGAGCTTTCGCCGGAGGAGGAGTTTGAACTGGTCAATGTGATCACCGGCAGCTCCGATATCGAGATCCTTTGCCTTCTGGATCAGGATCTTGAACGCACCCGCAAATGTGAGAAAGCCCTCAATGAGAAGCTGATGGAGCTGTCGGCCGCCAACGGCCAGTTCTACCGCGGGACCCTGAAGGAAGGCGAGAGTATAGACGCGGAAACCAGTATTGTGGTCATCGGAGATGTGGAAAAGGGCGCCAGGATCATTTCCAAGGGCCATGTGGTGGTGATCGGCGATCTGCGGGGCTCCGTCGTCGCGGGCGTTTCCGGAAATTCGGAGGCGGTGGTCGCGGCCATGGAGATGGCTCCGTCGGCCCTCAGGATCGCGGATTACGAGGTACACTGCTCCGAGAAGGGGAAACGTCTCGCGAAGGGACCTGTGATCGTAAGCGTGGAGGACGGCCGGATCAGCATTAAGAGCATGCGCAGGGGTCTGTTCGGCTGATCGGCGCGCATCCGCCAGGCGATGTACACCGGTTCCCGCATCGGACGGAACAGTCGTCGTCTTAGACAAAATTTATCTCGAAAAATATACAAAATGCTACTGGAAATATCCATAAAGATAGGGTAGAATATCTGTGACAGTCATTTTTTTTGGAGGAATCAGACATGAGTGAAGTCATCGTTGTTACCTCCGGAAAAGGCGGGGTGGGTAAGACCACAACCTCTGCCAACATTGGGACAGGCCTTGCGATCCTCGGGAAGCGCACGGTGATGATCGATACAGACATCGGACTGCGCAACCTGGACGTCGTCATGGGACTGGAGAACCGGATCGTTTATAATCTGGTGGATGTGGTAGAGGGAAACTGCAGAATGAAGCAGGCCCTGATTAGAGACAAGAGATACCCGAACCTGTATCTACTTCCGTCAGCACAGACAAGAGATAAATCCGCGGTGAATCCCGAGCAGATGATGAAGCTGGTAGATGACCTGCAGGACGATTTCGATTACATACTGCTCGACTGTCCGGCCGGGATCGAGCAGGGCTTTAAGAACGCCGTGGCGGGCGCAGGCCGGGCCCTCGTGGTCACGACACCGGAGGTATCCGCCATACGCGACGCCGACCGCATCATTGGACTTCTGGATGCCGGACAGATGAAAAGCATTCATCTGATCGTCAACCGGGTTCGGCACGATATGGTGCGGAGAGGAGATATGATGTCGGTCGACGACGTTATGGACATCCTGGCGGTACCGCTGATCGGCGCCATTCCGGACGATGAAGCGATCGTCATCTCCACGAATCAGGGAGAACCTCTGGCAGGGACGGACACGGCGGCCGGACAGGCATTCATGGATATCTGCCGGCGTCTGCTTGGGGAGGATGTGCCGCTTACGCTTCCGAATGTGTCGTACGGCATCTTCGGCCGTCTGACAAGCTTACTTAAGAGGGCGTAGGAGGTGGGGCATGATGTACAGCCGGACTTCCGTACTCAGGAGAAAGCGTTCGGGAGCGATCGCCGCGAACCGTCTGAAGGCGCTGCTTGCGGCGGATCAGACCGGTTTCCCGCCCGAAGTGCTGGAGATGCTTAAGGATGACCTGCTCCGCGTGATTTCCAGATATATGGACGTTGACGCGCAGCGGATGGAACTCCGCGTCAGGCGTTCGGACGGCGCAGAGTCCGGGGATGAGGATCCGGCAGCTCTTTATACAGTGATACCGGTCAGGAGCCTCAGGCTTAAGGGGACGATTGCATGACACTTTTTGATTATAATTTTCGAAGATACAACGTTCGCCTGCTTCTGTATATGGCGGCGCTGAGCGTGATCGGCCTTATGGCGATCTACAGCGCCACCAATCAGAATCAGGCGACGGTCAGCAAGCAGCTTATGGGGATCGGAGTCGGTCTCGTGATCGCGATCGTTTTATCGCTCATCGATTATCACTGGATCCTGTCCTTCCATATACTGATTTATCTGGCATGCGCGGCGTTTCTGGCGGCCGTGATCCTGTTCGGACGCAGCCGCGGTATCTCGACACGCTGGCTTCAGCTTCCGGTTATCGGACAGATCCAGCCGTCGGAATTTGTCAAGATCGGCATAATCCTGTTCTTCTCCTGGTATTTTGATCGGTACCGGGAGAAGATGAACCGGGTCACCGTAGTTTTCGCGGCGGCAGCGCTGTTCGCTGTTCCTGCGGTTCTGATCTATATGCAGCCGAATCTGTCGACGCTGATCGTACTGACCATTGTAGTGGCGGCCATTGTTTTTTCTGCCGGGATCAGCTACCGGTGGATCCTGGGAGTGCTCGCCGTAGCCATACCGGCAGTGTTTTTGCTGTTCTATCTGCTCCAGCATGGGATGATTCCGTTTCTGCAGCAGTATCAGGCGAACCGGATCCTGTCCTGGCAGAATCCCGAGCTGTACTCGGAGACCTATTACCAGCAGGAGAATTCCATTATGGCCATCGGTTCCGGCCAGTTGTGGGGAAAGGGATGGAATAACACCGGGATTCTCTCCGTAAAGGCCGGGAATTTCCTTGTAGAAGAGCAGAACGATTTTATTTTTGCGATAATCGGCGAGGAATTCGGATTTGTCGGCTCCATGGTCGTTATCATCCTGTATCTCGTTCTGGTTTACGAATGTCTGATCATGGCCATGAGGGCCTCCGATCTGTCGGGCCGGATGATCTGCGTGGGTATGGCGACCCTGCTGGGTTTCCAGAGCTTCGCTAATATTGCCGTGGCCACGGCAATATTTCCCAATACAGGGCTGCCGCTTCCGTTTATCAGTTCCGGCGTAAGTTCCCTGTTAAGTCTGTTTATTGGTATGGGTATTGTTCTCAACGTGGGACTGCAGCGCAAGTACAATAACGAATAAAGGAGGAGTGTACATGAACGTAGGTTTGATCGCACATGATTCCAAGAAGAAACTGATGCAGAATTTCTGTATCGCTTACAGGGGAATCCTAAGCAAGCATTCCCTTTACGCCACCGGTACTACGGGGCGGCTGATCGAGGAAGTGACGAATCTGAACATACACAAGTATCTGGCCGGACATCTGGGCGGGGCGGAGCAGATGTGTACGGATATCGAGCAGGACCAGCTTGATCTGGTGATCTTTTTCCGGGAGCCGGTATCCCCGAAACGCACCGACCCGGACGGAAGCAGCATCATACGGATGTGCGACCTTCACAATATACCTGTCGCCACCAATCTGGCTACCGGCGAGCTTCTGGTCAAAGCGCTGGAGCACGGCGATCTGGAATGGCGCGAGATGTACAAATAATCCGCCGCCTGCAGGAATGGCGGATGGGAGGTTTATGGAATGGCGATTCACAGCGGCGGACGGCGTACCGCAATCCGCACTGCTTCAGTTTGCGCGGCCTTTACGGTGCTGGCCCTCTTAAGCGGCTGCGGGGAAAGGGAATTGGAAAACCCGTATCGGATCGAAGAGCGGGATATGGGGCTGGAAAGTATATTATCGGACGGCAGCCTTCCGGATGCGGATTTCGGTGAGGGAGAACTATTTGCCTCGGATCTGTGCGTAGTGACGGATGAGTCGCTTTACAGCGCGGATGAGATCACATCGGAAGCGGGAGCGGTATTCGATCTGTCTTCCCGGGAAACGCTCTACAGCAAGAACGCGTTCGAACGGCTGTACCCGGCCAGCATCACCAAGGTTATGACGGCGATCCTGGCGATCAAATACGGGAACCTTTCGGATCTTGTAACCGTAACGGAGGATGCCGTGATCACGGAATCCGGCGCGTCCCTGTGCGGAATCAATCCGGGAGACCGGCTGACCCTGGAGCAGCTTCTTTACGGGCTGATGCTTCCGTCGGGCAACGACGCGGGCGCGGCGATCGCGGTACATATGGCGGGCAGTATCGAAGCGTTTGCGGACAGGATGAACCAGGAGGCCCGAGCGCTCGGGGCGACAGACACGCATTTTGTGAATCCTCACGGCCTTACGGACGAGAATCATTATACGACGGCCTATGATCTGTATCTGATCTACAGGGAAGCGCTCACGCTTCCGAAGTTCAGGGAGGTCACGGGTACGGTATCCTATAACGCTTCCTATGTGGACGCGTCCGGAGCGGCGGTGGAGAAAACATGGGGCGGAACCAATCTGTATATGCTGGGCAAGCGGGACACGCCCGGAGGCCTCACCGTTTTTTCCAGCAAGACGGGTACAACGCAGGCGGCCGGAAGCTGTCTGATCATGGCGACGCGGGATGATGACAGCGGAGACGAATATATTTCCGTCATTCTGAAGTCGGAGAACCGGAACAGTCTGTACGACAACATGACAAAGTTAATTTCCAAGATTGACAATTAGTGATTGCCTTTTCGGACGAGATATACTATAATTGAATTGAAAATAAATAACTTTTTATACAATAACCAATCACTCAAGGAGGACAAACACATGGTGCAGATTATCGCAGGCGACAAGGGAAAGGGCAAGACCAAGTATCTGCTGGACAAGGCCAATGCGGCGATCAAGGAAGCAAAGGGCTCCATCGTTTATCTGGATAAAAGTTCCAAGCATATGTACGAGCTTAACAACAAGATCCGTCTGATCAACGTCAAGGGATTCGATATTAACGACAGCTCAGGTTTTCTAGGATTCGTCAGCGGGATCATTTCTCAGGATCATGACCTGGAGATCATGTTCCTGGACAGCTTTTTGAAGCTTGCCTGCCTGGAGGGTCAGGATATTACGGAGACCGTGAACGCGCTGGAGCAGATCGGAGAGAAGTTCCATGTGACATTCGTCCTGAGCGTATCCAGGGACGCGGACGCGCTCCCGGACAGCATGAAGGAGAAGATTACGATCTCCCTGTAGGAGACCGACGTTCATAAGATATTTACATGATACTTAAGAGCCTGCCGAGCCAGGCTCTTTTTGAGGAGAACCGGTTCCATGGCGAAGAAGAACAAGAAGATAGTCAAATACCGCCGCCCGCTGCAGATCAATATCGGAATGATCATATTTTTCGTTATTTTTCTGTATCTGGCTTTTTATGTCTATCAGTATTGTACGCGGACCAAAGTGCAGCCTTACGAGGTGACGGAGGGGGCCATCGCAAGCGACCGGAATTTCACCGGCATCATCCTTCGGGATGAGACGACGGAGTACGCGGCCCGGAGCGGCTATGTCAATTATTACATCCGCGAAGGGAAGCGGGCTGCCGCAGGAAGCAGCGTTTATTCCATGGATGAGACCGGAGAAGCGGCAAAGCTTCTGGAGGAAAACGCCGCGGCGGAGCTGTTGTCGGAGGAAGACGTGATCAGTGTCAAGAAAGCCCTTTCCGCATTCAGTCTTTCCTATTCGGACATGGACTTCAGTCAGGTATACGATTCCAAGTATTCTCTGGACGCTATGGTCATGGAGTATGCCAACTTTAATGCCGCCAGCGCGGACGATCAGCTGGCCGAACAGCTGGGCGGTAATTTTTCCCGTGTCAGCACTCCGGTCAGCGGCGTGATCTCCTACTCGATCGATGGCCTTGAGGATCTCGACGCTTCGCAGGTCTCGGAGAGCAGCTTCGACAGGAGCCGGTACAGCAGAGCCATCACCCACGCAGGGGATCTGGTAGAGCAGGGGACCCCGATCTATAAGGTTATAACCGATGATAACTGGTCTCTGGTTTTTCCGTTATCGGAAAAGGATGTGAATGATTTTCAGGATCTCACATCCCTTACTGTGCGTTTTCCCGGTCATGATCTGACGACAGACGGAGTTTTTTCCATCATCACGGGGGCTGACGGAGATTCCTACGGCAAGCTTGATTTTAACCGGTATATGGTACAGTTTATATCGGAGCGGTATCTGGATTTCCAGGTAGCCATGGATGTGGCGCAGGGACTTAAGATTCCTGTCAGTTCCGTTACCTCGAAGAATTTCTACCTTGTGCCGGTTACCTATCTGACGACCGGAGGCGACACGGACCAGGAAGGCTTTAACAAGGAGATCTACACCGAGAACGGCACGCTGGTCGAGTTTGTACCTGCGACGATCTATTACTCCACAGATGAATTTTATTATATCGATACGTCGGAGGACGAAGAAATACACGCGGGAGATTATCTTGTAAAACCGGATTCATCCGACCGTTTTCAGGTCGGGCAGACGGCGTCCCTTCAGGGCGTATACAATATCAACCGCGGATATTCGGTATTCAAGCAGATCGAGATCCTTGCGCAGAACGATGAATTCTATACGGTGAAGAAGGGTACCAGCTACGGCTTGAGCGTATATGACCATATCGTGCTGGACGCCTCCGCTGTAACCGGCGAGGATCAGCTGATCTATCAATAGGCAGGAGAATAAGAAATGGTTGCGGAACGGTATCATGCGATTCAGGCAAGGGTTGAATCAGCCTGCAAGAGGGCCGGACGGAATACATCGGATGTAACGCTGATCGCGGTCAGCAAGACGAAGCCTGTCAAACTGCTGAGCGAGGCCTACGAAGCGGGAGCAAGGGATTTCGGAGAGAATAAAGTGCAGGAGATCCTTGAAAAATATCCGCTGCTTCCCGCAGATATACGGTGGCACATGATCGGCCATCTGCAGACGAACAAGGTACGTCAGGTAGTCGGCAGGGTGTGCCTGATCCACTCCGTAGATTCCGTCAAGCTGGCCCGGGAGATCGAGAAGGAATCCTCCAAACAGGATATAGTCACCCCGATTCTTCTGGAAGTCAACGTGGCGCGGGAAGAGAGTAAATTCGGCTTTTTCCTGGAGGATACGGAATCTGCTCTGAAGGAAATCGCTGCTTTTCCCCATGTAAACATACAGGGACTTATGACGATCGCGCCTTTCGTAGAGAATGCGGAAGAAAACAGGCATATTTTTCGAAAATTGTATCAATTTTTTATTGACATCAAAAGCAAAAACGTCGATAATGTTAATATGAATGTTCTCTCCATGGGAATGACCGGTGATTTTGAGGTCGCGATAGAAGAGGGCGCTACCATGGTGAGAGTAGGCACCGGAATTTTTGGTGAACGACAAATAAGGGAGAATTATTAGCGATGGGTGTTTTTGGCAAATTTATGGACAGTATCCGGCTGCGTGATAATGAGGACGACGATTATTTCCTGGACGACGACTATGAGGATGAGGAGAAGCCCGCCAAGAAGAGTCTGTTCGGGGGCGGGAGCCGCCAGGATGATGATTATTATGACGATATAGAGGAAGAGGAGCCGCCCAAGCCTCGTTTTCTCGGGAACAGCAGCCGCTCCGCCAAGGTAGTCCCGATGAAGCAGCAGCGTTCCATGGAAGTATCCATGGTGAAGCCGACCTCCATTGAGGACGCGAAGGAGATCTGCGATTATCTGCTGGCCGGCAAGGCAGTGGTTCTGAATATGGAAGGACTGCAGACGGAGGTAGCGCAGAGGATCATTGATTTCACCTCCGGCGCCACCTATTCCATGAACGGAAACCTTCAGAAGATATCCAACTATATCTTTATAGCGACTCCCGAGTCTGTAGAGCTTTCCGGCGATTTCCAGGATCTGCTGGGCAGTGGAAGCAGCATGGATATCTCCGGATTGAATTTCCGGATCTAGGCTTAAACAGAACTTATAGCAGGCATTCCCTTGTCTGTGATCCTGCCGCAGGGCAGCAGAACCGATAGGGTGAAGTGTCTGCTTTTTTATACGCGGGAACTATACTTAAATGAGAGGCATTCTTACGATGGACAGACGACTGACCGTTTGCAGGGATCATATCCCGATCTATGATATTGTATTGTCCGGTTCCTTCGATGAACTGGCGGAAGAGGTTAAGAAACTGAATGTGAGCGGCCGGCGGATCTGCGTCGTGACCGATTCGAACGTGGCCGGTCTCTATCTGGAGCAGGTGACGGATATTCTGAGGGAGTGCTGCGGCGCACTTACCTCGTTTGTATTCCCGGCCGGCGAAGAGTATAAGAATCTGGACACGGTACGCGGACTTTACCGGCAGCTGATCCTGCGTCAGTTTGACCGGAAGGACATGCTGGTGGCGTTAGGCGGGGGCGTGGTCGGCGATCTGTGCGGCTATGCTGCAGCCACTTATCTGCGCGGTATTTCATTCATCCAGATTCCGACCACGCTGCTTTCCCAGGTGGACAGCTCCATCGGCGGCAAGACGGGCGTGGATTTCGAGGCTTATAAGAATATGGTCGGCGCGTTCCATATGCCGCGGCTGGTCTATACCAATGTAAATACGCTGAAAACGCTTTCGGCTGAGCAGTACAGCTCCGGAATGGGAGAGATCATCAAGCACGGCCTGATCCGTGATCAACGGTACTATCAATGGCTTTATGAGAACCGGGATCGAATCCTTCAGAGGGACGAAACGGTCTGTATGGCGATGATTGGGCGCAGCGACGAAATAAAACGCCAGGTGGTAGAGAATGACCCGACGGAGCAGGGAGAGCGGGCGCTCCTGAATTTCGGACACACGCTGGGACATGCGATCGAGAAGCTTACCGATTTCACTCTTCCTCACGGTCATTGCGTCGGTCTCGGACTTCTGGCGGCGTCGGAGATATCGAGGGGGCGCGGATGGATCGGCCGGGAGGATATCGACCGGCTGAAAGCACTGCTAAAGTGGTATGGTATGCCGGTGAGCGTAAGCGGACCGGATGCCGGCGCTGTACTCGCTGCTACGAAGAACGATAAGAAGATGGATGGCGGAAGGATCCGCTTTATACTCCTTCGCTCGATCGGCGACGCCGTGATCGACAGAACCGTGACGGAAGAGGAGATGCAGGAAGCCTTGAATACGATATTGAAATGATTTTCGAATATTTCAGGAGGATACGATCGTTATGAACAAACGGATCATTCGTCTGGCATTAAGCTTTCTGCTGTTCGGGCTTCTGTATGCGCTGGATCAGTTTACGAAAGCTGTGGCAGCGGAAAGTCTGAAAGGTCATGAACCGTATGTAATATGGAAGGGTGTTTTCGAACTGCAATATTCGGAGAACCAGGGCGCGGCCTTCGGACTTCTCCAGGGACAGCAGCTCCTGTTTTTTATCGTAGCCATTCTTGTATTTGCGGCTGCGCTTTATCTGATATGGACATTGCCTGAAAGGACGCGTTATCTGCCGCTGATCCTCTGCCTGACTGTAATCGCCGCCGGCGCCGCCGGCAATCTGGCGGATCGGGTCAGCCAGGGGTACGTAGTGGATTTCCTCTATTTTAAGCTGATCGATTTTCCGATCTTTAATGTGGCTGACTGCTATGTTACCGGGGCGACCGCATTGCTCTTTGTCCTTTTGTTTTTCGGATTTTACAGCGAGGAGGAGATCGCGGCCATGGTTCCCGGAAGAAAGGAGCCGAGGTGAAACGACAGCTTCTGGTCATGGACGCCGAAGGCACCGACCGGATCGACCGGTACCTTGCAGAGCATTGTGAAGGGCTGACAAGGTCTCATCTTCAGAAGCTTCTGAAATCCGGCGATATCTTCGTAAACGGTCTTTCGGTAAAGCCCAATTACAAGGTGAACGCCGCGGACCGGATCGAATTTGAGATGCCGGAAGCAAAAGAACCGGAGATCGTCGCCAGAGAGATACCGCTTGATATCATTTACGAAGACGATGACGTTCTGCTTGTCAATAAGCCCAAGGGAATGGTCGTCCATCCGGCGGCGGGGCACGCCGACGACACGCTGGTCAACGGACTGATGGCCCATTGCCGCGGAAGCCTTTCCGGGATCAACGGCGTCATGCGGCCGGGGATCGTGCATCGGATCGACCGGGACACCACCGGTATCCTGATCGTCTGTAAGAATGACGCGGCCCACAATTCCATCGCGCTTCAGCTGAAGGAGCACACGATTACCAGACGGTACGAGGCGATTGTCTGCGGCGTTATAAAGGAGGATGAAGGAGTCATTGACGCACCGATCGGCCGGCATCCTGCGGATCGGAAGAAGATGGCTGTGAATGTAAAAAACGGCCGCAGGGCGGTGACCCATTACCGGGTTCTGGAACGTTTTAAGGGCTATACTTACGTGGAATGCAGGCTGGAGACCGGCCGGACCCATCAGATCCGTGTACACATGAGTTCCATCCATCATCCGGTACTGGGAGATGCTGTATACGGACCGGCCCGATGTCCCTACGCGCTTGAAGGTCAGACGCTTCATGCGGGAGTGCTTGGTTTCGTCCATCCCCGTACCGGCGAATATATGGAATTTCATGCGCCGCTTCCGGAATATTTTACGGCTTTACTCGAGAAGCTGCGAAAATGACATAAATTTATACTATACTTTCCGGAACGATTGATGTATAATTTCTATGACAGGATTATCGTTTCTACAGGCAGGAAGGAGAGAGGATATATGGAAGGCAAGCTTATATTTACAATCGGACGGCAGTGCGGAAGTAAAGGGCGTTCCATCGGTCTGAAGCTGGCGGAGACGATGGGGATCAAATGCTATGACAAGGAGCTCCTGACCGAGGCGGCTAAGAACAGCGGTCTCTGCAAGGAAGTATTCGAAACCCATGATGAGAAAGCTGCCGGCAGCTTCCTTTACTCATTTGTTATGGATACGTATTCCATGGGATATA
The DNA here is from genome assembly GCA_947589095.1 of uncultured Lachnospiraceae bacterium. Taxonomy (GTDB): domain Bacteria; phylum Bacillota; class Clostridia; order Lachnospirales; family Lachnospiraceae; genus UBA3402. Next base: position 29,868 of record CANQBX010000007.1, read on the forward strand.
ATACTTCATCTTATATGAATATGCCGATCAACCATAAGGTCTTTCTGGCCCAGTTCGATACGATCAAGAAGCTGGCTGAGGAGGAGTCCTGTGTGTTTGTCGGACGCTGTGCGGATTATGCGCTTGCGAACCGCGCTGATACCGTTACCGTCTTCATTACCGGGGACGAAGAGGATAAGATCCGGCACCTGATGGAGCTCCATAACGTAAACGAGTCCAAAGCGAAGGACATCATGATCAAGACAGATAAAAACCGTTCCAGCTATTACAATTATTATTCCGGCAAGAAGTGGGGCGATGCCAGAAACTACGATCTGTGCATTAACAGCAGCGCTACGGGAGTCGAGGGCGCAGTCAGGCTGATCTGCGAGTTTGCCCGTATCAAGGCAGGCGAGAATTAAGTAGAGGACAGGAGTATTCAGTTCATATGAATCGTTTTTACATAGATTGGAAGAAGGGATTGGAGATGATCCGGCACAGGGCATCGGTAGAGATCGCCGCTATGCTGATCGTCTCCATTTTCTGTTGTGCCATAGCAGAAAACTACCCCACCTCCCGGACGGGAAATGAGGCTGTGGTTGTAAGTCTGTCCTCGGAAAATGAGCAGGACAGGCAGCCATCCCCTCAGGCGGATGCCGATGAAGCGGCGAAGGACGCCGAAGCGCCGCCTGTCACCGAGACAGTCCCGGAAAGCGAGGCGGCTACGGCCGAAGCAGCCGCAGAAGAAGTGCTTCCGCCGCCTACGGAAGCGGAGCTTATGGCGCAGGCTGAACCATCCCCGGTCCGGCTCAATATGGCTTATGCGTTTGTTTCGGACGCATCGAACGAGCCTTCGGACAGCTATGCGGGGAAGGCCTATTATAGTCTGACATCGAAAGATGAGGCGTGGGTATCCCGAATGTATGCCAACCGGGAGGCTGCGCCGGGCGTTATGGCGGTCAATCTGGGAATAACGGGGAAAAACATCAGTGATTATTCCGAATGGACCAATGTCGGTCTGCTGTTCTATGACGGAGACGGCAATATGATCAGCGGATATTCCAATGCCAGAGAGATCATGGCAATGGCGAATGTTTATTCCTTTTTCCATCCATTTGAAAGTATAGACGAATTCTATCAATATACAGGCAATCTGTGGAATGCTTCTCACAAATACAGTATTTCGGTCAGTGATATATATTTCTGCGAGGGTGAATGCAAATACGACAGCACATATATTGACGAAGATGATTCCGATGTTTCATGGGCAGATCCGGACGGACTCGCTCCGGTCGAATCGACCGCAGAAGGAACCATTCGGATCGGGCCGTGGTCCGAATCGCCGGGATCTGCAGAAGATTCCGGTGGGCCTCTTGGTATCCTGGATGAAGCAGCAGCGGTGCCGGAGAACGCCCTGGCAGCAGACGCGGCGGCAGATGTGTCGGCTGCAACGGCTGCTCCGGCGGCGGATCCTGCGATGACCTCGATGGCCGTTCCGGCAGATGATACATCGATAACATCGTCGGTGACACCGGAGAGTCCAGAAGCGTCGGCCGGTCCTCTGGCCTCGTTTGTCGAGTCTTCGGAGGCATCGGCGGACAACGCCGCGGAGACGGAAGTCCCGACTGCGGAGATGACGGTTCCGTCTGCGGAGATCTCCACCGAGGCTTCGGAGACAGAAGAATCCGTCGGATCGGGCGGCCCGCTGGGATTCCTTTCGTCCTCCGCTGCGGCAGAGCAGCACTCGGATGCTTCAGAAGCGGCATCCGGCGCAGAATCTGCGCCCGAAGAGACGCTTCCCGCGGCAGATGAAGCCGGTCAGGAATCTCTGGCTTCTTCCGAAACGATTCAGAGCGGCCCATTAGCCGAAACACAGGCGGAGGAGAGCGGCAGCGCCGATGAAGCAGAGGAGGAAAAAGAGTGCAAAGGCCACATTGATCTGACGATCCATGCGACGATCATCGGCCTGAACGAAACCGGAACGAATCTGTTCAGGCTCGATGAAAAGAGCCGATCGGAGGAAGAATATACCGATACCTGGAAGGGCTGGTCAATGCTCAGAAAACGCTATGTGCAGACCTTGATGGATCAGGATTGGTACGATCTATATGGTCTGAGGGTACCGGCCAGCCTGTATATCCAGAATCCGCTTACTGCAGCAGAGATTCGATACTATATGAATATGATGCCGGAAGACACGGCAGAAGAGAGAAAAGCACTGGTCAAACTGGCCCTTGAGTCCGTCGGATGCATACCGTATTACTGGGGCGGCAAGCCCTCCGGCCCCGGATATGAAGCAAACGGCTTTGGAACGCTTATAAATCCGGATGAAAACGGCCGCAGTCTGCGGGGCCTGGACTGTTCGGGGTGGATATCCTGGCTTTACTGGACAGCGCTTGGACGTCATCTGCCATATGAAAGCACAGCCGGACTCTATGCCCTTGGAAGGCAGGTCGACCGCTCCGAACTGAAGCCAGGCGATTACATCGTCCGTACCGGCGACGATGCGCACGTATGTCTGTTCCTGGCCTGGGCGCCCGACGGAACCATGTATGTGATCCATGAACGAGGAAGTTCCAGCAATAATGTGATCGTAAGCAATATTGATCTGTATTGGCCGTATTACCGTAATCTGCTGGATTAAAAGTTATATATTGACTTTTATGGCGGTTCATAGTAGAATAGGGATATCGAAACAACTATTCGCGAAAGTCTAGTTTAACGAATAGATAGTGCCATAAATGGAGGGATATCCGTGAAATTACAGCGCCTATACAGTTTAACGCGTCAGGCAATCGACGATTACCATCTGATTCAGGATGGGGACCGCATTGCTGTCGGTATCTCCGGCGGCAAGGACAGCCTGGCGCTTCTTTATGCGCTGCATGGTCTGCAGAAATTCTATCCGGAGAAATTCGAACTGCAGGCGATCACGGTAGATCTCGGTTACGAAGGCTTCGATCTGACTCCCGTAAAAATGCTCTGTGAGCGATTTCTGATTCCGTATACGATAGTTTCCACGGATATCGGAAAAATATTGTTTCAGGTACGAAAGGAATCGAATCCCTGTTCACTTTGCGCGAAGCTTCGCAAAGGCGCTCTTAACAAGGCCGCGGCCGGTCTTGGCTGCAATAAGGTCGCATACGCGCATCACAGGGACGATGTAATCGAGACCCTATTATTATCGCTTATGTATGAAGGCCGGTTTTATTCGTTCGCGCCGGCAACGTATCTGGACCGTTCCGGTCTGACTGTCATCCGGCCGATGATCTATGTGAACGAAGCAGATATAATCGGTTTTAGAAACAAATATCAACTTCCTGTATGTAAGAATCCATGTCCGGCCGACGGATTTACGAAACGCGAATATGTTAAAAATTTAACAAATGCTCTGGTAAAGGATAATCCACAGCTTAAAAACAATCTCTTTCATGCAATAACTTCCAGTTCCGTCCCGGGCTGGTCGCCGGTCCGAGGCCGGCCTGCCGTTGAACATGAAATGGACCCGGAATCGTAAAGGAGGAACGGCTATGGCCAATATTCCATATTATGAGCAAAAAGACCGTGAAAACACGCTGCATCTGCGTGAAATGATCAAGGAACTGCCGCCCTACTGCTCCGATTTCTTCAGAGGAATCGAACCCCAGACATCATCGCGGACAAGAATCGCCTACGCCTATGATATGAAGGTATTCTTTGAATTTCTTCGGAAAGAAAACCCTGTATTTGCTTCCAGGGATATCCGTGATATCTCACTGGAGCAGCTCGACCAAATCCGTGCAGGCGATCTGGAAGAATACATGGAATATCTGAAGTACCGCTATGACGACAAAAACCTCGAAGTAGTCAACAAGGAACGCGGCATAATGCGTAAAATATCCTCTTTAAAGAGCTTCTACAACTACTTCTACCGTCTGGAACGGCTTAAAAATAATCCCGCTGCGCTGATAAAGCTGCCGAAGCTTCACGAGAAAGAGATCATTCGGCTGGATATCGACGAGGTCGCGGCGCTTTTGGATACCGTGGAAAGCGGTGATTCTCTTACGAAAAAGCAGCGCGACTTTCACGAAAAGACCCAGGTGCGGGATCTGGCTCTGATGACGCTCCTTCTGGGAACCGGCATCCGCGTGTCGGAATGTGTGGGACTTGACATCAGCGACGTGGATTTCAAAAACAGCGGTATTCGGATCCACCGCAAGGGAGGCAAGGAGGTCACCGTCTATTTCGGCGATGAAGTGGAGGAAGCCCTGCTTCAGTATCTGGATCAGCGCAGGCATATGATCCCGGCCGAAGGACATGAAAACGCTCTCTTCCTCTCTCTGCAAATGAAGCGGATCTCTGTGCGCAGCGTCGAGAACCTGGTTAAAAAGTATGCGAAAATCGTAACGCCGCTCAAACGGATCACTCCGCATAAGCTCCGCAGCACCTACGGTACTTCTCTCTATCAGGAAACCGGCGACATCTATCTGGTCGCGGATGTTCTGGGCCATACGGATGTAAACACGACCAAGAAACACTATGCCGCTCTGGACGACGCCCGCAGGCGAAGCGCCCGCGATAAAGTCCGTCTGCGTGAGGAGGCGCCGGAATATGCCGCAGCTCCAGCTGAAACTGCCTCTCCCACCGCTTCTCAGTCTGAAAAAACTTACGATGACGGCAGCCGGATCTGAATGGCAGCTGCAGGGATCCGGCTCCTTTCATCGGGCCGCACGATACATAACCGTCAGATAACAGCCCTCATGTATCGTGTCGTCCTCCAGATGATTCATCCGCTTAAGCCGGTCGATATACTCCCCCCGCGGAAAGGCCGAGCTCCGGCGCATATCTTCGGGCAATACTCCACAGGGAGTCGCCGTGGCCGATCTCAATACTTGTATAATATACAGCTGTAGCCGCCGCAGGTTCCTTCGCCATCGAACTCATCAGCGCGCCGCCGCAGAAACCGAAGCCGAGCATAACCATTATCGCTGCCGCAAGAAAATTCCTTCTCATAAAAGCACCTCCATACCCGAACGTACGTTGCGAACAAATGTTCTGTATGCATTAATTATACCACCGAACAAATGTTTGTCAAGATGGATTTTGATTTTTTTCGAACAAAGGTTTGCATTTTTGCCGGATCTATGGTAAGATAACAGCAGAGACAGAATATGCGTTCTGATTGGAGGTAAATTATGGCACAGGGGAAGATCAGCGCGAAACAGCAGGAAATATTGGAATATATTAAAGAAACGATTCTTAAGAAGGGGTATCCGCCGGCCGTGCGCGAGATCTGTGAAGCGGTTCATCTGAAGTCCACCTCTTCCGTCCATTCCCACCTGGAGACGCTGGAGAAGAACGGTTATATCCGCCGCGATCCGACGAAGCCCAGGACGATCGAGATCATTGACGACTGCTTTAACTTAAACCGCAGGGAGGTCGTGAATGTTCCCTTAGTCGGCACGATCGCAGCCGGCCAGCCGATCCTCGCCGAGCAGAATATTGAGAACTATTTTCCGATTCCAGTTGAACTGCTGCCGAACCAGGAGACCTTTATGCTCCGCGTGAAGGGCGACAGCATGATCAATGTCGGCATTTTTGACGGCGACCAGATCATCGTCAAGAGCCAGCCGACCGCCCGCAACGGCGAGATCGTCGCCGCGCTTGTGGACGATTCCGCCACCGTGAAGCGTTTTTACAAGGAGAACGGCCGCTACCGCCTCCAGCCAGAGAATGATGCTATGGATCCGATCATCGTAGACCATGCCGATGTGCTTGGAGTCGTGATCGGCCTGATCCGGATGATGTGATTGTTCCGGCCTTTATCTGATCCGCAGAAGACCCGGCCGATATAACGCATAAACCGTCTGCGCCGTACAGGATCCTTCCTGCACAGTGCGGACGGTTTTCAATTACGCCGGTATAGGAACCGCGTCCCTGTCAGATATCCGTTTCGACCAGCTTCCCGTCTCTCCAGATCCGTTCCAGATCATAGAACAGCCGGTCCTCCCGGCAGAACGCATGAACGATCATGTCGCCGTAATCCATCAGGATCCAGTTGGCCGTGCCGTAGCCCTCGATCTGGCGGCATTCATAGCCCGCTTTTCCGAGAACCTCCTCCACGTTATCGACCATGGCCTGAACCTGATTGGGATTGGAACCGTCGGCAATGATAAAATAATCGGCCAGAACGGAAACCCGGCTGATATCGATGATCTTGATATTCTGGCCCTTCTTGTCTTCCAGCGCCTCTCTGGCCAGCCGCACCATTTCCGGCGCGTCAGCCAGATTATGAACGCCCTTTTCCTCCCGGACGGAAGCGGATCCCGCCTCCGCGGATTCCTTCATTTTCACTTCACCCATGTACATTCTCCTTTTCCTGTAAAAGATATTCATAAGTTCTTCTTGTCATCGGATCAGTGGCGATCCCGCGCTTCTGCAGATAGCCGAGTGTCCCCTCCACGATCCGAAACAGCGCTTCGTCGATATCCTCAAAAGCCAACCGCCTTATCTCGGGGAGATTCTCCGCCTTATCCCGCCGCACTTCAATATAATCCGCAATATAAAGGATTTTATCAAGAAGTCCCATACCGGGCCTGCCGGTCGTATGGCATGCAATGGCGCTTAGAATCTCTTCGTCCCGGATCCCGTAACGCTCCCTCGCTATCCAGGCGCCCAGTTTGGCGTGGAGGACGGCCGGAGCCGCCTTTTCTTCTGCCGAAAGCGGTATCCCGTGCTTCTCGCACCGGCTGACGTAGCTGTCCTCCGGGTAGCATTTGGCGCAGTCATGCAGAAGACCCGCGATCTCCGCTTTCTCCAGCGGGTATCCGTAACGCATGGCCAGACAGACGCAGGTATAGGATACGCTTAAGGTATGCTCGTAGCGGGACTCACTCAGCTTCTTTTTCAGTTTTTTACGCGCATATGCAATAAACTCATTCATGGCGTTTCTCCTGGTACAGATGATGTTCTTCGATATACCCGGCCACCGCGTCCGGCACCCACTGCCGGATGCTTAAGCCTTCCGATACTGCCCGGCGGATCTCATGGGAGGAAATATCCGTCTCCGCACAGTGGAGCTTCCGGATCCTGGCGTCAAAACGTTCGTTAAGATACGCGATCTGCTCATCGAAGGAGCGGTGAAAATGCCTGTATTCGCGCACAGCCGCCAGGATCTCCGCGTTGGCGAGGATCTCCTCTGGATGGTACCAGTTCTCGATCTCGTACAGCGAATCGGCTCCGATGATAAAATAAAACGCATCCGACGGATAAGCCTCTTTAAGGAGCTTAAGCGTCTCGGCCGTGTAAGTCGTTCCCGGCCGCAAGGTCTCGAATTCCGAAAGGTACAGCCCCTCCTCCTTTTCCACAGCCAGGGAAACCATGGCGCAGCGGACAGCGGCCGGAGAAATCTCCTGCTCCTTCTTATGAGGAGGCTGCCCGGAAGGCATATACCAGACCTGATCAAGGCCGTACTCCCTGTAAGCCTGCCGGCCCAGCATGAGATGTCCGTTATGGATCGGATCGAAGGTTCCGCCCATAATTCCGATTCTAGCCATCTGTGTAAAGGTGCTCCTTCCAATCAATGCTATCTCGGAAGCTCGATCTTTCGCTTAAATTCATCCTTTGCGGGCTTATAGAGCACGATCTTGTTCCCGATCACCTGAACGACCTCGGAGCGCGTCCGTTCCGCAAGCGTGGACGCGATCTCTCTTCCGTCGTCCAGACAGTTCTTGAGCACGTTCAGCTTCACAAGCTCCCGCGCCTCAAGCGCCTCGGCCACCGCACGGGTCAGCTCCGGCGTCACGCTGGATTTACCCACCTGAAAAATGGGTTCCAGATTCATCGCAAGGCCCTTCAGATAGGACCGCTGTTTTGAAGTCATATCCTGTTCTCCTGTTAAATCATAACTATTTGTAATAATCAAACGCGAATCCGTACATCCTTACCGTGTCTCCGTCCTGAATCCCGGCATCCTCCAGATCCTTGAGGATCCCTGTATCCTTAAGGAAATTCTGGAAGAACAGAAACCCCTTCTCCGATTCCAGATTCGTATACCCCAGCATCTTCTCGATCCGCGGACCCTCGACCACATAGGCGCCTTCTTCATCCCGCTCGATGGTATAAGGAAGGTTCGAGCCGGCCCTGAGCTCGTTAACGTCGAGTTCTTTCTCAAAGATCACCGGAGCCCGGTCAACGGTCTGCAGAACCTGATATACCGCGTACAGAAGCTCCCTCACGCCTTCTCCGCTTACAGCCGAGATCGGATATACGGGAATTCCATGCGGCTCAAATTCTGCTTTCAGCCGGCCCAGCGGATCCGTGTCGTTGCCCTGGGCGTCCAAGGTCTGGTACATGGCGTCGATCTTGTTGGCCGCGATAACCTGCGGACGCTTCAGCAGTTCGGGATCATACTTTTCAAGCTCGCGGTTGATCACACGGATATCCTCCACCGGATCCCGACCCTCCGTGGACGCGGCGTCCACCACATGTACGAGCACCTTCGTCCGCTCTATATGCTGCAGGAAATCGTGCCCGAGGCCGACCCCTTCCGACGCACCCTCGATCAGTCCGGGGATATCCGCCATCACAAAGCCGGCTCCGTCGGAAAGATCCACCACCCCCAGATGGGGATCCAGCGTCGTAAAATGATAGTTGGCGATCTTCGGCCTTGCATTGCTGACTCTGGAAAGGAGCGTGGATTTCCCTACGTTCGGGAAACCGACCAGCCCTACATCCGCGATCACCTTCAGCTCCAGCTGCACCCAGAGCTCCTGTCCGGGCTGTCCCGGCTGGGCATACTGGGGCGCCTGCATGGTGGCGGTTGCATAGTTCATATTCCCAAGGCCGCCTTTCCCGCCCTTTAAGACCACTTCCCGGCGGTTTTCACCCGACATGTCGGTAATTACCTTACCGGACTCGAAATCCCGGATTACGGTGCCCTCAGGGACCTTAACGATCCGATCCTCGCCGTTTCTGCCGCTGCAGCGGCGTTTGCCGCCCGGTTCGCCGTTACCTGCGGTATACTTGCGTTTATAGCGGAAATCCGTCAGCGTGTTCAGACCCTCGTCCACCACAAAGATCACGTCGCCGCCCCGGCCGCCGTTGCCTCCGTCCGGACCTCCCGCCGGAACGTAAAGTTCCCTGCGGAAGCTTACATGGCCGTCGCCGCCGTTGCCGGATCTTATAAATATTTTCGCGCGGTCTGCAAACATAGGTACCTCTTTCTGAAAAAGAAGGCTTCATACTGGCAGGTATGAAGCCTTCGGACAAATCTCATTACTCAGCTGCTTCCGCTTTCGGATATACAGAAACCTGCTTCTTGTCTCTGCCCTTCCTCTCAAAGCGGACGATTCCGTCTACCTTGGCAAACAGGGTGTCGTCGCCTCCGCGGCCAACGTTGTTGCCGGGATGGATCTTGGTTCCGCGCTGCCGGTAGAGAATGTTGCCAGCCAGTACGAACTGTCCGTCGGCCCTCTTCGCGCCCAGCCGCTTGGACTCGGAGTCACGTCCGTTCTTCGTGGAACCGACGCCCTTCTTGTGAGCGAATAACTGAAGGTTCATCTGAAACATGAATTACACCTCCTCAAATCGAATGTTGATATATGGTTCCCCATACGCCTCCGCGATGTTCATAAGTCCGAACACCAGTGAATTCATAAGGAGCTTTGACTCGGAGCTTAAGGCGTCCGTAAACCGGAAATCAAACATTCCGGCACCTTCATCCTCATCCGCCGTGAAACGGTCGTCGGTAAAATGTTCCACCGAATTGGCCATATTAAGCGTCATGGCCGATACCGCCGCGCACACGGCATCCTGCCCTTCCTGCGGGTCGTCCGCAAGTCCGGCGTGACCGATCAGATGAATGCCTCTGTAGTTATGTTCCGAATCAACCAGTACTGTCACATGGATCATACGTTAAAGCGCGCCTTCCGCGCGTACGTCACCGGCCTGCGCCGGCAACCGGTCAGGCGTTGATCTTGTCGATCTTAACCTGGGTGAACAGCTGTCTGTGACCGTTCTTCTTGTGATATCCGGTCTTCCTCTTGTACTTGTAGACGATCACTTTCTTCGCTTTCCCCTGCATCTCAACAGTCGCGGAAACGCTGGCTCCCTCGACAGTCGGGCATCCGACCTTGAGTTCTCCGTCACTCACCGCAAGCACCTGGTCAAAGGTCACGGTCTCGCCAGCTTCCACCGGAAGCTTCTCAATCCTAATGACATCGCCCTCGGATACCTTATACTGCTTACCGCCGGTAGCAATAATAGCGTACATATATGGCACCTCCTCTTTATCATTACTCGCCAACTACGGTGTCCCCGCAGCCTGTCCCCAATGCGGAGCCGGCCCGGAATCTTTCAGAACCTCATTGTGCGGCACACTAACAAATCATATCATTTCGCCGGCCAAATGTCAACCGTAAAATCGAATAATTTCCGGTCATTTCCGGGCAATCATTTCCGGTCATGCGGCCGCACAGATCAGTATCCGGCGCCGCGGCAGTCGAAATGCATGTAATCCGGCGTATACTGCCAGTCTCCTCCCCAGGTGAACCCGGCTTCTTTAAATAAGCGGACGCACAGATCGTCCGGATCGATCTTATAGGGATAATCCTGCGTGCGGTCCAGGTAATTGACGCCGGCGACAGGCGTGCACACCTTCTCCCCGTCTGTATTATATCCGGAAATGATATACGGATTATACAGCGGATTGATGTTCACGGCGAGCCCCCTCGCGTGATACGAGAGCCTGTCGGTATTGGCTATGCTGCGGAAGTTAAAGCACGACGTGTTGTTGTCCGAGCTGGACGCCTCATCGTCCGCGTCGTATTCGTCCACCAGAACCATTTTCTCGATCGGATAACGGGCGTCATACAGCTGCCTGAAAATAGAAAGCAGAACGTCCGTGATCCGCCGGTTGCTGATCATTTCGCCCACGTGGATATTTCCCTCCAGGTCATAATGCAGAAGCTGCATATACCGCAGGTCCTCACGCGGGACTGTGCAGCCCTCCTTATAGGATTTCCCGTAGATCCTGGCAAAGGTCGCATCATCCAGCGGCTCCTGCCGGAACAGCTCGTCCGTTCCGATACCGGCGACCTCTTCCGGTGAAAGAATACAGCCCGGAGTAATATCGATCAGCGCATCGGACGCATTTTCGGCGGACGGCTCCGTTTCCCCGGCTTCATCCGCGGGCGTCTCTTCCGGTTCTGCCTCAGCGGCGCCTTCGGAAGCGCCGGACGCTTCCGTATCCGTCCCGTCGGACGGCGCCGTCTCCATGGCCGACGTCGTTTCCTCGGGCGCTGTCTCCGGCTCCTCTTCCGCCGGCAGCCGGCCTGCCTGCGAAGCGGTCGTTTCATCGGCGGTAATGATCGTTATCCTGGCCGCGTCTGTTGACGATTTTATGGAGCCCGCTTCCGTTTCGACAAATTTAAGCCCCTCCGCACCCGAACAACCGGCCAGACCGATCACCAGCAGAAAAAGCGCCGCCTGCTTCCGAAAACCGTTATCCTTATTTTTTCTCTGATCGAGCATACGTTTCCTTCAACCCCCTGCGGTCTGCTTTGCCGTTTTCGTTTCTCGGCATCTGTTCAAGGCGGATGTACCGGTTCGGCATCATATAACGCGGAATCCTTTCCGAGATACGGCCCGAGATCGTCCTGGAATCTATTTTTTCGGCGGACGTATACAGCATCAGGATCATCTGCTTTTCCTCGTTGTAGACGCAGACGCATTCGCTGATCTCAGGGACTGCCGAAGCGGCCGCTTCGATTTCCCCGAGCTCGATCCGGTATCCCATCCGTTTGATCTGAAAGTCCTCTCGTCCATGGTAGACGATATTTCCGTCCGCATCATATGACGCGATATCCCCCGTACGGTAGAACCGTTCGCTTTCCGTGGACGCGGTTTTTAAGAAAATGAAGCGGTCTTTTGTCTTCTCCGGATCCTTGTAATATCCGAGAGACAGGGCCGCGCCGCCGATACACAACTCTCCCTCTGCCTCCGACCCGGGCGGGACAGGCCGTCCGCCCTCATCCAGGATCAGGGCCCTGACATTTTCGCATGCCTGTCCGAGCGGCAGCCGCTCCTCGTCCCTAAAGTCCCGGAAGAGCTCATAGAACATACTGACATGGGTCTCCGTCGAACCGTACATGTTCACATAACGCGCGTCCGGCAGATGACGTCTCCAGTAATTCAAGTATCTTACCGGCATCACCTCGCCGATAAAGAAAATATAACGGAGGAACGCAGGCAGCTGAGTGTCGAAGCCGTTCAGCCTGGCAACCACCGTCAGTGCGGACGGAACCCAGAAAACGGACGTTACATGTCTGTCGTTTAAGCAGTTGACCAGCCTGGCAGGGGAAGAAAAATACTCCTGCGGAATGATATACGTACTGCAGCCGAACCGGAGAGGTACGAAAATATCATGAAGCGATATGACGAAATGGAACGGCACCTGGCTGCCCAGGACATCCTCCGGCTCATAGGGAAATTCCTTCGCAAGCCAGCGGAGGTTATTAAGAATCATTCGATGGCAGCCCATAACGCCCTTGGGGATCCCCGTTGAACCGCTGGTAAACAGGATATAAAGCGGGTCCGTCTCCCTTCGGCTGTCCCGGATATGCGCCAGCAGTTCCGCATCCTCCGGCGTTCCGCTCAGCCCGGCAAAGTCCCAGACCGGACAGGCAGGAGAAAAAAGCTTCGTCAGATCGCGGCTGTCCGTCTCTGCGATGACAGCGGCCGGATCCAGCACGGAAAGGATTGTCCGGATACGCTCCTCCGGCATGGAAACGTCGATCGGGCAATAGCAGCAGCCTCCGTACAGAACGCCGAGAATGGCGACCGCCATAGACGCGCTTTTTTCCATAAAGACAGCCACCGGCCGGCCGGGGGCCCTAAGGCTCCCTACCCGGCTGCCGATGGCTCTCGCTGTGCGTACGGCTTCCGCAAAAGTATAGGTACGTTCTGGGTCGCTGTAAACACACCGGTCAGGATAAGAGACCGCTGTCTCTTCCAGAAATTCCAGAACACTTTTCTTCATCCGTCAAACCCCCGCTATTTCTCCGGAATTACAATGTACTCGATCGCATCGACCACATCCTTGGTGGTGTAAACCTTTAACTGGGTATTTCCGGCCGTATAGGCATATGTGCCGAATTTCGCCTCGTCCGCATTATACGCGTCGCCGTAAGCGGCAAGAACTTCCTTCTTGGTGGAGCCGATCTTGATGCCCTCCGGCGTCGATACGGAAGCGTCGAAGATATATACCGATTCAACGCAGTCTTTCTTGTTTACAGGATAGGTACAGAGCTCGAAGCCCTTATAGGTGTACACCTTATTCTTTCCCTGATATGCGCAGCTGTCGCGCTCAAAGGTAGAGGCCGCTTTTCCAAGCGCCTTCAGGATCCCGGCCGCCTCCGCCCCCATCGAAATAACGGTCTCGCCGGATTTGAATTCATATTTTACCTCTTCTTCCTTCGTCTCTGTCTTTTTGCCAGCCAAAGGCCCGCCGATCGCCAGGGACGGAACCGCCGATGAAACCGTCATCGCAGCGGCAAGTGCCAGAACAACCAGGGTTTTCAAACTCCTCTTCATAAATTTTCTCCTCCTTTATTGTATATAAAATTGTTTAATATAACCAAGCCTGGCGAACTCCTCTTCCTGAGAAGCCTTCATCCGGTCGTAAAAATCGCATTTTTCCTGCCAGACGGTATCGAGCCCGATTCCCGCCTTATATCCGCGCGCCGCGCCGGAAACGGTTCCCCTGCGGTCTTCGACGCCCGGGATTTCAAGAAGGATCGGCCCCCAATACCGGGCCATCTTCTCCGCTCCGTACACATTCATGTGAAGTCCCGCGTCGTAGGTGTCGGTCGAAAAATCAATGCCGATGTCGTCGGAAACCTCCAGACAGTTCACGTATGTGAGATCATGCTCCGCCGCGTATTCCTCGATCTGGACCTCCCACTGATCGTACCACGCCGGATAAAGCGAAGGCGCTTTCATCAGAACCAGCCGGATTCCGTTCTGCTCACAGAGCGTACGGATCTTCTCCAGATATTCCCAGCAGCGCGGATCGAAGGAATAATCCGATCTCCGCCGCTCTACCGGCAGATCTCCCGCCGGCCTCACATCCGCCCGCAGGTAGTAGCCGTTATGGGCCACTTTGCCGCTCCCCATGAAATATTTCAGATCGTCCGGCTCCAGTTCCTTAAAGCGGGAATGGAACCGAAGGATCGGAAAAATGTATTCTATTATATGCTCATCTTCCATCCTGGTTGCGCGGATCGCGTTCCACTTGGAAGAGGACCAGCGCATTCCGTCCATGGTCATACGGTTGTAGCTCTCATTATCCTGCTCAAACTGCTGCATGGCAGATACGTTGAAAACGACGGCCGCAGGCGTCTCATAGGCGAGCGTATCCTCTAACAGATAATAGGACTGAGCGATCAGCTGCTGCGCGTTGCCGCGTATATAGCTGGTGATGCCGAATTCCCTCCACAAAACGATCGGCGAAATATTCTCGTAGACCTCGCAGTTCCCGAGAAATATCACATCGTGGGGCGTCGTCTCTTCATAATATTCGGAAGTGAAATTCCCCTCGACGACCAGTCCCATATATTTGGGCTCCACAAGTCTCTGCAGGCCGGCGATCACGGCCGCGCCCGCCGCCGCAAGAAGCAGAACGCAGACCGGTTTCTTCCATCTCATGGGCTCCGCCTCCTAAAACTGATTATAAATAAACCGGCTGGCGTCATATCCGCGTCCGTAGCAACCCGTCACCAGTATCGCGGCAAACAGCAGAAACACCGCGGTATAGCGCAGAACAAGCGGTCTTTCGGCCAGTCTTTTCCGGACGCTTCCGGACTCCTGCAGAACGCTGACCGCCAGCATAAGGATAAGGCCGGCCGCCAATACCGCCAGGTCCGCTCCCGCAAGCCCCAATTCCGCGAAACGCCCGTCATACAGCTGGGACAGGCGCCCCGTCGTGATCAGACTGCCCAGCATCGCGAATACCGTTCCGAACGAATAGTACTGAAACATCAGCAGAACCGAAAACAGCAGGCCGGTCCGTACCTTCTGGAACGCGCCGTATACGCTTCCGTCCGCTTTCGGGAAACGTCTGTGAAAGCCGCGGTACAGCTCCGCAAACTCCTGCGAAACCATCATGACGATGCCGTTGGCAAGTCCCCACAGGACAAAATTCCAGGCCGCTCCATGCCAGATACCGGTGACAAACCATACGATCAGATTGGCGGTATAAACCGGCAGCTTTTTACTGAGCGTTTTCAGCCCCGCCTTTCCTGCCAGGTGCGAAACGGCCCTGCAGAAACGGCTCGTCGATACCGGAAAGAAAACATATTCCCTGAACCATCCGGTCAGCGTCATATGCCATCTGCGCCAGAGCTCCGAAAGGTTCTTCGCCCCGAACGGTCTTTGGAAATTCTCAGGCAGCCGGATGCCGAAGCACTGCGACGTCCCGATCACGATATCCATACAACCGGAAAAATCAGCATACAGACGGAGCGTATACCCCAGCATGCCGAGCAGCACATATATCCCGTCATATGTCTCCGGCGATGAAGTGATCATCGCGACAGCCGGGGCAATACGGTCGGCAATTACCAGCTTCTTGAAAAAGCCCCAGAGGATACGCCATAATCCGAAGGTGAACTGGGTCCCGTCAAAGGCGTGTTCCCGGAACAGCTCCTCACGCAGCAGATCGAAACGGCTGATCGGTCCGCTGGTCATCTGCGGGAAATACGTAACAAAAAGCATAAACCGGAACAGATTCTTCTCCGGCTTATACCGGCCCCGGAAAACATCGATCAGGTATCCCATGGTCTGAAAGGTATAATAGGAAATACCCAGCGGAAGGAGCCAGCCGGCCTGCCATACAGATCCGTCTTCTCCGGCAAGGGGAATAAGCAGGTTCAGATTCTGCAGGAAAAAATCCGTGTACTTCAAAACCGCCAGGATACCGAAGTTAAGCAGGATACCCGCGATCATCAGCCGCTTTTTCCGCTTTCTTATGTGAGCCTGGTATGCCTTTTTCTGCTCCTTGTCCGGCTTATGCTCCTGTATGTACGCTTTGGATACGCTGTCCTCTTTCCCGATCCTGAGCGCAAGAAACCACGTGCTCACGGCCGTTGCCAGCGGATACAGCAGATAGACGGCTCCGCCGCCCGCATAAAACAGAATGCTGACGGCCAGAAGAAGCATCCACTGAAACCTTCCGGGGACCAGGTAATACAGCAGAGCCGCGATGGCGAAAAAGGCTAAAAATTCGTAAGACACCAGCGACATGGTCATTCATCCTCTTGAAGCCGCTCGATCAGATCCATCATAGCCCGGACGGAATTAAAATTCTCGGGAATAATGGCTTCCGACGGAACGGACACGCCAAATTCATCGCTGATCTGCGTTACAAGCATCACCAGTTCAAAAGAAGTCAGGATCTCATCGTCGACCAGATGCTCATTCGTCTCATAATCCGCATCGGGATTTATATCATTCAGAATCTCAAGCAGTTCATCCATGCTCCGAACTCCTTTCATCAGGGTGTAGGCGGATAAATCGAACGGTCAAATGCGAAGCAGTTGCCGTGGCCCGCCGAATAATTCAGCATCTGGGCGTCCGTCCACAGGCAGAAATATCCGCCAAGTCTTCTCGGCGTCGCATCGAAATGGTACCAGTTGCCGTCGCTTAACTGAACCAGGTTCCAATAATGCCCGTTATCCGTATAGCGCAGGACCTCGATGCAGGGGATACCGCACCGCATAAGGAGAGCCGCCGATACGGAATAATAGGTGAAACAGTCTCCGTGACGCCTGCGGAATCCGTTATAGGCCTCCAGAACCCAGTCTCTGGTCGCCGCATGGCCGCTGTATGTAAAGCTTCCCCGTACCCAGGCGTATATGGCCTCCGCCTTCTGGCGGTCCGTCATACTGTTGTTTACGATCCCGGCCAGAATGGAATCCGCCATCGCGGAAACCGTCTGCCACATCTCCTGCTGTTCGGCGGAAACGCTGGTTATCGCTTTGTAGGGCCATGCCGCCGCGCCCGAGCTGCCGAACGTATAGGTCACTCCGCCGACGGTAAGCTGGGTATCGTGGGCCATGGCGCCGTTGTCGTACAGGTAATAGGTAGCGCCGCCGTCGCTGATCAGTCCGGTCTTCATATAGCCGACCGAATCGAAATAATACCATTCGCCGTCGATCTGTTTCCAGCCGTTGGTCACAAAGGATCCGTCCGGATTTCTGTAATACCAGTTAATATCGTCGATCATCCATCCGGAATAGAACGGTGAAAGATTTGTCCCGACTCCGTCATGATCGAACTTCCAGACGCTTCCTTCCAGCGTCTGGGTCCGGTCCGCGATCATGGTGCCGTCCGTGACACGCAGATAATAGGTCTTGCCTCCCGAATAAAGGAAACCTGTATGCGCGTATCCGTCCTCGTCAAAATAATACCAGGGCCCGTTCTCTCCGTTCTGATACCATCCGGTCACATCCGCTCCCGCTTCATCACGGCACCGGAATCCGGTTCCGTCATGATACACGGTCCCGGCTGCGGACGATATGGCAAATAAGCAGGAAAAAATGATTGAAAATAGAAAAATACGTGTTTTCATAGTTCCTTATCCATCCAGTTCTTAACTGATTTGATTGCGATATACGGATATATATCACCTTATATAATAGCGCTCATTTATATTCATGTCAATACACATTATCACGAAACAAAGCAGTGCCGAAGCTCTTCGCCGCCTTATTTTTCTTTCTCAAAATGCATGTAATCCGGCGCGCTTTCCCATGTTCCTCCCCATGTAAATCCGGCTTCGGTGAACAGCTGGTAGCACAAATCGTTTTCATCGATCTTATAGGAAAAATCAAGCGTTCTGTCCGCATAATCCGAAGCGCCTGCCGGTACAGTGCCGGTTCCGCTGCTGAGAATATAAGGATTATACAGCGGGTTGATATCAACGGCCAGCCCCTTCGCATGTTTGGAAAGACTGCTCCCCTCCGTCTTTTTGCGGTAATTAAAGCAGGAGGAATTGTTGTCGGCACAGGAGGACTCATCGTCGGCATCGTACTCGTCGATCAGGAGTATCTTTTCAACCGGGTATTTCTCCTCATAGAGTCTGTGAAAGATATAAAGGACGTCGCTGCTGACGGATCGGTTGCAGATGAGTTCCCCGACCCGGACATTGCCGTAAAAATCATAGTGAAGGACCTGGAGGTAGCGCAGCTCGTCCCGGATATTACAGTCATCCTTATAGGATTTTCCGTTGATGCGTTCAAAGATCGAATCCGAGATCCCGCTCTGCCAGAAGAACTGATCCGCATTGGAGGCGTTAAGCGATTCGGCAGGCAGCTTCTGCCCCGGCACCACGTCGTGGGGCAGCGGGAGCGCCTCCGTCGTCTCTTCCGCCGTCGTGGAAGGTTCTTCCGTCGTCTCCTGCTCTATGCTCTCAAATGTCTCCGGTTCAAACAGCGTCTCCACTCCCAGAAGCTCATGGGGCTTCACGCCGCAGCCGGTAAGAAAAAGCCCTGCCAGAAGGGCCGCAGCCAGAAGGCCCGCCCATACTCCTTCCCTTAACTTTGCCGATCTGCTTATCTTCTTCATCGCATCTTCACCGCCACTGCTCATGCAGTGGTTTCCTTGTCTTTTTTCTCGTAATCTCGACCAGGCCCAGCCTGGTCATATCCAAAACGGTGGTCTTCACCGGATCGTTAAAGCAGTGCTCCGCCAGAGCGCGCAGCAGTTCTTCCCGGTCCGCGGCCGATTCCATATTGATGAAATCGACCAGGATGATACCGGACAGGTTCCGGAGACGAAGCTGTCTCGCCGTCTCCTTCGCCGCTTCCAGGTTGATCATGCGGATCGTGTCCCTCACGGCCTTCCTGCCCGTAAATTTGCCGGTATTTACATCGATGACCGTCATGGCTTCCGTCTGCTCAATGACCAGATAAGCGCCGGACGCAAGCCACACACGCTTCTGCAGGGCGTCGTGAAGGTTCTTTTCGATGGAATACAGCTTCACCAGCGAGACCATCGGATCCTCGTAGAAACGCAGCCGTCCTGCCGTGTCCGGCTGTTCAGACTCCAGAAATTCCTTCAGCTTACGGAAAATCTCCCCATCGTCCGTCACGATCTCACCGGCTGTCTGCACGTCATGATCCCGCAGCCTGGCAATATAGGACGGCGCTTCCTCATAAAGAAGGCTGAAGCATGTGCGGTAGGGGGCCGCCGCCAGGATCTGCTTCATCCGCTCCGTCAGCCGGTTCATCTCATTCAGGATCCGCTCCGGCGGCGCCTGATAGGCGTTTGTCCGCACGATCAGTCCGAAGGCGTCGTCTCTTGCGGAGCGAAGGTATTCCGCCATCTGTTTCTTCCAGGCTTCATCGTTTATCTTGCCGGAAAAGCGGACGTGCCCTTTTTCTCCGGACGGATCCGCCGACAGGACGCAGTAGCGGCCGGTCAGCGTCAGCTGCGCGGTCAGAACCGGATCCTTCGACTTCACGGCGTCCTTCGACACCTGGACCAGGATCTCGTCCCCGGGGCGCAGCGCGTCCGAAGACGCGCCCGGACTGTAGTAGCCGGTGACGCCTCCGCCCAGATCCACAAATGCGGCGTTGATATTCTTCACCACATCCTTTACTTTTCCGATATAGATATTGCCCAGGAGCGACGGCCCGGGATCCTGAAAATCCATCTGGACCGCTTTCATGTCATCCATAAGGACGGTCAGGATCCGTCCTTCAAGCCTGGTAATGATCAGTCTGTTCAATGCTCTCTCCCAACGCCTCAAGGGGCACCAGCTTCCGTCCGCCTTCTTCCTCTCCGACCAGATCCGCGTAGACTTCCTCCCGCTCCGCCTGGAACGTGAACGGAGCCAGTTCAAGTCCCATAAAATCGTAAAGCGCCTTCATGACAAGCTCCGGTTTGATGTTATCGGTGCTGCCGGTACAGACCTGAAGAAATACTGCATCTGAAGGCACATTCACTGCACCGGAAATGATCACCGGAAGCTTTTTTCCGTTCAACGCTGCTGCGCCGGGAAAACCGCAATCCTGGCCTGCCGCGGAATCCGGTGGGGAAAGCCGATCAGATACACCAGCGCAGTCCGAATCTGCCGCCAGGCATTCTTCATCCGGCACGGCCCGTACCCGCTCCATCCGGTAGATCAGCGGTTTCAGATCCATTTCCTTCTCTCCGTGCTTGGTCTTCTTCGTCACCGGTATCTGTGGCTGTGCGTAAAACTCTGCCAGAGCCGCGAAAAACGACTCCATGTCTTCCGGCTCCTTTCCGGGGCGGAACGCCAGCACATAGTCGGCGGCCGCTACCAGCGACATGGCGCTTTTGGCGGAATCGTCCAGCCGGCGGTAGGAAATGACTTCCATGCCTTCCGACATGACCGCATTCATCCGTCGGATCATCTCCGCCGAGCTGTCCGTCGAGTTCACCTCGATGTCCAGATACTCGCCGTTGCTTAAAAGGCCCACGCCCAGAGGAGCCGCGAAGGACATGATCTGGTGGGGGCTGAAGCCCCCGCTGTAGCAGATGTCCACGTCCGCCCGCCGCATGACCTTCTGAAAATACCGCATAATGTCCAGATGCCCGATGAATTTCATGGCGCCCTGCTTACGGAACTTAATTCTTATCTTCAAAGCAGACACCTCCTCCGAACACACGGGCGCCGCAGCCGGCGCAGCCCTGACGGCAGTTGGGCGTGACGGTCCCTTCCGTCGCCCTCTTCCATTCCCGCTTTAAGAATTCCTTCGACACGCCCGCGTCGATGAAATCCCACGGCAGCTTCTCGTCCAGGTCCCGGTCGCGGACCGTATAGAAATCCGGATCCACGCCGCAGGCGTCAAACGCCGCCATCCACAGATCGTTATCAAAATTCTCGCCCCAGGAGTCGAACATGGCTCCGCGGCGGTACGCCTCTTCGATCACCGGCGCGACCCGGCGGTCTCCGCGGGCCAGAACGCCTTCCAGCACGCTTAAGTCTGCCTCGTGATAGTTGTACTTCAGGCTGCGGGCGTTCTTCATCTCCTGGAAGGTGTCGCGCACCAGCCAGGCCCGCCGCAGGAATTCTTCCTTCGTACACTGCTTCGCCCACTGGAACGGTGTAAACGGCTTCGGCACAAAGAAAGACGAACTGGCTACGATCTGCACTCTTTTCTGCCTCTTCTCCACGGGCAGATCGTAAAACGTCTCCGCCACTTTCTCCGACAGATAAGCGATGCCCTTCATATCCTCTTCCGTTTCTGTCGGCTGACCCAGCATAAAATATAATTTGACACGGCTCCAGCCGCCCAGGAAGGCGTCGCGGGCGCCGTTTAGGATTGCTTCTTCCGTCAGGCCTTTATTGATCACGTCGCGCAGGCGCTGGGAACCGGCCTCCGGCGCGAAGGTCAGAGAACTCTTCTTCACATCCTGAACCTTGCTCATCACGTCCAGTGAAAAGGCGTCGATGCGCAGGGACGGCAGGGAAATATTGATCCCCTTGCCCTTCACCTCGTCGAGAAGGAAACCGATCAGTTCCGGAAGCTTCGAGTAATCGCTGGAGCTTAGGGAGCTTAAGGAGATCTCCTCGTGGCCGGTGCTCCTTAACATTTTTACGGCGTAATCCTTCAGATATTCCAGGCTGTGTTCCCGAAGCGGCCGGTAAATGTTCCCCGCCTGGCAGAACCGGCAGCCGCGGATGCAGCCCCGCTGGATCTCCAGAACGACCCGGTCCTGGGTCACCTTGATGAACGGCACCAGAGGCTTTTCGATATACCAGGCGTCATCCATATTGACGACCAGCTCCTTGGTGACCTTCTCCGGCGCGTGCGGGTTATTGGGCTTAAAATCCGCGATCGTTCCGTCGCTGTTATACGTCACGTCATAGAATGCCGGAACATAGAGGCCGGGAATCTGCGCCGCC
The DNA here is from genome assembly GCA_947589095.1 of uncultured Lachnospiraceae bacterium. GTDB lineage: Bacteria > Bacillota > Clostridia > Lachnospirales > Lachnospiraceae > UBA3402. The sequence goes on from CANQBX010000007.1 coordinate 51,760, forward strand.
GCTTCCAGGAACTCCCTGCGGCTTCCTCCGCGGCTCTTACCCGCCTTGTAAGCGTCGAAAAGCTGTCCGTAGACCGTTTCCCCTTCTCCGATGTAGAAAATGTCAAAGAAAGGCGCTAAAGGCTCCGGATTGTAGGCGCAGGGGCCGCCTCCGATGACGATGGGATCCGCTTCGGTCCGGTCGGCGGCATACAGCGGGATCCGGCTCAGATCCAGGATCTGAAGCACATTGGTATAGCACATCTCATACTGGAGCGTGATGCCCAGGAAATCGAAATCCTTTACCGGATCCTGGGACTCCAGCGCGAAAAGAGGGATATCCTTCTCCCGCAGCAGTTTGTCCATATCGGTCCACGGAGAATAGACCCGCTCGCAGTAGACATCGTCCCGGCCGTTGAACATGTCATAGAGGATCTGGATGCCCAGATGGGACATGCCGATTTCGTATACGTCCGGGAAACACATACAGAAACGGATGTCCACCTTCTTCGGGTCTTTCGCCGCCATATTCACTTCTCCGCCGATATAGCGGGCAGGCTGCTGGACGGACAGCAGGATCTCGTCATCTAACATCAGTTTTCTCATATTATTGTCCTTGATGTAATCTGTCGGTGTTCTATGAATATTCTTACTTTCCGCACTACCGCAGTTTCAAATATTATCACAGTTCGGTAAATTTCTCCGCGATCTTGATCACCAGTTCCACCGTCTGCTCCATGGACTGAATGCAGACTAACTCAAATTTACCGTGGCCGTTGTGAGCGCCGATGCCCAGATTCGGACACGGCAGGCCCATATAGGACAGCCGCGCGCCGTCGGTACCGCCGCGGATCGGCAAAACTTCCGGTCGGATTCCCAGTTCCGCCATGGCCTCTTTCGCCAGATCGATCAGGTACATATGGGGCTTGATCTGTTCCTTCATGTTGTAGTAGCTGTCACGCAGGGAAAGCTCAAAGGTTCCTTCCCCGTACTTTGCGTTCAGATAATCCACGGCTCTGGAAAAATAATCCTTCTTCTGAAGGAATTTATTCATATCGTGGTCCCGGATGATGTAGTGCATCTTCGTCTGCTCCACATTGCCCTGGATATCGTTCAAATGATAGAAGCCCTCGTATCCCTCCGTGTACATGGGATTCTCCGCCACGGGAAGCATGGACTGCAGCTCCATAGCCATGAGGATCGCGTTCTTCATCTTGTTCTTCGAAGCACCGGGATGGATGCTTAAGCCGTGGATCGTTACGTCAGCCGCCGCGGCGTTGAAATTCTCGTAGTCGATCCCGCCGATTGCGCCGCCGTCCATCGTATAGGCCACGTCCGCGCCGAAGCCCTTCACATCGAACAGATCCGCGCCGCGGCCCACTTCCTCATCCGGCGTAAAGCCGATCTGAATGGTTCCGTGGGGAATCTCGGGGTGCTTTATGAGATACTCAGCCATCGCCATGATCTCGGCAACGCCGGCTTTGTCGTCGCCGCCCAGGAGTGTGGTTCCGTCCGTAGTGATCAGATCCTGCCCCACATAATTAAGCAAATGCGGATATTGATCCGGACTCATGGCAGTATGGGGATTTTCATTCAATACGATCTCCCCGCCGTCATAGCCGCGGATGATGTGCGGATTCACGCAGCCGTCCGGAAAGTCCGGTGAGGTGTCCATATGGGCGATCAGGCCGAGAACCGGCACTTTCTTATCGATCGTTGCCGGAATCGTCGCGTAGACGTAGCAGTGATCGTCGATACGGACGTCGGACGCGCCGATCTCCTCCAGCTCGCTGACCAGCATATGGGCCAGCGTAAACTGCTTCTGCGTGCTGGGAATCGCTTCCTGATCCGGCTTCGACTGGGTATCAATGGCAATGTAGCGTAAAAATCTTGAAATTACAGAGGTTTCCATATTAATGCTCCTTTTTGTGTCTCTTTTTTCTCTATTGTTTTGCACATAGCTCAAGCTAAGGCTTTTTTCTACTGGTACATCATAATAAAATACGAATCAGAGCTAATTTGTTGACATAATTATTTTATGTCAACCACGGCCTTCCACATAACCAACAAATTGACGGAGCGGCAGCACAGTATATCCGAATTTCTATACTACCGGTTCGCCAGTTCATGGGTGATCTCTTCCCATGTAATCCCCTTCTCCGCCATCAGAACCATCATATGGTAGAGGAAATCCGAGATCTCATACTTGATCTCCTCCGGATTCGGATTCTTGGCGGCGATGACGATCTCCGTGGCTTCCTCGCCCAGCTTCTTCAGAATCTTATCCAGCCCCTTGTCGAACAGATAATTGGTGTAGGATCCTTCCTTCGGATGCTCCTTCCGGTCGCGGATAACGGCAAATACATCCTCAAACACCCGCAGTGGGTTCACATCCCGGTACTCCTTCTCCGCCAGCGTTGTAAAGAAACAGGACTGCTCTCCGGTATGGCAGGCCGGCCCGATCTGCCGGACCTTCGCCAGGATCGTATCATGGTCGCAGTCCAGCTTTAAGGATTTAACAAACTGGAAATGACCGGAGGTCTCTCCCTTCACCCAAAGCGTCTGGTGGCTGCGGCTGAAATACGTCATCCGTCCGGTCTCAAGGGTCTTATTGAACGCTTCCTGGTTCATATAAGCCAGCATCAGCACCTGGGACGTCTGATAATCCTGGACAATCACAGGGATCAGCCCGTCGGAATTCAGCTTGAAATCCTCCCAGCCGACGCTGCTCTCAAAGGTCTCCACCGGGATCCCCCGCTTCTTCAGCTCCTGTTTCCAGCGCATGCAGTCGCCTTCCAGCTTCTCCGGCACCGTCAGCACCACGCCGGCGACGGACGGAACCTTCAGATACGCGGCAATGGTTCCCGCGATATCCTCGTCGCAGACCGCCAGGATCGGGATCGGACTGGCCGGCATTGAGGCGATCTCACTGTCGTCCATCATTACGTCCAGAATCGCCATGGACGCGCCCAACTGGGCATATTCCTCAATATGGTGCCGCAGATACTGGATTCCCGGCATATAGGCATAGATCTTCTCACTGCCGAAGCGGTTACTTGCCTCCTTGATCAGATCCACATTTTCCGGAATGGATACATTGAGAAATGTGGCTTTGGCCCCGGCGTAGAGATACTTTTTCACATCTTCGAGACGCTTCACACGTCCGCCTGCGATGACAGGGATATCGATCTCCCGCGCCACCTGCCGGATCGTATCGATCGTCTTTTCGTGATCCGCGTCGTCCTCGGACAGATCGCAGATCAGCAAGCTGTCCGCTCCGTTATCGCTGTAATAGCGGGCAAGCGAAAGAATATCGTCGCTGTAATATTCACGGCCTTCATCCATAATGATCGCCCGGCCGTTTTTGCATCCGAAACTGGGGATGAGTTTTTTCTTTTCCATAATCTGCATATGCTCCTGTTCAGGGAATAAATGTCTCTGACGGCTGCTGGTATCTGCGGACGGCTTCCGAAAGATCCACCCGCTTCTCATACAAAGCTTTCCCGATGATCGCGCCCCGGATACCATTCCGGTACAATTCTTCCAGATCTTCCATGCAGGATACGCCGCCGGACGCGATAATGTCCAGACCGGTCTCCTCCGTTAATTTCTTCGTGGCCGCAACATTCGGCCCGGACAGCATGCCGTCTCTGGAAATATCCGTATAGACGATGTGGCGCACGCCGTACCGCTTCATCGTCCGGCACAGCTCTACGGCCGTCATGGAACTCACCTTCTCCCAGCCTTCCACCGCCACCAGGCCGTCCTTCGCGTCCACGCCGACGACAATACGCTCTTCACCGAATTCCTCAATGAGTTCCCGGATGAACTCCGGCCGCTCTACGGCTTTCGTTCCGATAATAACCCGGCTGACGCCCATAAACAGCAGATCGCGGACCGTTCCGCGGCTTCGGATGCCGCCGCCAAGCTGAACCGGCACGCTGACCGATTCCACGATTCGGCGGATCACAGGCTCATTGACGGAACGTCCCGCCAGGGCGCCGTCCAGATCCACCAGATGAAGATAAGAGGCGCCTTTCTGGACCCACAGACGCGCCATCTCAGACGGCGTGTCCGAATAGATCTTCGCCTGGTCAAACAGTCCCTGGGTCAGCCGGACGCACTGGCCTCCCTTTATATCGATCGCCGGATAAAGCTGCATATTGTCGTCTCACTCCCTGCCTGCTTATCTGCATATTCAGCTGTGTATCTGCACAGCGTGTACGTTTGAATTTCTGTACAAAAAACTTATATACAAAAAGAGCAGCCTGCCATGATCACCAAGCGGCTACTCTTTATTCTAACGATATTTTAAATCTTTGTCAATTTTTGCTGCACATTCTGTGTCAAAAATATTTAAAAAATGTTTTCTTATCCGTGCCTTCTTCATATCCGCAGCTGCGGTAGAATTCATGGGCGCCGTCCCGGTGCGATCCGGAGACGACCCTCACGCCCGCGCAGTGTTCTTCTCTGGCCCATTCCTCCGCCTTCTCAAGCAGCGCCAGGCCAATCCCCTGTTCCCGGTACGCGGCGTCCACGGCGATCCCCATAAGGTTCTTCAGGGAATCCATATAAGTACATTCATAATCAGCGGCATGGACATAGCCGACGACGCGGCCGTTCTCACAGGCGACATAAATTTTATCCGTCGGACGGCGGATCACCTTCATCAGGCGCTCCCAAGTCTTCTCCACCGGATAATCATATCCCAGCGCGTCCCGGTTCAGTTCATAGATCCGCATAAAATCCTTGTCCAAAGCTTCCCGTATCTCCATCGTATCCCCTCTTTCTGCCAGATCGATCATGCTGGCATCATTCAGACTCATATACCGGAGAACGATGACACCCCCGCAGTACAAACATCTCTCCTCGAACAATTATACTGGAAACTGTGAGGAAAATCAATTATTTTCTGACGGATTTACACAAACACCGATGAAAATGGGCGCGTACCCACAATATGAATCCCTGATCACGAACAGAAACGGCCGGTCAAGGATCATTTCCGCTTTGTCCTGAGGCATTCCGGCTCCCGCATAGCCCAGGTCCGTATAGGCTGCCGCCTCGACGCCGTCCTCATTGATACCGACATGGACCATCTGAGTGGCGGAATCGATCCAGACCGGGTCGTCCGTCATTGCGGTGAATTCAGCGGTCTCGTCAAATGCCTTCTCCATGCCAAGTTTCGCCAGCATGCTCTTCAGCTTGAATTTGCTTCCGTAAGAGAATTTCGGCGCTTTCCAGGTGATCTCGCCGTAAAGACCGGTCGTATCGTCGGTCTCCAGAACCTGCTTAAGATGCTCCGGCGACTCCAGGAACGCATGGACGTCCACGCCTTCGTCCGGCAGCACAAACTGGACCTGGCCGTTTTTGGTGCCAAGGCTCGCCATCAGATAATTATCCCCGCGAAAGAAGCTTCCACTGCTTATGCGGTTCATAAAATCGACTTTTACAGTGCCGCCGTCCTGCAGATGGAAAACACCCGCTTTTGTGTTCTCCGTCCTGAACTGATCGATCCATTCCGCGTAATAATAAACCGTATTCATCATATGCATCAGTATGTCTTCCGTCTCTACAGACGGCCGGATCAGACCGCCGGTGTGTTCCTGGACCCAATCCTCCATGGCGTCCTTCATGTTCGCCGTATTCATCTCTCCTTCGAAGATGTCGGCATAAAAATCATCGGCGGCTGTCTGCAGATACGCATCCTTAAGCGAAAGACCCTTGTCGAACCAGATGGAATTAGCCATCCGGAATTTGTAGCTGTCCTCGTCACGGTAAAAGACCGCGAACTGCTTCCCGGCCCGAGCGGCCAGATCGTCCGCATCGTCCATCCGAAGAAGAGAAAGGATCTGGGCCTGCGTCTCTCCTTTTGCTCCAGCCGCGGCCAGCGACAGCGCATAGTAGAGGGAAAGCGGCGAATAGATCGTGTTACCGGCTTTCTCCCTCAGAAGCGGGCTTGCGGTGTCATAAGCGAAATACGCAAGCTTCTCGCAGAGATCCGCGTCGATATTATGACGTTCCTGAATCTCGGCTTCCCATTTTTCATCTTCATTTTTGTATTCCTTTACAGGGCAGACAGCCTCTGCCAGCTGTTCGACTTTGCTGCCTTCATTGTTTGCACAGGCAGTCAGGCTTGTACTCGCCAGAGCCGCGGCCAGAAAGGCGGCTGCGGCACAACGGATGGTAATGTTACTGATGATGTTTTCCACAATGTTCTCCTCTTCTGAGCTAAAAGTTTCTCTGATCAAATTTTTTCTATCCGGATATATACGTTACGTTCTGAAAAAGAAATTTTATGGAAAATACGAAAATAGTTTTGGATTTTCTGCCGTATGAAGCCAGATCACCGTTTCTTCTCGGAACGCTTGCTGGCAAGCGGCAATAGTACTATTCAATTTCGTTATGATCCAACGATGGTTCCACCGTTCGGGTGCAGCACCTGCCCGGTCATGTAAGAAGAGTCATCAGAAGCCAGAAATACGTAGCACGGCGACACCTCGCAGGGCTGGCCAGCCCGCTTCATAGGCACCTCGGACGTCTTGCGGCCGAAGGTAGTCACCTCTTCCGCGGAGAACGATGCCGGTATTAACGGCGTCCAGATCGGTCCTGGGGCGACGCCGTTGACGCGAATTCCCTGATCAGCCAGGGACAGGGACAGCGATCTTGTGAGCGCGACGATCGCGCCCTTGGTGGCGCTGTAATCGATCAGGTCTTTATTTCCCTGATAGGCGGTAACGGACGTAGTGTTAATGATAGCCGCTCCCTTCTTCATATGAGGCAGTGCAGCCTGAATAAGGTAGAAAAACGAGATCACATTGTTCTGAAATACGAAATTCAGTTGTTCCGGCGAGATGTCCAGAATGCTGCGCTGGAGGAACTGGACAGCATGGTTGTTCACAAGTACATCGAGGCGGCCGAATTCTTCCATCGTCCGGTCGATGCAGCTATGAATGAAATCGCGATCCCGCAGATCACCCCGAAGCAGAAGGCAGGTTCCGCCAAGTTCCCCGATCCGCGCCTTTGTCTCCTGGGCGTCTGTCTCCTCGTCGTAGTAAATCAGCACCACTGCCGCGCCTTCCTTTACAAAATCGTAGGCGACAGACCGGCCGATGCCGCTGTCCCCGCCGGTGATGACAGCCACTTTGCCTTCCAGCTTTCGTCCTGAAATCGGCCGCTCGGATATGGGGCGCGGATCCATAACGTATTCGAAACCCGGCTGACGGTCCTGATGCTGCGGCGGGAATGTAAACTGGACGGTCTCGCAGAAATGCTCGCTCCCGTAATCGTTATATGTCTGCTCTGTTCCGACGTCGGCACTATCATTGGCAGGCATAGTTCCAACATCGGCATTACCGCTAGCAGACACAGACGTGATGCCATTGACAGCATTGTCCATATTGGATACCGGCACGATATTACCCGCATCGCATACCGGTACGGTACTGCTGACAACCGGCGCTGCGGTGCAGTTATCTATTGCCGGTCTTTTCTCTCCACATTCGTAAGTTTTTTCTTCCCATCCGGGGACATAATCACTTTCGCTTAACAAGGTTCACACACCTCCTGTGATTTCGGTATGAGAACCATTAGCCGCAAAAAATCATGGTTCACACACCTTTCTGAAGCCAAGGTATGTGAACCATAAAATATACGTGATTTGTCCGACTGTACGGATTTATTTTTCGTTTGGAGATATGGACCAAATTCGGACTTTGTCGCCTGCTCCAAAGTCTGTGAAAACATTCGAAAAATCTTACCACTAATCCACAGAATTCTTCGTCAAACTCAAAAGTCAGCCCCAAGGTACAGAAGCTTCAAGCCTTAGCCGTTCAGAATTGCCATAAATTCCTCGCCGGTAATCGTCTCATGCTCGTAGAGGTACATGGCCAGCTCGTCCAGCTTCCCGCGGTTCTCCATCAGGATCCGGGCCGCCTTCTCATGCTGCTTCTTGACCAGCTCCACCACCTTCCGGTCGATCTCGGCCTGCGTCTCGGCGGCGCAGATCAGGGAGGTGTCGCCGCCTAGGTACTGCCCGTTCACCGTCTCCAGCGCCACCATGTCGAAGTCGCCGCTCATTCCGTACCGCGTGATCATGGCGCGGGCCAGCTTGGTCGCCTGCTCGATATCATTGGCGGCGCCCGTCGTCACAGAACTGAACACGATCTCCTCTGCCGCTCTGCCTCCCGTAAAGGTGGCGATCCGGTTCTCGATCTCCTCCTTGCTCATCAGATAATGATTGCCTTCCTCCACCTGCATGGTGTAGCCAAGCGCACCGGAGGTCCTGGGGATGATCGTGATCTTCTGCACCGGCGCGGAGTTGGTCTGCATCGCAGCGACCAGGGCGTGGCCGATCTCGTGATAGGACACGATCCGCTTCTCCTTGTCGGTCAGAATGGCGTTCTTCTTCTGATAACCGGCGATCACGACTTCAATGCTTTCCTCCAGATCCGGCTGAGTCGCGAATTTCCGGCCGGAACGAACTGCCCTAAGCGCCGCCTCATTGACAATATTGGCAAGCTCCGCGCCCGACGCGCCGGAAGCCATTCGCGCTACCTTTAAGAAATCTACGTTGTCTGCGATCCTGACCTTCTTTGCGTGTACCTTCAGGATCGCTTCCCGTCCCTTTAAGTCCGGAAGCTCCACAGGGACGCGGCGGTCGAAACGGCCTGGTCTCGTCAGCGCCGGATCCAGCGCCTCCGGACGGTTAGTCGCCGCCAGGATGATGACGCCGTTGTTGCCCTCGAAACCGTCCATCTCGGTAAGCAGCTGGTTCAGCGTCTGCTCCCGCTCGTCGTTGCCGCCCACGTTGCCGCTGCTGCGCTTCTGGCCGATGGCGTCGATCTCGTCGATGAAAACGATGCAGGGAGCTTTCTCCTTGGCCTGCTTAAATAGGTCGCGTACCTTGGACGCGCCCATGCCGACGAACATTTCCACGAATTCGGAACCGGACATGGAGAAGAACGGAACGTTTGCTTCGCCGGCTACCGCCTTGGCCAGCATGGTCTTGCCGGTACCGGGAGGGCCCACAAGAAGAAGTCCCTTCGGCATGGATGCGCCGATCTCTTTGTATTTGTCGGGATTGTGCAGGTAATCGACGATCTCCTGGAGGCTTTCCTCCGCCTCGTCGACGCCTTCCACGTCAGAGAATTTGATGCCGTCGGAGGATTTCACATAGATCTTGGCATTGCTCTTGCCCATGTTGAACATCATGGAATTGGGGCCGCCGGCTTTATCCATCATTTTTTTCGACAGGAACTGACCGATGATGAAGAAGATCGCGATGGGCAGCACCCAGGACAGGATAATGCTGAGCAGCGGCGACATTTCCTCAATGATCTCGCTGGAGAATACCGCTCCCGAAGCATGCAGGCGGTTTACCAGATCCGGGTCGGAAATGGGGCCGGTCTTAAAGACCTGGGTCTCCTCCTTGTCCGTGAACAGGATCTGGTTGCTCTGGATCTCGACCCGCCCGATGTTCTTCTCTTCCGTCATGGTCATGAAGGTGCCGTAATCCACCTCCCGGATCTGCCGCCTGGCAGCCCAGGGCATGACGATCAGGTTGATGAGCATCAGGATCAGCATTACGATGCCGTAATAATACAGCAGCGGTTTTTGCGGACGTTTCACTTCATTCATAACAAACTTCCCCCTTTTTTGCGTAATTTAAAGCTTTGTCCTTTTGTATATCATTCTGCCTCCGGCGCGTCACGAATATGACGGATACGCCGGAGGCGGAAGTTGCTTTACGTCAGTAATTTGCTTTATAGCAGTATCTTTTTCCCAGTATGCAGGAAAATACATCTGCGGCGCGCCTTCTGTATTCCCATGCAGTCAGGACACCAGTGAAGCTCTGCCCATATCCATGCAAGCAAGGCGCCAGTGACATCTTGCTTGTATTTTCAATTATCTGACGGTTCTACAAAATGATACCGGCTCAAGATCCGTCCGAATACCAGACAAATAACGACGCTGCCGATACAGAGCAGGAACATCGTCATCGCCGCGCCGGAGCCTTTGCCGATGCCGAACAACGCCGTGAAAAGCCCCTGCGGATCCGCGGCCGACATAAACGGTTCGCAGACCTTATCTACCAGGAAACCGCCCAGGAAAAGGCCGACTGGGATCGTAAAAAACTGCAGCGTGTTCCGGCAGGAATAGACTCTCCCCTGCATTTCCGGCGGAATCGTGCTGCGCAGGATCACATCCAGATTGGCGTCCATAAGCGGAACCGGAAGCCACCCGATCACCTGAGCGACGCACCAAAGCGCGGGCGTACGCGCAAATGCCAGCAGAAATGTCTCCGCCCCCAGGGAAAATATCATGGTCAGCCAGATCACGCGGATCCGGTTCTTCGGCGCCGGAAGCGCCGTCACCACAAGGCTTCCGAGAAGCATCGCGATCCCCGCACAGGAGGTGACGACTCCCAGGACCGTCTCGCCGCCCCGCGGATTGGACAGTACGTAAGGCGGCAGCACCGCGTCGAATACGGACGCGGACAGATTCACGCCTGCCATAAAAAGGATCAGCGCCAGGATCAGGCCGTGGTCGCGCAGATACAGAAGACCGGCTTTCGCGGAGGTCCACAGGGATTCCTGACCGGGCGACTCTTCCGCTTTTACGTCATCTGTCCGGACATCCTTCACACTTTCGGCATTCTCACCCACATCAGCTGCATTCTCACTGCCTGCAATTAGATCCTCCTCCAAGCTGTTTCTACCGGCAGCATAGTCTTCTGCTTCGGACTGCCCGTTGACAGTTTCAGATCTGTCTTCTCCCACAACAGCTGCCGTACGCGCATTCACATCCGGAATCCGCACAAACAGCAGAAGCGCCAAAAACGCCGCCGCGAACGTCCCCAGATCGATATAGATCACGCCTGCCATCCCCACGAACGCGAACATGGTCGTCGCGAAAACCGGATGCAGGATCGTCACAAGGGAATTGGAAAAGGATCTCAGCCCGCTGACCTTCTGGTAATGCTTCTTCGGCGTGATCAGCGTCATGGCCACATCGCCGGCCGGCTGCTGAACCGTGTTCATAAGTCCGTTTACCGCGTTCAGAATATACATATGAACGGGCTGCAGCGAATCCGTTTTCAGAAGCACCAGTACCGCCACCGAACAGCAGGCCGCGAAGGTATCGCAGCACAGCATGACCTTCTTCTTGTCCCAGCGGTCGCTTAACGCGCCCGCGAAGATACTCATCAGCACATACGGCGCGTAGGAACAGATGGACAATGCCGCCGTCTGCAACGCCGATCCGGTCTTCTCATAAAGCCACAGCGTCAGCGCGAAATTCGTCATGGCGCTGCCAAGCTGGGACAGCGACTGGGTACTCCACAGGATCAGAAATGTTTTCAGCTCTTTTATTAAATTTTTCATTTTACTTTGCTCCTTTGATTATGTTGATTACAGATAAGAGCGCCGGGCAGCGCACTTTCTGCGTCTTCTTCAAGTCTTTTTCGAACATGAATCAAGTCGCAAAGTCTGAGGACTACTGCCTGTGGTCAGGCACCTTCCTCTCCACGCATCGTCCTCAAACCCTGCGTGGAGCGGATGCATTGATCAGACGCATTCCAAAGAACTCCTTTCTGAGACAGCATTCCCCTCAGGATGGTCTATGATTCATCAGGACAAATATTGTCCTGCCCATCGGGCTGTAATGATTATAATGTTCCTTTTGTAGACAGTACTCCGGCGATCCGCGGGTCTGTCTGCGTTGCCTCATCCAGCGCCTTGGCAAACGCCTTAAAGGCCGCCTCGATGATATGATGGTTATTGTAACCGGAAATCTGTTTCAGATGCAGGTTCATCTCCGCAGCGTAAGAGACTGCGTAGAAGAACTCCCGCACCATCTCGGTCTCAAGCTCGCCGACCTTCTCACGATCCAGGTTCAGGTCGTAAGCAAGATAGGGCCGGCCGCTTAAGTCCAGCGCACAGAGAACAAGGGCGTCGTCCATAGGAAGGATCTTCGTACCGAAACGGACGATTCCTTTCTTGTCTCCGACTGCCTCGCGGATGGCCTTTCCGAGAACGATTCCGGTATCTTCCACCGTGTGATGCGTGTCGACATGCAGATCGCCGTCTGCCCGGACGATCAGGTCGAAGAGACCATGGCGGGCGAAGCCGTCAAGCATATGGTCGAAGAACCCGATGCCGGTGTGGATGTCAGACCGGCCGGTTCCGTCCAGATTCAGCGATACGGTTATCTTTGTCTCCTTTGTGTTTCGTTCGATCGTCGCTGTGCGCGGCATATCCATCCTCCTTTTCACTCGCAATATTCATATTCCTCTCAGACCGCGCTCTGCATACTGCGCGTTTTCATTCTCTCTGGATTTTCATCATGCGACTCTCAGCCGATTATACGCATGCATTCAAATCGTTCTGCTCACTTATTTTCCATCTGACATTCCTACGTCTATTGCTGCATTATTTGAAAACCCGGTATTTCAGCACAGATTAATCCTTCATTGTATCTTCAAACCGAACGCGAATCGAGTTGGCATGTGCCGTCAGATGCTCCGCCTCCGCGAAAGCGATAATATCCTTGCTCACCGGCTCAAGCGCCTCCCGCGAGTAATAGATCACGCTGGATTTCTTGACGAAATCGTCCACTCCCAGCGGCGAGAAGAACTTGGCCGTCCCATTGGTCGGCAGCACATGATTCGGCCCCGCGAAATAGTCTCCCAGCGGCTCGGAGCTGTACTCACCGATGAAAATGGCTCCCGCGTTCCGGATCTTCGTCATGACTTCGAACGCGTCGGCGGCCACAATCTCCAGATGCTCCGGAGCGATCTCATTGACTACGTTAATGGCCTCATCCATATTCTCCGCCACCAGGATATACCCGAAATTCTGAAGTGATTTCTCCAGAATCTCCTTCCGGGAAAGCGTCTGCACAAACGCTTCCGCCCGGGCGGAGACCTCCTCCGCCAGCTTCCGGCTGGTGGTCACCAGGATCGCGCTGGCCAGCTCGTCATGCTCCGCCTGGGACAGAAGATCCGCCGCCACAAAGCGGGGATTGGCGGTCTCATCCGCCAGCACCAGGATCTCGCTGGGTCCGGCGATGCTGTCGATGCTTACATGGCCGTACACGGCCTTCTTCGCCAGCGCCACGAAGATATTGCCCGGCCCCACGATCTTATTGACGCGGGGGATCGATTCCGTGCCGAACGCCAGCGCGGCAATAGCCTGCGCGCCGCCCGCCTTATAGACCTCGGTCGCTCCGGCCAGATGGGCCGCGGTCAGCGTCACCGGGTTCACCTTGCCGTCCCGTCCGGGCGGCGTCACCATGACGATGCGCTCCACGCCGGCTACTTCCGCCGGAATAATGTTCATCAGAACCGACGACGGATAGGCCGCCTTGCCGCCGGGCACATAGACGCCCACGCTTTCAAGCGCCGTGATCTTCTGCCCCAGGATCGTTCCGTCGGGTTTCGAATCAAACCAGCTGTGGCGGACCTGCATCTGGTGATAGTCCCGGATATTCTTCATGGCGCGCTTCATGACGGCCAGAAGCTCCGGCTCCACCATGGCTTCCGCTTCCGCGATCTCCTCGTCCGTGACACGGATCGTCTCCGCCGTCAGCTCGGCGCCGTCAAATTTCTTCGTATAGGCGAACAGGGCCTCGTCCCGCTTCTCCTTCACGGTATCCACGATCTCCTGAACCGTCGCCGCGTATTCGCCGTAGTTATTCGGATCGCGCTTCAGCAGATCCGACAGAATATTCTTTCTCGTATTTTCGTCCAATGTTACGATACGCATATCTTTCTCCTTACAGCCGGCTTAAACCGGATAAACCAATTTCTTCAGATCCCCGATCAGCTTCGTCACCCGCTCATTTTCACGCTTCATGCTGACCTGGTTGACGATCACGCGGGCCGACAGGACGCAGATCTCTTCGAGCACTACCAGGCCGTTCTCCCGCAGGGTAGAGCCGGTCTCCACGATGTCCACGATCACCTCCGAAAGCCCGACCAGAGGCGCCAGCTCGATGGAGCCGTTCAGCTTAATGATCTCCACGGTCTGATGCTTTTTATTATAAAAATAATCCTTCGCGATGTTCGGATACTTGGTGGCGACGCGGATCCGTTCGTGATGTTTCAAGCGTTCTCTCGCTGATTCCGGACCGCAGACGCACATGCGGCATTTCCCGAAGCCCAGATCGATGACTTCGTAAAGCTTGCGGCCTTCTTCCAGAATCGTGTCCTTGCCGCAGATGCCGATATCGGCCGCGCCGTATTCCACGTAGGTAGGCACGTCGTTGGCCTTGGCCAGAAAGAACCGGATGCCAAGATCTTCATTGGTGAAGATCAGCTTGCGGGAGTTTTTGTCCTTCATCTCCTCACAGGTGATACCTGTCTGTTCCAGAAGTTCCAAAGTTTTATAAGCCAGACGTCCCTTTGTCAGGGCAATCGTCAGATACCTCATACGACACAAGTCTCCTTCCCGCCGTTCTCCGCCAGATAGCAGATCCGCGCGATCCCGTTTCTCCGGGCGTAATCCTTATAATCCTCCGGTTTCATGCCGCGCTTTCGCAGCATCAGGCAGACGCTCTCCCCCCGGCCCCGCATTTCCGCCGCCGTCCGGACCGCGTCTTCCCGCGCCGCAGGCTCGTACAGCAGAAGCGTCTGGGTAACCGCAAGCGGGATCTCCACATTCTGCCGCGCCAGCGCCAGCATCAGCTGATCGACGACGATCGCGAAGCCGACCGCCGCCGCGTCCTTCCCGAACTGGCACAGCAGCTTATCGTAGCGCCCGCCGTTCACGATATAATCGCCGGTTCCGTAGGTATACGCCTTGAAAATGATCCCCGTGTAGTAATTGTAATTGCTCAGCATCCCCAGGTCGCAGGTCACATACCCGGCGGCTCCGTAATCTTCCAGGATCTGACGGACCTTGATCAGCCGTTCTATGGCCTGTCTGGAGCGTTCATTGGTAATCTGGCCCAGCAGATCCGAAAGCATCTCAAAACCGCCGAACAGTTCCGGCAGCTTCAAAAAGACCCGGCGCAGTCCGTCCGGCATGTCCTGCTCCGCGATCAGTTCCTCTACGCCGAAATGATTCTTGTTCTCGATCAGCTCCCGCAGCGTTTCCTGGGTCTGTTCATCCATCCCGGCCTCTTCCACAAGACCGCGGAAGAAGTCCACCTGCCCCAGTTCAACCTGAAATTCCTTAAGCCCGGCGCTCTTTAACGCATCCACGACCATGGCGATCATCTCCGCGTCCGCGTCCGCCGAATCGTCGCCGATCAGCTCCGCGCCGGTCTGGGTATTCTCCTTCAAGCGCCCCTGGTAACTGGAATTATTGATAAATGTCCTTTCGCGGTAGCAGAGCCGCACCGGCACCGTCTCATCCATATAGTACCTGGCGACGCACCGGGCGATGGCCGGCGTCACGTCCGGCCTGAGCACCAGCGTGTTATTATCCCGGTCGAAGAATTTGAACATCTCCTGGGAGCTGACGCTGCCCCGCTCTTTGTTAAAGATATCGAAGAATTCGAACGTAGGCGTCTCGATATCCTGATAGCCATACCGGTGAAAAGCCTTGCTGATCCGGCTCTGCACCGCAAGCTTTCTCGCGCATTCTCCATTGTAAATATCTCTGACGCCTTCCGGCGTATGCAGAAGATTGATCTTCATGCTTCCTCCCATATTTTTCGCGGCTTTTTATCCGGAATCCTGCCCGGAACACCGTTACCGGCAGCCGTCATTCCCGCCGCAGCCCCCGGTGCATCCGTCGAAGCAGTAGGTGCAGACCCTGCATTTCGGCAGCCCGATGGACTCCACCAGGTCGTCCAGCCGGTGATACCGAAGCGTCGTGAAATTCTGCTGTCTGCGGATATCCTCCAGCATCGCCTCGTAGCGGTCGCTTTCCGGATCCGCGTACTGTGCAAGGATCTCCGGCTTCCCGGCGTTATCGCCTTCCCGCTCCAGAATGACGCGCCGTGCGATCAGGTCCAGATCCGACTTGGATCTGGAGAAATTCAGGAACCTGCAGCCGTACACCAGCGGCGGACAGGCCGGACGCACATGGACTTCCTTCGCACCGCTCCGGTACAGGAATTCCGTGGTCTCCCGCAGCTGCGTCCCGCGGACGATGGAATCGTCGATCAGCAGCAGCTTCTTATTCTCGATCAGCGCCTTCACGGGCACCAGCTTCATCCTTGCGATCAGGTTCCTCTGGTTCTGGCTCACCGGCATGAAGGAGCGGGGCCAGGTAGGCGTGTATTTGATAAACGGCCTTGTAAAGGGCACCTTGGATTCATTGGCGTAGCCGATGGCGTGGGCCGTTCCGGAATCCGGTACGCCCGCCACCATATCCGGATGTACGTTCCCTGCAGCCATATCGCGTCTTGCCAGGGCGCTCCCGCAGCGGTAACGCATTTCCTCCACATTGATCCCCTCATAGGAGGACGGCGGATATCCGTAATAGACCCAGAGGAAAGAACAGATCTGCATCTCCTTACCGGGCGCGGCCAGCTGCTCGATGCCGTCCGGCGTCATACGCACGATCTCGCCCGGTCCCAGCTCCCGCTCATCCGTGTATCCCAGGTTCAGATAGGCGAAGCTTTCCATGGATACGCAGTAGGATCCTTCCTTTCGTCCGATCACCAGCGGCGTACGGCCCACTTTGTCCCTGGCCGCGTAGATCCCGTTCGATTTCAGGAGCAGCATGGTCATGGAGCCGTCCACGATATCCTGGACGTAGCGGATCCCCTCCAGGATACTGTTCCTGCGGCAGATCAGCGCGCCGATCAGCTCGGTCACATTGACCTGCCCGTTGGTCATTTCCTGAAAATGGGTATGCCTGTCGTCGTAGAGCTCTTGGATCAGCTCGCTGTAATTATTGACTTTACCTACCGTAGCGATGGCAAAGCTGCCCAGATGCGACTGGATAATGATCGGCTGCGGCTCGAAATCCGAGATACACGCGATCCCGTAATACCCGGTCATCTCCTCCACATCCCGCTCGAATTTGGTGCGGAAGGGGGAATTTTCGATGTTATGAATAGCCCGATTGAAACCGTCGGGACCGTATGTAGCCATTCCTCCTCTTCTGGTACCCAGATGGGAATGGTAATCAACGCCGTAAAACAGCTCGTGGGTACAGTTCTTTCTGGCAACGACTCCGAATAGGCCTCCCATATGCAGTGTCTCCTTTCTGTTTAAGCCGAAATTCAGCCCGCGTAAAATAAACCGTCAAAGCAGTCGGATTCATTTATACCTCCGATCGTGCCGGAATACGCCTCTCCCTCCACGCTGACGCGGCAATAGCCGCCGTCTTCCATCTCAAAAAGCATCCAGGATCCGCCGTCCGTGCGGACAGGGCGCAGTACGGTTCCCGCGGGAAGGGATGTAATCCTGCGCCACGTCCTGCAGGGTCAGCTTCCGGCCGGCCGCGGCCTGCTCCGAGGCGCTGCTTTCCACCGCGGCCGTCGTCACCGGCGTATATTCTTTCGTCCCGCACGCGGTCAGCAGCATCGCGGTTCCGATCAGAATGCAAACTGTTTTCTTCATCTGATTCTCCTCCCTGCTCCCTCAGGTTTCTTCTCTCAATATCGAAAGCGCGTCAACGGCGCCCCTGACAGTATAACGCAAATCTCATCTATTTACAAGATGGATCTAACAAGGTATAATCGTTACAAAACGGAAAGGACCCAAAAACGCATGAAACCTTCCACAGAACTGCGCGCAATGCTGCGCTCGATCGACCATAAAGGCTATCCGGCCTACAAGTCGCTGACCGGAAGCTATCAGTTCGGAAACTATGTCTTAAGCATCGACCACGTGCAGGGGGATCCGTTCGCGTCTCCCTCCAGCCTCCATATCGAAATACTGCACCGGGACGCCGGATTCCCAGCCGCTTACTACGACCGGGACTACGTGCGGATCGCTCTGCAGGACTATCTGACCCGCCGCATGGAGGAACAGTTCTCCGCCTTCAATTTCAAGGCCAAAGGCTCCGGCAAAAGCGGGCTTTTATCCATCAGCCGCTGCGGCCAGGAGGTTCTCGAACGGTCTGCCTGCGAGATCACGCCGCAGAAGATCATTGTACGCTTCCACGTTGGCTTTCCGGCCTTCGGACGCACGATCAACGCCGGAGAACTGGATAAGATTCTCTTCGACTTTCTGCCGCGCTGCGTGGAGAACGGCTGCTTTGCCCGCCGTCAGGACGCAGGACGCCTGAAGGCCGCGATCGATCTGGCGGAGGATCAGAACGCGATCCGGACATATCTTCGGGAGCATCAGCTTGTGGCCTTCGTGGCCAACGGATCGGTGCTGCCGCGCAAAAGCGGCGTTTCCGATCTTCCCATGAGCGGCAGCGTGCCCTTCCTGTCGCCGCCTTCCCTGGAGACCGGCATCACGCTGCCCCACGCCGGACAGATCCGGGGCATGGCTCTCCGCCGCGGCATCACGCTGATCGTAGGCGGCGGCTACCACGGCAAATCCACGCTTCTGGAAGCGCTTCAGATGGGAGTCTGCAACCACATCGCCGGCGACGGGCGGGAATACGTGATCACCGACGACACCGCCGTCAAGCTGCGGGCTGAAGACGGCCGTTCTATCCGCAGCGTGGATATCTCCATGTTTATCCGGGATCTGCCGAATAAGAAAGATACTTCCTGCTTTTCAACGGAGGACGCCAGCGGAAGCACTTCCCAGGCCGCAGGCGTCATTGAAGGCATAGAGGCCGGGTGCAGGCTGTTCCTGATCGACGAAGATACGTCCGCTACCAATTTCAT
This sequence comes from uncultured Lachnospiraceae bacterium, assembly GCA_947589095.1. Classification (GTDB taxonomy): domain Bacteria; phylum Bacillota; class Clostridia; order Lachnospirales; family Lachnospiraceae; genus UBA3402. The sequence goes on from CANQBX010000007.1 coordinate 70,485, forward strand.
GGTCCGGGATGAGTTCATGCAGCAGGTAGTCAGCCGGAGCAAGGAACCGATCACGCCGTTTCTGGAACGGGCCAGGGATCTGTATGAGAAGGCCGGCGTATCCACGGTGCTGGTGGCCGGAAGCTCCGGCGCATTCTTCTATATCGCAGACACGATCCTGCAGATGGACTGCTATAAGCCGGTGGATATTACGGAACGCGTGAAAACGCTCTGCGGCGGGCATACCGCCCCGAGGACGCAGGCGCCGGATTTCGCGGTTCCCGCGTTCGACCGAATCCTGCATGTGCGCAGCGGCAGAAATGGCCGCGGCAGATCCGACCGCGGCGGCAAGATCAAGACCTTCGGCATGGATTCCTTCTCCATCGACCATGAGACCGTCGATATGCGCTACGTAGAGCAGCTGGCGGATCCGGAGCAGATGAACGCCCTGGCGCATATGCTCCGTTACGCGTCCGAGCAGGTGCTGGACGGCAGAAAGACCGTACAGCAGGCCGTAAAGCTGGTATACGATACCCTTGAAAGGAAAGGCTGGGAGCCGTTCTGCTCCTCCTATGTACCCTGCGGTCTGGCAAAGCCGCGGATCCAGGAGCTTTTCGCCTGCCTGAACCGGTTCCGCGGATGACGGAGGGGCCAGAGTCCCGACAGAATTCCGCATGCCGGAATAAAAAGAGAATTGCGTCCGCCATGAAACGCAAAGCAAGAAAATGACGCCGCGTCTGCCATAAAGCTCCCGGCAGGCGCGGCCTTCACAACGTCACCACTCTCTTTTAATCTCCTCCTCCTTCACCCCATAGCTGTAAAGGAACTCCCGCAGATCGTCGTCCGTGCGGATAAACATAAGCTCGTCGAACTTGCCGGTAGCGGCGTCCTTAAACCCCGCCACCTTCTCCCCGTTGCAGATACTGGCTCTGATCACCGGGATCTTGCCGGTCTTGTCATAATCGGAAGTCAGCCTGGAATGTTTCCGGAACATGATATTTTCCCCCTTTTCCCTTCACTCTAATATGTCAGCGCTTTCGCTTTCCACAGGAAATCCATGATCATCGACACCTGCCGCTCCCAGTCCGCCTCGCAGTGGCCGCCTCCCACCTGGCAGTAAATCTGCGTCGCCGCGCCCTGCGCGGCAAGGCGCGCCGCCACGGAACGGTTGCGCCGGGATGTGTAGCTGGTACGGTCCTCGCGGGTGTGATCCATGACGCCCTTCGCCTCTCTCGTTCCCCAGGAAAGCCATACCCTCGTATCCGCGTCCACCGGATAATCCTTCAGATCCCGGTACACCCTTGGCATGCAGAACGCGATCGCGCTGGACACGCAGGCCGCCTTGGAGAAGCACCAGTTATACCGCAGCACGCCGTAAAGCGCCATCAGCCCGCCCATGCTGGAACCTCCGATGCCGGTGCAGGCCCGGTCCGTATATGTCCGGTATTCCCAATCGATCATCGGTTTCACCTGCTCCGTGATCCAGCGCATCGTAGCGTCGCCGATGCATTCGAAATTGCTGCAGAATCCCCAGCTCATCCTATACGGGCAATATTCATTCAGACGCTCCTGTCCTTCATGGCTGCATTCCATGCCCACGAGGATCATGGGCTTGTCCCATCGATCCAAAAACTCCTTAAATCCCCAGCATTTCCCGAAAGTGGCGTCGCTGTCGCAGAACAGATTGTGCCCGTCGAAGAAATACATGACCGGGTATCGCTCGCTGCTTTCATAATAATCATCCGGCAGATAGATATGAAGCCGCCGGTTCTGTCCGGCCGGCGGATAATAACAGTCACGCTTAACGATCATCACTGTATACCCTGCAGGAAATAATCGATCGTCTTGAGCGCGTTCTCTTTATTCGGCGGCGCCGCGAACGCGCAGAGGATGACCCGGTCCGCGCCGGTCGTGATATACTGCTTTACAACCGCGCTGTCCGTAATATCGATGCCGTACTCCAGCTCATCGCCGACATAGGTGATATTTCCGTCGAGATCCGCGTCGACCGCATGGCCCGTCACCATGCGGTCCTTAAGACGGTTATAGGTCTCTGCCGGAAGAAGCTCCTTCATATCCGCCAGAAGCCCCATATTCGCCTGATTCTGAAACTGCTCGTAGGAGCAGACGATCAGATCGAGCTGACCGGCGCCGGCGATCGTCATATAAGCCATATTCATCTGATAGTCGTTCGTATCAAAGTAGCTGACTCCGACATAATCCTTCCTCCGTTCAAGGCCGATGTATTCCTTGATGGAAGCTCCCATCTCCTCTGTCGCGCTTACGAACGTATCATCCAGGACCGCCACGGTCAGGACGTCCCTGGACGGATTGATGAGCGACGTGTAGACCATGTATCCGATAAATATGGCCGCCGCGATCAGACAGGCCAGTCCAATCATATAGTAATCCTTAAAATAGGCAATCTTCTGCTTAAACGGCAGATTCTTAAGCTCTTCCTTCGTTACCGTGTCCTTTGTCCGGCTATAGATCGACGCGTCGTCATCCAGAGTCGTCTTCCTGTGTTCGACATCCATTCCCATAGAACACTCCTTTCTGTCCGGAATGCAGACAGGATCTGCGATTCCCTGACAGATATTATAGTCTTTTTCAGCAATACCCGCAACCGATTTATTGAAAATTTAGATTCCGTTCACAGCCGCTTTATTTTCCGGCCTGGCGGCAGCATAAAGGGTATCCGTTCCGCCGGAGCGGTTTTGCGGATACCCTTACCTCTTCTTTTCTTCCAGAAACATCCGGCCAATAACGTCTCTTCAAACCAATTCCCGCCGGAAGCAGCCGGCGGTTACGCCTCTTCGAACCACCCGAAATCCACGCAGCGTCCCAGATCCCAGGCGTCCCAGCCCTTCCAGGCGTCGCCGTCCACCGTGTCGATCAGAAGCTTGTAGCTCCAGAAGAAATACCCGGAGCCGTGGGCCCACGCCTTCTTCTGCATCCGGTCGATGGCCGTATAGATCTTCTTCTTCTCCTCGTCGGAGACCTCCGTCATCGCCTCCATCTCGCCGTTTAAGACGGTCTGGCCGCCCTTGGTGTCGCGCCCGCAGGCCATGGAATTGAACAGGCACCACTCGCCGACGATCACCGGGAAATATTTCTGCATCTCGATGATCTCCTTCTCATAGTTCTCCTCCACGAATTTCTCATAGGCCTCCACGTTCTGCTCGCAGCCCATGCGCTCGGCCACCATCAGGTAGATATGGGTGTCCAGGACCACATTGGCGTACTTCTCCTCCTGCATGAAGTCCTTCCACGCCGTGAAATCGAAGCCGTCGTGGATCACGACCACCTTATCCTCCGCCAGATGGGGATTGATCTTATCATATGCGGTCAGATAAAACTCTCGAAGCTGACCCATCTCATATCCCTTGGATCCGGCGGCCTTCTCCGGCTCCACCGGCGCGTAGCGCTGGGCGACGCCCATCACATCCCACATCTGCTGGGAGACCGGCTCATTTAAGATTTCGATGCCCCACAGGCCTTCCCGGTGTCCGTAGCGCTCCGCCAGCCGCTCCAGGACCGTATAGACGAATTCGATCTCCTCCGGCTCCTGGAAGAACTTGCAGACGCCGCAGATGCCGCCGTTGTCGAAGCCGTTCTGGGAATCCGGCGCCGTGTGGAGATCGATCAGGATCTTCAGTCCGTAGCGCTCCGCCCACAGAAACGCCTTGTCCAGCTCCCCGATGCAGCCGATGAAAGGCTCCCGGTCGCCGAAGATGAAATACGGCACCGGGATACGGATCGTATTTAAGCCCATCCGCTTCATCGTAACGAAGTCACGCTCCGTGATATATTCGCTGCGGTGGATCTTCATGCGGGCCTCGTAGACCTCCGGAGCAAGCTGCCTCGGAAGATAATACTCATCCTCCGCGGTGGTCCCGTCAAACAGGGCCGGGTTCATCCATTTCTCCAGCACCAGCCAGTTGCCCAGATTGACGCCTTTAATGTCCTTAATGATTCCTTTATTCACGAGAGATACCTCCTCCTTCTTACAATAAAGTTGCGGTGGTTAGATACCTGGCAGTCAGTCAGGACTAACCGTTTCATTGCTTAAGCTGTTTTCAGATTATGCGGTCGCTTCTTTATGAAATACGGGGCCGATAAAACCTTATCAGCCCCGCAGTATTTGCCTGTTGGATCTATATACCGGCGCTGGCCGGCGTCAGTTCCTTTTTACTTCGCCAGGCTCTCGATGTAAGCGTCAAGCTGCTTCTGGCACTCCTCGATGACCTTGTCGATACCGGCAGCCTGCATTGCTGTACGGTACTCCTCGATGGAAGCCTCCACGTCGTCGGTGTAGCCCAGCTCCAGCGGCCAGCCGTACTGCTGCTTCGCGTTGGTGCAGGCAGCAACCTCGGTGGTGATGTTGGTGGTATCCAGAACGAAACCGGTGAACTTCTCGGTTCCTACGCCGTCCTTGATGGTCTGCTCCCATCCCTCGCGGATGGTGTCATACTCTTCGGGAACGCCGGCCTGGTTGCGGTTCAGCTCCATCGTACGGGCAGCCCACATGGCGTTGGTACTGTACAGATCCATATCGAGAATTGTAAACTGTCCCTGATCGTTCAGCTCATAGGTCGTGCCTTCAATGCCATAGTAGAACGCGTCATAGACTTCCTGATCGGTCGTGATCAGGTTCCACAGCGCCAGGGCTCTCTCCGGGTTCTTCGATGTGTTGGAGATAACCATGCAGTCCTGGGTGAACGGAAGGTGGGCGACATCCTTGGTCATGGTGCCGTATTTGAAATCCCAATCCGGCTGCTGGACCGTGTAACCGGACCAGGTATCGATGTTGTGGAAGGTCAGACCGGCTTTACCGTTCTGGGTCTTCTGGGAATCCGTATCAGCCAGCGCAGACTTGGACCAGTAGCCCTTGTCGCACCACTCCTTCATTCTCTTGTAGAAATCAGTCGCTCCCTCCAGATCATACAGAGGCGTCACGGTCGGATGCTCCGCGGACGGATCGTAGAACAGGAAACGAAGGTTCGCGTCGATGTCGTAAAGTCCGTTGGATCTGGTCCATACCAGAGAGGTCTCGGGACCGGAGGAGTACTCATTGATGGCCTCCATCTCCGGATGATTGGCTACAATGTAATCGCAGTACTGCTCAACTTCTTCGAAGGTATCGATCGTGTCCGTGATGCCGGCTTCCGCAGCGATGTCGCCGCGGTAGATCGCACCGTAGGTCGTGTAAGTCGGAAGCAGGGTCGGAACCGCATACAGATGTCCATCTACGGTAGCCTGTGCCAGCGCGGTCTCAGACTGCAGCGCGTAGTTGTCAGGAGCGTACTGCTGAAGCATGGTATCCAGTTCCATGAACGCGCCTCTTCTCGCCAGGTTGGAGAAGCCCAGCCAGCCGGCGCAGTAGGCCATGTCGAACGCCTCGCCGGAGGAGAACAGAAGCGGATACTTCTGCGCGTACTCCGCCCAGCCGATCCAGTTGATCTTCAGCGTGCAGTTCAGCTTCTCTTTCAGAACCTTATTCAGGTTCTCATCCACGATATCCTGTCCGGCAGGACGGTCGCTGATGACGTACATCACGAGTTCCACTTCCTTGGAAGTGTCGACCGCAGCCGCTTCACCGGAGCCGCCGCCCGATGCGGAGCCGCCTGACGAAGATCCGCCGCCGCAGCCGGTGAGAAGGCTTAAGCCCATCGCAGCCGCAAGCAGTGTTGCAAGTAATCTTTTTTTCATTCTTTTTACCTCCTTATAATTCCCACAGCGCAGACGCGCCGGTGGTTACGTGATATCTTTCCGCGTGCCGCCGCAGTTCCCGGCGGCATACGCGTTTTTCCATGCGATCAGGGCGTCAGTGACGCTCTGCGCATATTTTCATGCAGAAAGTATGTCCGTTGAAGGTACCGTGATCATCCCTTGACGGAACCGATCGTGATACCGGCGATAAAGTACTTCTGTACGAACGGATACACGATCACGATGGGGCCGGTGGCCACGACTGCCATCGCAAGCTTTAAGGAGTTGGAAGGCAGATTCTGGACCTGAATGCCGGCCTGCGCCGCAATTCTTGACAGCGCCTGCGTCTGCTGCTGGATCGAATACAGCATATACTGCAGCGGGTACTTGGACTCGGTGCTCATGTACAGCATGGCGTTGTACCAGTCGTTCCAGTAGCCCAGGGCCAGGAACAGGCCGATGGTCGCCAGACCGGACTTCAGAAGCGGAATGACGATCGTGAAGAGGATCCTCCACTCTCCCGCCCCGTCCAGCTTCGCCGACTCGATCAGGGAGAACGGTACGTTGTTCACGAAGGTCCTCATGATCAGCAGGTAGAATACGTTGAACATACCCGGCAGGATCAGCGCCAGCATGCTATCCTTCAGATGCAGATACTGGATGTAGAAAATGTAGGTGCTGACCATACCGCCGTTGAACAGCGTCGTGAAATAGAAGAAAAACGACAGCCAGTTGCGGTATTTGAAATCCTTGCGGCTGATGACGTAAGCCGTCATCGTGGTCAGCAGAAGTCCCAGCAGGGTGCCGGCGGCCGTGATGAAGATGGACACGCCGTAGGCGCGGATGATCCTCTCAGGCGTCTTAAAGATAATGCCGTACGCCTCCAGGGAGAACTCTCCCGGGATCAGACTGAAGCCGTGGAAGCTGATCCACTGCTCCGCGGTCACGGAACCGGACAGAAGCAGAAGGAACGGGATCAGGCAGATCACGGCGACCAGAAGCACGATACCGTAGCAGATCACATAGAAGGCTTTGGAAGAAGCGCTCAGTTTGATCTTGCGCGGCGCGGATTCCATCATATCTTTATCATTCTTTGCCATAATATCTTCCCCTCCTTCTTTAGAACAGCGCGTAGTCTTCGTCGATCTTCTTCACGACCGTGTTGACGATCATGATGATGGCGAAGCACAGTACGGACTGATAGAATGTGGCCGCGGCGGTCATACCGATATCCGGGTTCGTGATCAGGGACCGGAACACGTAGGTATCGATCACGTCGGTGGCGTTGAACAGCTGGCCGTTATTTCCTACGATCTGGTAGAACATCTCGAAGTCTCCGCGGAGGATTCGTCCTACCTGCAGAAGGATCATGGTCACCAGGGTCGGGCGGATGGACGGCAGCGTGATATAGCGGATGCGCTGGAAGATCGTCGCACCGTCGATAGCGGCCGCCTCGTTGATCTCACCGTCGACGCCGGTCACGGCCGCGATGTAGATGACCGAGTTATAACCGGTCCATTTCCACGCGTTGAACGCGCAGATGATGATCGGCCAGGCCATCGGCATCATGTAGAAGTTCACCTTCTCGCCGCCGAGCGTCTGGATGACCGAGTTGATCAGACCGGTCTCGTAGTTGAAGATGGAAAACACGAAAACTCCGACGACAACCCATGAAATAAAGTACGGAAGCAGGATGACCGTCTGTGTCACTTTCTTAAAGTATTTGGCGTGGATCTCTGTGATGAAAATGGCGATGATGACTGCCAAAAGCTGGGAAGTGATCAGGTTCAGCAGGTTGTACAGGATCGTGTTGCGGGTGATGAGCCAGCCGGTTCCGGAACTGAACAGATAACCGAAGTTCTGCAGTCCGTTGAACGGGCTTCCAAACACACCCAGGTTGTAGCGATACTCCTTGAAAGCGAGAATCAGGCCGCTCATCGGGAAGTACGACATGACAAGCACCAGGATAAAGGCCGGCGCCGCCATTGCAAAAAGTGCTTTGTTCTTCTTAAATTCGTCGAAAAAGCCTTCTTTTTTCATACCAAACCTCCTTATTTT
>CANQBX010000008.1 GCA_947589095.1 uncultured Lachnospiraceae bacterium
CAGAACGCGGCGTTTCTGGCGGCGCTGTCCACCAAGAGCGCGCGGGCGGAGACCACGGATGAGATCGCGGGCTGCGCGGCGGCTATGCGCGACCACGCGACGAAGGTGGAGACGGATATGGAACTGTTCGAGATCGTCGGCACCGGCGGCGACAACGCCCACAGCTTCAACATTTCCACCACGTCGGCGCTGGTGGCCGCGGCGGGCGGCATGAAGGTGGCCAAGCACGGCAACCGGGCCGCGTCCTCCAAGTGCGGCACCGCCGACTGCCTGGAGGCGCTGGGCGTCAACATTAACCAGAGCCCGGCGCGCTGCGTCGAGCTGTTGAATGAGGTCGGCATGTGCTTCTTCTTTGCCCAGAAATACCACACCTCCATGAAATACGTGGGCCCCATCCGCAAGGAGCTGGGCTTCCGCACCGTGTTCAATATCCTTGGGCCGCTGACGAATCCGGGCAGCCCGAAGATCCAGCTGCTGGGCGTCTACGACGAGTATCTGGTGGAGCCGCTGGCGCAGGTGCTGATCAGCCTGGGCGTGAAACGGGGCATGGTGGTCTACGGGCAGGATAAGCTGGACGAGATCTCCTTAAGTTCCCCGACCACGGTCTGTGAGTTTAAGGACGGATGGTTCAAGTCTTATGTGATCAAACCGGAGGATTTCGGATTTGAGCGGTGCGCCAAGGCGGATCTGGTAGGCGGTACGCCGCAGGAGAACGCGGCGATCACACGCGCAATTCTGAACGGAGAGCAGGGGCCGAAGAGGAACGCCGTTCTGATGAACGCGGGCGCGGCCCTCTATCTGGGCGGCAAGGCGGAGAGCATGGCCGACGGCGTGAAGCTGGCGGCGGAGCTGATCGATTCCGGCAAGGCGGCGGCGACCCTTGAGAAGTTTATTGAGGTCAGCAACCGGCCGGAGTGAGACGTGAAAACGGCTGAGGAACGGCCTGGAGCATGAGGATGGCCGGCAGCGGAATACCGGTCGGTATTGGTAGTGTGATAAAGCGCAGAAACGGACAGAAATGAATCATTAGTAGATCGAAAGGAAAAGGAGCGCGGAAATGACGATACTTGACCAGCTGGCAGATCACGCAAGAGAAAGAACAGAACAGGCGAAAGGGCGGCTTCCATTGGCGGAGATCCGCCGCCAGGCGGAGGCGATGCCGAAGGGCAGTTTCCTGTTTGAAAAAGCGCTCAGAGGGCAGAAAGACGGCCCAGCCTTCATCTGCGAGTGTAAGAAGGCGTCTCCTTCAAAAGGCCTGATCGCGCCGGATTTTCCGTATCTGCAGATCGCGAAGGACTACGAGGCGGCTGGAGCCGACGCTATTTCCGTGCTGACGGAGCCGAAATGGTTCCTGGGGAGCAACGAATATCTCCGGGAGATCGCGGCAGCAGTCCGGATCCCGTGCCTGCGGAAGGATTTCACCGTAGACGAATACATGATCTATGAAGCGAAGCTTCTGGGCGCGTCGGCGGTGCTTCTGATCTGTTCGATCCTCACGGAATCGCAGGTAAAGGAGTATCTGGCTGTCTGCGACGGGCTGGGACTGTCGGCCCTGGTGGAGGCCCATGACGAGGCGGAAGTGGGGACGGCCCTGCGGGCCGGTGCGCGCATGGTCGGTGTTAATAACCGGAACCTGAAGGATTTCACCGTGGATACGGAGAACAGCCGCAGGCTGCGCCAGATGATTCCGCGAGAAGTAATCTTTGTGTCTGAGAGCGGCGTCAGCGGCCCGGAGGATGTGCGGCGGCTGCGCGAGATCGGCGCGGACGCGGTGCTGGTGGGCGAGACGCTGATGCGGGCAGCGGACAAGAAGGCGCGGCTGGCGGAGCTGCGGGGGTGTTAAGAGAAATTCTTACCGGAAATATGGAAAGATGTCAGTGCGGCCAGGCGTGTGCAGGATGTCCTGTCTAATGTGAATGCAAAACCGATGAAGACAGAGCACCGACAAAGCAGAAAGCCAGGCAGACAGTGGAAACGTGTGAAAACTCCTCAGACAGCGGATGCTATGCACAAAGAATGAAGGACAGAACACTCCAGGAAAGAAAGAGAACGTAACCATGACCAGGATCAAACTGTGCGGGATGTCCCGCGTGACAGACATTGAAACAGTCAACGAGCTGCTGCCGGAATACATCGGCTTCATCTTCGTGCCGGGCCGGCGCCGGAACATCGCCCCGGAACTGGCGGCGGAATTGAAGCGCCGTCTGCTTCCCGAAATCCAGGCGGTGGGCGTATTTATCAATGAGGAACCGGAGCGGGTCGCGCAGTTTCTGCGGGAGGGACTTATCGATATCGCGCAGCTTCACGGAACGGAAGATGAAGATTACATAAAGCGGCTGCGCGGTCTGACGAAAAAGCCCATCATCAAGGCATTCCGGATCGAGACGGAGGAGGATATCCAAAGGGCCGGGGCGAGCACGGCGGATTACGTGCTCCTGGATTCCGGCATCGGCGGAACCGGCAGGGTCTTCGACTGGACGCATCTGCAGAAGATGAAGCGTCCGTATTTCCTGGCCGGGGGCCTGACGGTGGAAAATGTGCGCCCGGCGGTGGAGCGGCTTCGCCCTTATGCGGTGGACGTAAGCTCCGGGATTGAGACCGAAGGCTTGAAAGACCGGATGAAAATGAGAGAATTTGTCCGGCAGGTGCGGGGAGCAGAGTGATGCGGGCAGCTGTCTTGCAGGTGCGGACTGTGTCTCGCTTCAGCAAACAATCTGTAATTGACAGAATATAGGGACTGATCGTCCTGCCAGTAGGGATTTGACGTTTCCGGCAGGACCGGTAACATAGGACAATATACAGCTTGATTCAGCAAACAGTCTGCAGCCAGCAGAATATAGAAACCGGTCTTCCCGCTGCAGCCCAGCGGCAGAAACCAAGGCCGGAAAAAGAAATACAGAGAAACCAGAAAGAAGGAACCAATCATGACCAATCCAAACGGACGCTTCGGCATCCACGGCGGCCAGTACATCCCCGAGACATTGATGAACGCGGTGATCGAGCTGGAAGCCGCCTACAACCATTACAAGGATGATCCCGACTTTAACCGGGAACTGACGCAGCTGTTTAACGAGTATGCCGGCCGTCCTTCCCGCCTCTACTACGCGGAGAAGATGACGAAGGACTTAGGCGGCGCGAAGATCTACTTAAAGCGCGAGGACTTAAACCACACCGGCGCCCACAAGATCAATAACGTGCTGGGCCAGGCCCTTCTTGCGAAAAAAATGGGCAAGACCCGGCTGATCGCCGAGACCGGCGCGGGCCAGCACGGCGTGGCCACGGCCACGGCCGCGGCGCTGATGGGCATGGAGTGCGTGGTGTTCATGGGCGAGGAGGATACGAAGCGGCAGGCGCTGAACGTCTACCGCATGCGGCTCCTGGGCGCGGAGGTGATCCCGGTGAAGACCGGCACGGCGACGTTAAAGGACGCGGTCTCTGAGGCGATGCGCGAGTGGACCAGCCGCATCGACGATACCCATTACTGCCTGGGCTCCGTCATGGGACCGCATCCGTTTCCGACCATCGTCCGTGATTTCCAGGCGGTGATCTCCAAGGAGATCAAACAGCAGCTTCAGGAGAAGGAGGGACGCCTGCCGGACGCGGTGATCGCCTGCGTGGGCGGCGGTTCCAACGCCATCGGCAGCTTTTACCATTTCATCGGCGATGCGGGCGTGCGCCTGATCGGCTGCGAGGCGGCCGGCCGGGGCATCGATACCTTCGAGACGGCGGCCACGATCAACACGGGAAGGCTGGGCATCTTCCACGGCATGAAATCGTATTTCTGTCAGGATGAGTACGGCCAGATCGCGCCGGTCTACTCCATCTCGGCGGGACTGGACTATCCGGGCATCGGGCCGGAGCATGCCCACCTTCACGATATCGGCCGGGCTGAGTATGTGCCGGTCACGGACGACGAGGCGGTCTGCGCGTTCGAATATCTGGCGAAGACCGAGGGCATTATCCCGGCCATCGAGTCGGCTCACGCGGTGGCCCACGCGATGAAGATCGCGCCGGAGATGGATCGCGGCAAGATCATCGTTATTACGATTTCCGGCCGGGGCGACAAAGACTGCGCGGCCATTGCCCGGTACAGAGGGGAGGATATCCATGAGTAAGATCAGAGAAGCATTTGCGGATGGAAAAGCATTTATCCCGTTCATCACCTGCGGCGATCCGGACCTTAAGACCACCGCGGCCGTGGTGCGGGCCTGCGTGGAAAATGGAGCCGATCTCATCGAGCTGGGCGTCCCGTTCTCCGATCCGACGGCCGAGGGCCCGGTGATCCAGGGGGCCAATCTGCGGGCGCTGACCGGCGGCGTCACCACCGACAGGATCTTCGATCTGGTGCGGGACCTGCGCCGGGACGTGACGGTTCCGATGGTGTTTATGACCTACGCCAACGTGGTCTTCTCCTACGGCGCGGAGCGGTTCATTTCCACCTGCCGCCAGATCGGCATCGACGGCCTGATCCTGCCGGATCTGCCCTATGAGGAGAAGGACGAGTTCCTGCCGCTGTGCCGGCAGTACGGCGTAGATCTGATCTCCCTGATCGCACCCACGTCCCAGAACCGGATCGCGATGATTGCGAAAGAAGCGGAAGGTTTCATCTACGTGGTGTCCAGCCTCGGCGTTACCGGCACCCGCAGCGAGATCAAGACGGACCTGGCCTCCATCGTGGAGGTGATCCGCGAAAACACCGATGTGCCCTGCGCCATCGGCTTCGGCATCTCCACGCCGGAGCAGGCCCGGAAAATGGCTTCCGTCGCCGACGGAGCCATCGTGGGCTCGGCGATCATCAAGATCCTGGAGAAATACGGCGCGGACGCGGCGCCTTACGTGGGCGAATATGTGAAGAGCATGAAGGACGCGGTGCGCGGGTAAGGCACGGCCCGCCAGGGACTTCTCTCTTCCCAAAGTTCAAAAACAAGTGATATGGCATGAAAAACAAGTGATTAGTAAGAATATATTGCAGTGAATGACGCAATGATTATAATTGATACTGTTAAAACCTGGTTAGAGGAGGATTTTTATTATGGAAAAGAAACCCATCATCACATTCTTAAAGGTTATGTCGATCGTCGTTCTGATCCAGAGCGCTATTGGAATCCTGATCAATGGATTCGCCGCCTTTCTGGCGCCAGTCGTGGAAACATCCGAAAGCGGGGCCATTACGCCCATGACCTGGATAACCCTGGCGGTATCGATCGTCTGTCTGGTGATCAATTTTATTCTTGCAATTATGGCTCTGCAGCATAAAGAGATCGATCTTGTGTATAAGGTATCCATTGTCACCCTGATCGTTCCGATTGTGTTTAATATCGTTATTGCAAGCGGCGCCAGCGGTTATTTTTCGGCCATTGCCGGCGCGGTAATACCGGCTCTGTTCTGCTATGCCGCTTTTAAACAGAACAGGATCGATCAGGCTAAGTAAGAAAGAAGAAAAAAGAAGCTGATAAGAAGGTTTATCATGAAAAAAGTATGTTATAAGGCAATCGCAGTCGTATTATGTCTGGTTATGGCGTTGGGGTTAAGCGCCTGTGGGAGCAGAAAGAATGTTTCGGAAACCGCGGGCGGGTCTTCCATGGAGGAATCGGCGGAAACCGTCGCGGAAAGCAGCATCCCGGAAACAGGATCCGAAAGCGCCGCGGTAACCGGATCTGAAAGCGGAGAGGACGCGGAGCGCGCCCCCGCGGTGATAACGATCTATTCTACCAACGATATTCACGGAGTCGTGGCGGAGAGCCCGGACGACGGCGTGATCGGACTGCCGCAGGTGGCCGGCATAGCCGCGTCTACAGAGAACGCCATTCTTCTGGACGCCGGCGACGCCACCCAGGGAGCCAGCTTTGCCACCGTCGGCAGCGGCGCTTATGTGATCGATGTCATGAACGCCGCCGGATACAAAGCCATGGCGGCGGGCAATCACGAGTTTGATTACGGTGCGGAAGTGCTTCTGGCTAACGCGCAGAAGGCCCGGTTCCCCATTCTTTCCGCCAATACCTTAAAGGACGGAAAGCCTTTGCTGGAAAGCCATATTGTTGTCGACGCGGCGGGGTATCGGATCGGCGTCATCGGTCTCACCACCGCTTCCACCTCCACATCCACCAATCCGGCGAAGCTGCAGGGCGTCACGTTTGAAAATGAGATCGAAACCGCCAAGGCTGAGATCGGGGAGATCGCCGACAGCGTGGATGCGATCGTTCTTGTGACCCATCTCGGCGATAACGCCCTTGCCACGGACGTTACCTCTGAGCAGCTTCTTAAAGGCCTTTCCTCCGAGGAGCTTGCGAAGGTTGCCGCCGTCATAGACGGCCACAGTCATACGGTCGAGGAGACGGCCGTCGGTTCTGTTCCCATCGTTCAGACCGGAACCCGGAATACCGGCCTGGGCGTCGTCACTCTTTCCTTCGACGGCAAAGGCGGCTTTGCGGCAGCGGGAGAGGTCTGGGACTATGAGAAAGCTTCCGCGTTTGCGCTGAACGAGGACGGCGAGACCGCGAAAGCCGCGGTTACGGCTGCCAACGATGAAAGCATCATTGAGATCGATCCGATCCTGGCCGAGGAGGTGGCCCTTACCGGCGCTCCCATCTGGGGCGGGTACATTTACTATGATTATGCGGAGCCGCGGATCGTGGAAACGACCATGGGAGATCTGGTGGCGGACGCCTTCCGGTATTACGGTCAGATATTCGCTGATAATAACAATATATCTGCCCCTGTTCTCGGCGTGGAGAACGGCGGCGGGATCAGCGCCACATTCCCTTACGGGATCGTGACGCGGGGAGACATTCTGAACGCCTTTAACCATGGCAATACGGTGGACGTGATCCGGGTCTATCCTTCCCAGCTCTACACGGCGCTGGAACTTGGCCTTACGATGACCGGTCAGGACGACACGGGGCTTCTGGTCCGTGAAAAGCCATCCGGCAGCTTCCTGCAGGTGTCCGGGTTTACGTACACCTACGATCCCGCGGGCGAAGCGGGAAGCAAGGTGCTTTCCGTTGTCCTTGACGACGGTACGGAGCTTTCCAGAGACGACGAAGAGACGGATCTTTTCGTGGTCACCAACAATTATGTGACGACCTTCGACGGCTTTGCTTCCACGATGAAATTCGGCGAGCTGGGCGGCGAGGACGCCATCGTTATGGATTATATCCTCCATCTGACCAACGATGGAACGGATACTCTGACCATCGACAGGCCGGCGGGAAGGGTCGTAGTGGCGGGAGATAAATCTCCGGAAACGTATGATGTAGTGATTCCGGTACAGACTCCGGACGGCAGCGAGTACGATTTCGCGGGAACAGAGTTTGAGATCGTGATCGACAATGAGGCTCCCGAGAAGGTGGTCTGCGAGGCGGATGGACTGCATCTGACCGTTTCGAAGGGCGCCCATACCTTCTATCTCACGGAATCGGCGGACGCCGTGCCGGTCTATACCAATAACTATTCCGGTTCCGGTACCGTAACCACTGCGGACGGATACTATCATCTCTACTTTACGGTGGATCCGGATTCGCTGAAATAGATCCGCCGAAGGAAGGAAACGATGGACATTCAATACTTACTGTTTTTACAGAATATAAGAGAGGCCACGGGGGGAGTGCTGAACAGCTTCTTTCTGCAGATGAGCGACCTGTCTTATGGAATCTTTATCTGGATACTGGCCTGCGTTCTGTTCTGGTCGGTAGACAAGAAGAGCGGGAGGTTCCTGTTCTTAAATATCGGTTTCGCCAGATTCTTCATGCAGCTGCTGAAGCTGACCTTCTGCGTGTACCGGCCGTGGATCCGTTCGGACCGGATCGTTCCGGTGGAGACAGCCTCCGGCTATTCCTTCCCCAGCGGTCACAGCATTACGGCCACGTCCAATTACGGTACCGTAATGGAGCGGTACCGTAAGCATAAGCCCCTCTGTATTTTCATGGGCGTCATGATCCTTCTTACTATTTTTTCGAGAAACTACATCGGCGTCCATACGCCGCAGGATGTGATCGTCGGAACCCTGCTGGGCGCCGCGGTAGTTGCGGCAGGCGCGAAGGTCTGGGAATGGGTCGATGCGCATCCGGAGAAGGACTGGCTGATTCCCTGCGCCGGCGTGGCGCTGACCGTTCTGTTCCTGATCTATATTTCCGTCAAATCCTACCCGATGGATTATGTGGACGGGAAGCTTCTGGTGGATCCGGAGAAGATGAAGGTGGACGGGTTTAAGGATGCGGGACGGCTTCTGGGCGTGACGCTGGGATGGTTTCTGGAGAGGCGTTTCGTGGGATTTTCCATGGACGTGCCGGCGCTTCAGAAGGTAACAAGGGCCGGAGCGGGAGCGCTTCTGCTTATTTTCATCGAGAAATGCCTGACGCCTGCCGTGACGGGCGCGTTCGCCTTCTCTTGGGTGAATTGCCTGATGACGTTTCTGGAGCTTATCCTCCTTATGGTGGTTTATCCGCTGTGCTTTTCCAGACTGGAAGGCTCCGGGGCGGAAAGCCGGCCGGATAAGGCCTTGAGCCGGCCGAGAAGCTGATTATCGAAATAAGGAGGAAAGAGCTACCTATGAAAAAGAAAAGCGGCGTTTTCCGCCACTGGGTGCAGGCGGCGTGGTTCGCTCTGACCAACGGTTACGTGTCCGGTTATCTTCAGGGGAAGATCTTCACCGGGAAAAGCAAGACGATATGCGTGCCCGGGCTGAACTGCTATTCCTGTCCCGGCGCGCTGTACGCCTGCCCCATCGGTTCCCTGCAGGCTGTGCTGGACAGCGGTTCCTTCAAGCTGTCCTGCTATGTGTTCGGCATGCTGACGGCGTTCGGCACCTTCCTGGGACGGTTTATCTGCGGCTGGCTGTGTCCCTTTGGCTTCGTGCAGGATATGCTGAATAAGATCCCTCTTAAGAAGAAGGCCAAAAATATGCCGGGCGATCGATATCTCCGGTATCTGAAATATGTGGTTTTGGTGCTGTTCGTTCTTATCCTTCCGTATTTCGCGAAGGGAGATCTGGCCGGGACGCCCTGGTTCTGCAAGTGGATCTGTCCGAGCGGAACGCTTCTGGGAGGGATCCCTCTGGTTATCGGCAACGAGGGAGTCCGGAGCGCCACGGGCATTCTGTTCCGATGGAAGCTATGGGTCCTTATTGCGATCGTCTGGCTGTCCGTTAAGTACAGCCGGCCCTTCTGTAAATATCTGTGTCCCCTGGGGGCGCTTTACGGCATTTTCAATCCTATTTCTTTCTACCGGCTGAAGGTAGATGAGACGGCCTGCGTAAAATGCGGAGGCTGTCAGAAGGTCTGCCCTATGGATGTGAAGACCTGGGAGACGCCCAACAGCGCGGAATGCATCCGCTGCGGGAAGTGTATGGACGCATGTCCCAAGGGGGCCATCACCACATCGGCAAGGGAGCTCTGGGGTAAGAAGAGCGGATTGGAGGAAGCGCAATGAGCCGGAATTTAAGTGAGAAGCAAAAAAGCAGGATCCGTTTAGGCCTGGTCGTGCTGTCCGTTGTGCTGATCGGGCTGGGAATCATGCAGGGAGAGCCGGCTACGGTATTTAACAAGGCGGCCAATATCTGTCTGGAATGCATCGGGATCGGATAATGGGAGACTGCGAGGGGAGGATCGATCATGGATTCAGCTGTTGAAAGCAGGAAGCGGCCGTCTGCCGGACTGGGAGACAGAATCGTCTGCGCCGTCGGCGGCGTAACGTCCGTTGCGTGCCTTGCGATCGTCATACACGCCATTTGCAGTTATCTGCCGTTCCTTTTGAATATCGGAAGAAGCCAGGCAGGGGTCTGGGTCGGGGCCCTGTTTCAGATACCGGTCGTATTCGCTGCGCTGGTGCTGCTTTCGTTCGCTGTCAGCGGCTTTCGGAACGGCCTGAGGGGAGATAAGGCGGTGACGCATTTCCGCGAGACGCTGCTGGTATTTCTTATCTTTCTGATTAGCTTTATCTTTAATATGGGGAATTTCTTCGTGGCATCCCTGCTGAATGAGGGTCTGGCATCGGAGGTTTCCATGGCGATGCTTTACATTTTCCTGGAAGCTGTTTTGGTGCTGTTCCCGGCTGTCGGGATCACGCTGTTTCTGTTTATCTTCTGTTCGTGCCGGGTAGAGGAGGGGCAGAAGAAGAGCTCCATGAAAGAGTTTTTCCTGTCCCTGAAGGATTTTGCCAAATGGGCTGTGATTCTGGTGCTCAGCGTAACCTTTATCTTCTCGGGACAGCGGTCCGGCGCCGGGATTCGCGTAGACGCGTTTACCGCTTTTCAGGCGGCGGATCTGGCGGGCAATCCCGTGGATCAGACGATCTTTTCGGAGCATGATCTGACGCTTGTCAATGTGTGGGCCACATTCTGCGGGCCGTGCAAGGCGGAAATGCCGGATCTGGCGGAGCTGCATGAGGAGTACCGGGACAAGGGCTTCCAGGTGGTCGGTATCTGCGGAGATATTGTGAACGCGTCTACCGGGCAGCTGCAGCAGAGAGAATACGAGGACGCCCTGGAGATCGCGGGGGAAACGCACGCGGACGTCTATCTGAACCTGAATCCGGCCGGAGATCTGGCATCCGGTTTCATTCGTGACCATGTGCCGGCCTATCCCACGTCCCTTTTCGTGGACAGCGCGGGGAACCAGGTGGGCGATATGGTCATCGGCTCCCTGGATAAGGACGACTGGAAGGCGGAGATCGATAAAAGGCTGGAAATGATAGCCAGCGGGGAGCGGTAGGGAAGAGGCGGCATGTCTGCTGTTTGAAGCGGCCTGTTTGCGGACTCCTGCAGGAGCGGATCTGTTATTCCGTGATCTCCTGCAGGAGCATTTTTTTGACCTTCGTATATTTCTTTTCCGGAACCGGAAGCTGCGTCCCGTCGGATAAGGTTACAAAGAAGCGGCGGATCTCACGCACATGTGCCGGATTGAGCAGATACCCGGCGTGTACGCGCAGAAAAAGGCCGGGGTATTTCTTCTCGAAGCCCGGCAGCGTTTCATTGATGGTGAGCGTGTCGGCCGTCATGTGGATCCGCAGCTTTGCGGCGCGCTTGACGGTTTCGATATATAAGATCCGGTCCGCCGCGATGCGGTGAACGCTTAGGTCGGATGCCTTTACGGTCACGAAGCGTTCCGGATCCGCGGGAGGCGGCGCCGCTGCGTCCACATCTTCATAGTGAACGGGATAAATGGTGTCCCGGCTGTCGTATTTCCAAAGATTGCTGATGTGCAGCATGACGATCTCCGGCCGGGATTCCCATCCGGAAGCGGTCTTCACCCGCTTTTCCCGCCATGTATAGTGCAGCTGCTGGTTGTGCGGAACGATATTGCCGCTGGGGTAATGGGTGAATACGTCGTAATGCAGGACGATCTCCTTTACATGGGTGTGGGGTGAGACGCACAGGGCGGTGATATTGCCCATGGTGAAGGTCAGGGTATGCTTTTCCCTGCTCCAGGTCTGGATCAGGATCTCCCTGCCCTGGATCTGCTGCCGCTCGGCAGGGCCGAGCCACAGGACGTCGTCGCTGAGATACTCGAAGAACGGCTCCAGATTGTTCTTGTAGTATTCCGTTATGATGAAAATGGAGCGGCGGATCAGATCGTCTGTCTTCATGAAATTCCTCCGAGGCCGGGATATCCCGGCCATTTTTCATATATCCATGCAGAAAGTGTGCCGGCAGCATACTTTCTGTCTTTCCATGCGGGCAAAGTGCCAGTGATGCTCTGGTTGTTTTTTCATGCAGGAAGAGCGTCGGTGACATCCTTTTTGCATTATATGTTATAATAAAGGCAAAGACAAGCGATTTTCGCCAACCTTTTTCCATCCCCGGCGTCTATAGGAATGAAAGCTTTCAAATGGCTGCAAGGAGGTATGAACAGGTGCTCAGACAGGAAGCGGAGAGGATCATCACAGAATATGTAAACCCGATCTTCGGCTTTGCCTTAAAGCGCTGCGGTAATGTCCACGACGCCGAGGATCTGTCGCAGGAGATCGTGACCCGGGCGTTTAAGGCGCTTCTTTTTCGGGACGACATCGAGGATACGCGCAAATTTATCTGGACCATCGCCCACAACACGCTGAACAGCTATTACCGGGAGACGTCCCGGGGGATCGTGGGCGTTCCGCTTGAGGAAGCGGCTGAGGAGGTTTCCGATCCGGGCGCGGGGCCGGAAGGGGCGCTTGCAGCAGAGGAGGAGAGAAAAACCATCCGGCGGCTGCAGGAAGAGATCGCGTATCTGTCCAGGCTGCAGCGGCGGATCGTCATCGCGTATTATTTCGAAAACCGAAAGCAGGCGGACATCGCCCGCGAACTGGGGATTCCTCTCGGCACGGTCAAGTGGCATCTGTTCGAAGCAAAAAGGGAATTGAAAAGAGGGATGGATAAAATGAGACAACCAGGCGATCTGAAATTCAATCCGATCCATTTTGATTCGTTCGGAATGAACGGAAAAAGCGGTACGAAATCCTTGGACGAGTTCTTCCGCTCCGCGCTGTCGCAGAATATCTGTTACTGCGTTCGGAAGACGGCAAAGACCGTAGGCGGGATCGCCGACGATCTGGGCGTTTCTCCGGTCTATGTGGAGACTGAGGTCGAATTTCTGGAGAAATATGGGTTCCTGCTGGAGAAGAACGGACGCTATATCGTGAATTTCCTGATCAGCGAGCCTACGGCGGAGCTTCTGACCATGCAGGATCGGATGTATAAGAAGGCGGCGGAGCTATTCGCCAACGATCTGTATGACGAGCTGACCGGAAGCGGGATTCTGGACGACCCGGGGATTCTCTGCCGGCAGACGGACGGGCCGGTTACGCCTGCGGATAATGCCCGGGCGGATCCGAATTTCCTTCTGTGGACGCTGATCCCGCTCATCGCGTCCTGGTCCGGAGAGGAACGGATGGATAAATCGATCTCCTTTGAGGAGGTGATGACGATCCGGGCGGACGGCGGCCGGAATACCGTCCTCGCGACGGTGGTTCCTGACGATCTGAAGCTGCCGGAGGATTATGTGTATCTGAACGGCTGGTGCGGCCCTTTGTGGAATGGGAGCGGTCCCGGCGGACGGATGCTGTGGCAGATAGACAGCGAGTGGTCCGACCGGAATGAGGAAGGCCGGATGATGCATGCCGGCGAGGACGCGCTGCGCGTGATCGCCCTCTACGAGAGGGAGAGGATGGAGCGTCTCTCCCGGGATGAATACGCGTGGCTGGCGGAGCAGGGCTATGTGAAGACCTGCGGCGACTATGACGGCTTGTTTAAAGCGGCGTGGCAGATCGTGATACTGGAAAACAGGGACATTCAGGCGCGTCTGATCGAGGTCGGGGACCGGATCAAGAGAAAGCACCAGGCGGAGTTTGAGGCGCTGAAAGCGCCTTATGTCAAAGCCTGGCTGGACATGGTTCCGGTTCATCTAAAGAAGCTCGGAGCTTATGAGATGCAGTTCATCTTCTCGGACGGGTGGTTCCTGGTCCACTGCGTCACGGCGCTCCTGCGGAATGGGAAGCTGAAGCCGCCGACGCCGGGACAGAGGAAGGCGCTGACGACGGTGCTGGGATTCAGCCGGAATGGGCGTGAGGGGTGACTGGGAGAAGCTTAAAATGACGGGCGTCTGCGCACGGATTCGCTGTGTGACAGGCTTGTTTCAAGGCTCTTTTGTCTTCGGACGGGAGCCTTTTTGTTGGAAACGCTCTTTTTCATTTTATGGTTTATTTTTATCGGATCCTGTATTATTATTAATACAGTACCGCTCTGATGCCGAAATACGCTTTTGGCGGAGCGATGCAGACGAGGAGAAAGCGGGATGTCAGGATCAGACGTTACGGAAACGTCCGTTAACGGGAAGGGCGAAAATGCCGGAAAGGACGAAATCGACATGACAGACGGGCAGAGAGAATGGCAGAGCGCGAGAACCCGGCTTATCGCCGCCATACAGCGGCTCGGCTTCCCCGCGGAGCTGGGTTATGTGGTGGCGCAGAACCTGGGCAGTCCGAAGGCGATGGAACGGATGATCTCCTACCTTACTTACGTGAAGCCGCGGAAAGCGGAGCTGGTCGTCGATGAGATGCTGGCGATCTGCGGCGAGATCGACGCCTGGCGGGAGAAAAAGGCCGCCGAAGCGGCCAACGCCAGCTATAATGAGATGCTGTACTATGGGCTGGGGGAAGAAGAGGACGCATGAGAGGATTCATTTTTTCCCAGATACGGAAAATACTTTTAACGATAAAGTAAAGAAAAATTAAGGCAATCTCCCGCAAAGTATGCTATACTGTTTACATATGAGCATTATAATATCCGTCCGGACATACTGCGAGACGACGAATCATACAATACCCTGACCACCAACCCATCCCTTCGGGGAGGAACAAAGGAGGAAGTGTTTTATGTCCCAGATGAATATACTTGTAGTAGACGATGAGCGTGAGATCGCCGATATGGTGGAGATATACCTGGTCAGCGACGGCTATAAGGTCTTCAAGGCGAATAACGCCCAGGAGGGTCTGGATATTCTCGATAAGGAGGAGATCCACCTGGTTCTTTTAGACATCATGATGCCCGGCATGGACGGACTGGAGATGTGCCGGAGGATCCGGGAGACCAGCAATATTCCGATCATCATGATGAGCGCCAAGTCCACGGATCTGGACAAGATCCTGGGGCTGGGTACCGGCGCCGACGACTACGTGACGAAGCCGTTCAATACATTGGAGCTGACGGCCCGCGTCAAGTCCCAGCTGCGGCGGTACACGCAGCTGAATCCCAACAGCTCGGCCCGCGAGACAGAGAAGAACGAGATCGCGATCCGCGGCCTGGTGATCAATAAGGACAACCACAAGGTCACGGTCTTCGACGAGGAGATCAAGCTGACGCCCATCGAGTTCGACATCCTGTATCTGCTGGCGTCGAATCCGGGGAAGGTGTTCAGCACCGACGAGATCTTTGAGCGGGTCTGGAACGAGAAGGTCTACGAGGCCAACAATACCGTTATGGTACATATCCGCCGCCTGCGCGGCAAGATGAAGGAAGATACGAGGGAGAATAAGATCATCACCACTGTGTGGGGGGTAGGATACAAAATTGAGAAATGATATGAGCCGCAGGTATCATACCCGCGTCATCACCAACATCATTTACAGCGCGATCCTGGCCTGCCTGGTGGAAGTGTTCGTGGTCACAAACCTCTCCATGGTGGGCCGTTATGCCGTTGAGAACGGTAAGGAGGGGAGTCTGGCCGCCATGTTCTATCGGCCGGAGGCTCTTGTTGTGGTACTTTATCTGCTTCTGGGGGTGGCGGTGTTCGCGGTTACGTTCCTCTTCCTGCAGCGGGACGCCCTGGAGTATATCACGAAGATCTCCGCGGCCATGCAGAACATCGCGGCCGGCGATCTGAATACGTCGGTGGAGGTGGTCGGCGACGACGAGTTCTCCGTGATGGCCGCCAATATCAACCGGATGGTGGAAGAGATCCGGGAACTGATGGATAAGGAGAGGGAGTCGGAGCGGACGAAGAATGAGCTGATCACCAATGTGGCCCACGATCTGCGCACGCCGCTGACGTCCATCATAGGGTATCTGGAGCTGCTGTCCGGCCCGGTGCAGCTGGAGCCGGAGATGCAGGAGAAATACATAAATATCACCTACACCAAGGCGAAGCGTCTGCAGAAGCTGATCGAGGATCTGTTCGGCTTCACGAAGCTGAACTACGGCAAGATCTCCATGCGGGTGTCGCAGGTGGATATCATCAAGCTTCTGAGCCAGCTTCTGGAGGAATTCTACCCGAACTTCATGGAGAAGGATCTCTCCTATGAGCTGCAGAGCAATGTGCCGTCCCAGGTGATCACCGCGGACGGGAACCTGCTGGCCCGCCTGTTCGATAACCTTCTGGGCAATGCGATCAAGTACGGCGCCGAGGGCAAGAAGATCCTGGTGAAGGTTCATGCCGATGCGGAGTTTGTGACCGTGTCGGTGACGAATTACGGTTATGTGATACCGAAGGAGGAGCTTCCGCTCCTGTTTGAGAAATTCTACCGGGTGGAACAGTCCCGTTCCACGAACACCGGAGGCACCGGTCTGGGACTGGCCATCGCCAAGAACATCGTGGAGATGCACGGAGGCACCATCGGCGTGACCAGCGATCTGAACGGCACGGTGTTCACGGTGAAGTTGCAGGTGAACTTCGATATCAATAAGGAGCATTTCGGAAGCCCGGGGGACAGCCATGAATATGAGATGTAGATTATTTGCAGGGCCCATACTGTGTATGCTGGCCCTGTCGGCCGTGTTTACGGTATTTGGGGCGGATGGCGCGGCGGGGCCGGCCGTAACGGAGGCGTCGGAGCAGGCGGAGGCAGCCGGTCAGGAGACGCTTTCCGGCCGCGGCCTTTCCATGGATGTGGCGTATGGCTATGATAACCGCGCCAAGGGCGGAAGATACGTACCGGTAGATGTAACCGTTTATAATCAGGACAGCGCGGAGTTTACGGGGAAGCTGAAGCTTCTGACCATGGAGTCGGACTACGATATCTACCGTTATGAGTATCCGGTCACGATCCCGGCGGCGGGTGCAAAAGCTCCGGCCGGGACCGGAAATACCGCGGATTTCGCCGCGTCACAGTCCGCCGGCGTTCTCCGTAAGCATATCTACGTTCCCATGGGGAACCGGGCGGACCGGATGTTCGTCAGTCTGACGGATGAGGAAGACGGCCTGATCCTTCACGAGCGTGTGGAACTGGATTTCAGCGTGGACATGCCGGAGCTGTTTATCGGAACGCTGACGGATTCGCCGGAGCTTCTGGCGGCATGGGACGGAATCGGCGTGGATTACAGCATGCTTCGGACCGAGGTGGTCAATTTCGATACGGAGACATTTCCGGAGGATGCGATGGGCCTGGACGTGATCGATGTGCTGCTGATCAGCAATTTCCGCATCCGCGATCTGTCCGCGGAGCAGAGCCAGGTGCTGGTGGAGTGGGTCCGCAGCGGCGGCACCATGATCCTCGGTACCGGCGAGCGGGCGGACGACACGCTGGGACGGTTCGCTCCGGAGCTTCTGGAGGAGTCCTACGATCCGCCGGAGACCCGCGAGGTGGATATGGGCGACCGCTATGCGCAGGAAAGTCCGGACGACGCGACGCTGACGATCCCATGTCTGGAGTTTTCTTTAGCCGGCGGGGACGTGCTCTTTGCCGACGAGCAGCAGGCTCTGGTGGCGTCGGTTTCCTACGGCAAGGGGACGATCGCGGTGGCGGCCTATGATTTCGCGGATATTTCCGGTTTCTGCAGCCGGAATCCGGCCTATTTGGACGACCTTCTGACGGCGGTCCTCGGTCAGACCCGGCTGTCGGAGCTGTCCCAGGAGGTATACAGCGGCAATTCGGACCGGTACTGGTCGGTCCGGAATATGATCAACACGGGTAATGTCCGTCGGCTGCCGAACCTGAATCTTTATACGCTGGAGCTGGTCATCTATCTGCTTCTGGCCGGCCTGGTCATCTACATTTTCTTAAAGCAGAGGGACCTGACGGACTATTACCGCAGAACGGTCGTGGTTCTGTCGCTGCTGTTTACGGCGATCATTTATTTCATGGGAAGCCGGACCCGCTTTACGGGAACCTTTTACAATTACGCCCGTTTCCTGGAAACGACCTTTGACTCGGTCAGCGAGACCTCCTATGTCAATATCCGGGCGCCCTATAACCGGGCCTATCAGGCGCGGGTGCCGTCCGGCTACTCGTTAAAGCCCATAACGCGAAGCTTTTACAGCGAGGAGAGCGTTCCGCGCTTCACCGGCGGGGAGTCGCCGACCGTGGATCTGAGCTTCGGCCCGGAGGAGACGGTGATCTCCATTCAGGGAGTACCGGCTTTTGAACCGCGGTATTTTCAGATGAACAAGGTGACGGAAAATACAGATTTTATCGGTTTTGACGGCGATCTGGAGATCGACGGCGGGGAAATGACCGGAAGCGTCACGAATCGGTTTACGGAGACCGTGCGAGGCTGTGCGCTTCTGTTTAATAACCGGCTGATCTGCCTGGGCGATATGGAGCCGGGACAGACGGTTGAGCTGGACGGCCTGGAAACGCTTGAATATCCGAAGAATGCTTCCTATCAGGTGGCCGCTTATCTGTCCGGTGAGAGCGGTTTTGAACAGGCGGATATAAGCAGCGAGGAATACGTGGAGGCTTCGGAGAAATCCGATATGCTCAGCTTCTATCTGGACAACCATATGCCGTATTTCGCGGTTCCCAGCGCCAGGGTCATCGGGTTTACGGATACAGCGGACGTAAGCGGCGGTGCGGGGACCGGCCGGGACGGGGAGGGAATCACCATGGTTTCCTCGTCGGTGGCGGTCTATTCCAGCGACGAAGAGATGCTTTACCGGTCCGGGCTTGTGAAGACGCCGCGTGTGCTGGGCGGAAGCTACGATCCCGAGGCGAATGCCCTCTACGGCATCGATCCGGTGACGCTGGAATATTCCTTCGGAACAGACGTACAGGTGGAGAAGCTGGAGCTTGATTACGTATCCGAGGTGTTTACGGATGCGGCCGGCAGCGATCTGGCGGTTTTTGCCGGAACTATTTATTTCTATAACCACCTGACCGGCGTTTATGACCGGATGGATCCGGCAAAAACGGAATACGGCGCCCACGAGCTGCTGCCGTACCTGACGGACGATAATCTGCTCACGGTCCGTTATGTCTATGACAATATCAACCAGTATAACTGGAACATCCTGCTTCCGATGCTGAATATCGTGGGGAGGGAATATTGATTCCGGAAAGCGCACCGGCCGGCGGCCTTCAGGCCCGGCGGCGCATGCATATCGCGGGGAGGAATAGGGATGCTGCGAATTGAGAATCTGAAGAAGGTCTTCGGCCGCGCGGTGGCCCTGGACGGACTGAATATGACGGTGGAGCCGGGGGCGCTCTACGGGTTCGTGGGACCGAACGGGGCCGGCAAGACCACGACGATCAAGACGATCATCGGCCTTCTGGCGCCGGACGAGGGGCGTGTGCTGGTCGGCGGCATCGATGTGGCCAGGGAGCCGGGCCGTGTGATGGCCCGCATCGGCTATGTGCCGGATTCCTTCGGCGTTTATGACAACCTGAAGGTGTCGGAGTACATGGAATTTTTTGCGTCCTGCTATGGACTGGCCGGGCTGAAGGCCAGAAAACGGGGCCAGATGCTGCTGGAGCAGGTGGGGCTGGACGATAAGGCGGATTTCTACGTGGAGGGACTTTCCCGCGGCATGCAGCAGCGCCTCTGCCTTGCGAGGGCGCTGATCCACAATCCGCCGGTCCTGATCATGGATGAGCCGACGGCCGGTCTGGATCCGCGGACCCGGTATGAGTTTAAGGAGATCCTGAAGGAACTGCAGAATCAGGGAAAGACGATCCTGATCAGTTCCCATATCCTGCCGGAGCTGGCGGAGATATGCACGGATATCGGCGTAGTGGATCAGGGCCGGATGGTATTTGAAGGGACTATGGAGGAGATCCTGGAGCAGATCAATGTGGCAAGCCCGCTTCTGATCTCCGTAAGCGGAAGCCAGCAGGAGGCGCTTAAGCTTCTGCGGGCCCATCCGGAGGTGGAGACGGTTACGATCCGGGAGGAGGATATCGTAGTGGGATTCTCCGGCGGCAAGAAGGAGGAGGGAGCCCTGCTCAGGCAGCTGGTCGACGCGGGAGTGAATGTCTACGGTTTCGTGCGGGAGCGGGGGAACCTGGAGTCTGTGTTTATGCAGATTACGGATCACAGCGACGAGGAGGTGGTACTGATCCATGAGGATTAATCCGATCTACCGGCAGGAGAGCCGGGCGGGAGCCAGATCGTTCAAGCTGCCCCTTATCATTCTGGGGTTCAATTCCGTACTGGCGGTCGTGGCGCTTCTCTACATGTATTCGATGATCTCCCAGGTGCGGCTGACGGCGGAGATCCAGTACTCCAGCTTTCTGGGACTTTACAGCTTCGTGGCGACGATGGAATTTGTTCTGCTTCTGTTCATTATTCCCGGACTGACCGCGGGCAGCATCAGCGGCGAGCGGGAGAGGCAGACGCTGGATCTGATGCTGACGACCCGGCTGAAAGCGTCGGATATCGTGCTGGGAAAGCTGGTCCAGGGGCTTTCGACGGTATTTCTGCTGATCGTGTCCAGCTTCCCGATCCTGGGGCTGGTCTTCATCTACGGAGGCGTGACGATGCCGGATGTGGGTCTGCTGCTTTTGTGCTATGTGGTTACGGCGGTGCTTCTGGGAAGCGCCGGTCTTTTCTGCTCCGCGGTTATGCGGCGTTCTACCATGGCGACGGTAGCCGCGTATCTGGTAGTGGTTATTCTGAACGCGGGGACGCTGGTTGTGAATTATCTGGCGGACGGCCTTGGGGAAATGACCCGGACAGGCGGGAGCGCAAAGGCCGGCTGGCCGATGTATCTGCTTCTTTGGAATCCGGCGGCCACATTCCAGACGGTCCTAAACGGCCAGATGGGCAGCGGCAGCGGACTGGCGCCTATTTTCCCGCAGCTGGACCGGATCGCGGATATGGGGCCGGCCGGCCGCTTCTGGCTGCCGCTCAGCATGGCCCTGCAGCTTCTGACGGCGGCGGCCTTTCTCTGGGGCGCGGTGAGAAATACGAAGCCGGGACGGCGCAGGCGCCGCCTGAGCTGAACGGCCGCGCTGCAAACTGGTCTGTCTGCGCTGAACTTGTGTCGTAATACTTGCACTTTATGGCATATTTTGGTATTATGGTATAGTAGTGGGGAAAGAACCGACGGCGTCTGCGCCGATCGGTGTTCGACGGATATTTCCATCGAGACGTCAGCCGAGATGGTTATATATGCTTTTTGCAAATGAGCAATCTGTTGATAAGGAGGAGAGAGAATGGGAATTATCAAAGCTGTGGCGTCCGCGGTTGGCGGCGCTCTGGCCGACCAGTGGCTGGAGGTTATTGAGGCGGACGGTATGGGCGACCAGACTGTGTTTACCAAAGGGGTGGCGGTGCGGAGAGGCACGAACACGAAAGGGACGGAGAACACGGTGTCCAACGGCTCCGTGATCCATGTTTATCCGAACCAGTTCATGATGCTGGTAGACGGCGGCAAGGTCGTTGATTATACGGCGGAGGAAGGGTATTATACCGTGAATAATTCTTCTCTTCCGTCCCTGTTCAACGGACAGTTCGGCGATACGCTGAAGGAGTCCTTCAACCGTATCCGATACGGCGGCGTGACGCCGACCTCGCAGAAGGTATATTATGTAAATCTTCAGGAGATCAAGGGCATCAAGTTCGGAACCCGCAATCCGATCAACTATTTCGATACATTCTATAATTCCGAACTGTTTCTGAGGGCCCACGGCACTTACTCCATCAAGATCACCGACCCGCTTCTGTTCTACGCCGAAGTGATCCCGAAGAACGCGGATAAGGTAGAGATCGATTCCGTCAACGAGCAGTATCTGGATGAATTCCTGGAGGCGCTGCAGTCTTCCATCAATCAGATGTCAGCCGACGGCACCCGCATTTCCTTCGTTTCTTCCAAGGCCCGCGAGCTGGGTAAGTATATGGCGGATACGCTGGATGAGGATTGGAAGCGGATGCGCGGCATCGAGATCCAGTCAGTGGGTCTGGCCAGCGTTTCCTACGACGAGGAGTCCCAGAAGCTCATCAATATGCGCAACCAGGGCGCGATGCTTTCCGACCCGACGGTGCGCGAGGGCTATGTCCAGGGCGCTGTGGCCCGCGGCATGGAAGCCGCCGGATCCAACGCGAACGGCGCTATGGCCGGCTTTATGGGCATGGGTATGGGCATGAATGCGGGCGGCGGCTTTATGGGCGCCGCGTCCGCCTCCAATATGCAGCAGATGCAGATGCAGCAGAATGCGCAGACGGCCATGCGTCCGGCAGGCCAGGCAGCCGGAGCGGCGGGCAGTTGGACCTGCTCCTGCGGAGCGGTAAACACCGGCAAGTTCTGCAGCGAGTGCGGCAAGCCGGCTCCGGCACCCGCAGGTACCTGGACCTGCTCCTGCGGTACGGTGAATACCGGCAAGTTCTGCAGCGAATGCGGCAAGCCGGCCCCGGCCCCATCCGGAGAGTGGACCTGCTCCTGCGGAGCGGTGAATACCGGCAAGTTCTGCAGTGAGTGCGGCAAGCCGAGACAGTAACAGAGCGGCGGTCTGACCGGGAGAATTATTATGGCGACAATAACATTTAAATGTCCTAATTGCGGAGGCGGGCTCCAGTTTGATCCCGCCTCTCAGAAGTATAAATGTGAATACTGCCTGTCGGCTTTTACGCAGGAAGAGCTGGAACGGCTGCAGCCGGATGAGGCGGGAGATCAGAACGAGCAGGGGGCCGATGAGGGCGGCTTCGGTAATGCGGGCGCGCAGCCAGGCGCTCCGGGAGGCGCAGGCGGCGGAAAAGGCGGGAGCCGGGCTGTCATCTATACCTGCCCCAGCTGCGGCGCGGAGATCGTGACCGACGAGACTACGGCGGCCACCTTCTGCTTCTACTGTCACAATCCGGTGGTTCTGCAGGGGCGGCTGGACGGCGCTTATGAGCCGGATTATGTCGTGCCGTTCGCGATCGGCAAGGCGAAGGCCCGGGAAATCTTCCTGGGATGGCTGAAGAAGAAAAAATTCGTTCCGAAGTCTTTCTATTCGGAAGAACAGATCGAGAAGATGACGGGAGTTTATTTCCCGTACTGGACATACAGCTGCCGGGCGGAAGGCCACCTGGAGGCGGAAGGCACCAAGGCGTCCCGCACCTGGGTACAGGGTTCTACCAGATATACGGAGAACCAGCGGTATGGAATCGTGCGCGACGGCGAGATGAATGTGGAGCATGTCACCCGCAACGCCCTTAAGAAAGCGGACCGGAAGCTGGTGGAGGGCGTCATGCCCTTTGAGATGAAGGATATGAAGCCGTTTTCCATGGGGTATCTGTCCGGCTTCATGGCGGAGAAACGCGATATCGAGCACAGTGAGTTCGATCAGCAGGTGGAGGATGAGGTTCGCAACTACGCCTCTTCCAATCTGATGTCCAGTGTAAGCGAATATTCGAATGTCCAGACGCAGATACGTCAGGTGGAGCTGAGGGACGCCCGCTGGAACTACACGCTGATGCCCGTGTGGACGCTGACCTATAAGGACAGCGCAAGCGGACAGATCTATTATTTCGCGTGCAACGGCCAGACCGGCAAGGTGTGCGGGAAGCTGCCCATCGATAAGGTGAAGCTGGGTATCTTCTTCGCGGAGATCTTCGCGCCGCTGTTCGCGGTGCTGCTGTTCGTGGGGTATTTTCTATGAGAAGTTTGAGAAAGATAGGATTATATAAAAAATGGACTGGCGCGGCGCGGGCGTCTGTGGTAAAATGGTGCATCGCGGCGGCGCTTTGTATGGCGATGGCCGTACTGCCGGGGATGCTTTTGGGGGAACAGGCGGCGGAATGGCTGCCCGGCCGGGGATCGTTCGGCGCCGTGGAGGCGTGGGCGGCCGGAACCCGCGTCTTCGACGATGCCGGGCTTTTCAGCACGAGCGAGATCGAAGAGCTGGAGGACGCGATCTACGAGGCCCGCGGCGCGGCCGATTTCGACGTGGCGGTGATGACGACGGACGACGCGGAGGGCAAGAGCGCCCGGATGTACGCGGCGGACCGCTATGATGAGCTTGGTCTTGGCGAGGGTTCGGATCACAGCGGCGTAATGTACCTGATCGACATGGATAACCGGGAGATCTATCTGCTGACGACCGGGAAGGCGATCCGGATCCTTACGGATGACCGCGTCGACGCGATCCTGGACGCGGCTTACGAAGAGATCTCAAACGGCAATTATGCCGCCAGTGCGGAGACAGCCCTTGAAAATGTGGTCTATTACGCGAAGAAGGGCGTGGTTTCCGGCCAATATAATTATGACGAGGAAACCGGCCGGATCAGCATTTACCGCTCGGTCAGCGTGATAGAGTTTCTGCTGGCGTTTGTTATAGCCGCGGCGGTGGCCGGCGGAGCGGCGATGGCGGTGAAGCGCGAGTACAATATGGAAGTGACGCCGTCCCAGCTCGCCAATTATAATATGGCTTACCGGAATACCAGTGATTTCCGGGTAGCGAATCGCGCGGATCAGCTGCTGGGAACGTTCGTGACAACCATGCTGATCGCCAACGCGGTGTCAAACGCGGGCCATGGCGGGCATTCCGGCGGTTCTTCCGGCCGCAGCACCACCTTCCATGGGAGCAGCGGAAGGAGCCATGGCGGCGGCGGGCGGAAGTTCTGAGACACCCGGATGGATATGGTTTGGAGGGAATACGCACATGCAGGCAATTCTACTGGCCGGCGGTCTGGGAACCCGCTTAAAGAGCGTGGTCAGCGACCGGCCGAAGCCGATGGCCCTGATCCAGGACAAGCCGTTTATGGAGTATGTGATCCGTGAGTTAAAGGCCAGCGGCATCGACGACATCATTTTCGCCGTGGGTTATAAGGGTTCCATGGTGGAGGATTATTTTGGAAGCGGTTCCGCTTTCGGGATCCGCGCGTCCTATGCCTATGAGGAGACCCTTCTGGGCACGGCCGGCGCCATCCGGAACGCGGCCCGACATATGGCCGGCGACGAGGTATTTGTGCTGAACGCGGATACATTTTACAGGATCGATTATGCACGGATGGCAGACATAAAATCCGAAAAGCAGCTTGCTATGGCGCTGGTGCTGCGGCAGGTGCCGGATATCAGCCGATACGGAGAAGCGACGCTTACGAACGGCATTCTGACGGGCTTTAATGAAAAAAGCAGCGAAGCGCGTCCGGGAACCATTAACGGCGGCGTCTATCTGCTGAGCCGGGAACTGATCGGACAGATTCCGGAGGGCAAGGTATCTCTGGAAAACGACATGATCCCTAAGTGGCTGGCGGAAGGCCGGCGCATCGGCGGCTTTGTCAACGAAGGATATTTTATTGACATCGGGATCCCGCAGGATTATTTCCGTTTTATCGACGATGTGACGGGCGGAAAGATCTGACAGAAGCGGTCAGGAAAGGAGTCGTTCCATGGTAATCAGAGGCAGGGCCCCGCTGCGCGTCAGCTTCGGCGGCGGCGGTACCGATGTATCACCCTTCTGCGAGGAGCAGGGCGGCGTGGTCATCGGCAGCACCATTAACAAATACGCTTACTGTTCCATCGTCCCCCGCGGCGATGAGCAGATCATCGTCCATTCCCTGGACTTTGATATGACGGTCAAATACAATACCCGGGAGAATTATGTCTATGACGGCCGGCTGGATCTGGTGACGGCGGCGCTTAAGGCCATGGACATCAAACAGGGCTGCGAGGTATACCTCCAGTGCGACGCGCCTCCCGGTTCCGGTCTGGGCACTTCCTCCACGGTCATGGTTGCGCTTCTGTCGGCCATGGGCCGGTGGAAGGGGATCGAGATGGATTCCTACGCCCTGGCGGATCTGGCCTATCAGGTGGAGCGGGAGGATCTGGGCATTGAAGGCGGCTATCAGGATCAGTATATGTCCACCTTCGGCGGGTTCAATTTCATTGAATTCCATGGGCGGAACAATGTGGTGGTAAACCCTCTGCGCATCCGCAAGGACATTTACCATGAACTGCAGTACAACCTGCTGCTGTGCTATACCGGCGGCATCCATGTGTCCGCCAACATCATAAAGGATCAGGTCAGCAATTACGCGAAGAAGGATGCCTTCGACGCCATGTGTGAGGTGAAGGCACTGGCCTACGCGATGAAGGACGAGCTTCTGAAGGGGAATCTGAACAGCTTCGGCAGGCTCCTGGATTACAGCTGGCAGAGCAAGAAACGCATGAGCAGCCGGATCTCCAATCCTCAGATCGATATGCTTTACGACGAGGCCGTTAAGGCGGGGGCGCTGGGCGGCAAGATCCTGGGAGCCGGCGGCGGCGGGTATCTATTGATGTACTGCCCCTACAATGTGCGCCATAAGGTGGCGGAACGGCTGGAGGCGGCCGGCGGCCAGCTGACCGACTGGGTCTTTGAACTGCGTGGCGCCCAGGCATGGACGGTGGACGAGGAACGGTGGAATTACGGCCGGGTGCAGGTTCGGACGGCCAACGGAGAGTACGAGTTTCCAGTGTGACGGGCGTCTGAGGGGCTTTCGGCAGGAACAGGCCGCGGCCGGCGGGAGAAAGCGGGACACAGAAGGAATGGAACGCATGACAGAAAATACAGGAAGAGTCGTATTTTTGGACAGAGACGGAACCATCAACGAGGAGGTTCATTATCTTCATAGACCGGAGGAGCTGCGTCTCCTTCCGGGCGCGGCGGAGGCCATCCGGATGCTGAAGGAAGCGGGCTTTACGCTTATCGTAATCACCAATCAGGCGGGCGTAGCCAGAGGCTACTATACCTGCGGCGACGTAGAGGCGCTGCATGCTTATATGAATGAGCAGCTGCTGAAGGAGGGCGGCTTTATCGACGCGTTCTATTATTGTCCGCATCATCCGGTTTACGGGATCGGCAGATATAAGGTGGTCTGTCATTGCCGTAAGCCGGATACAGGCATGTTTGAGGCGGCCGGCAGGGATTTTACCGTGGACAGGAACCATTCGTACATGATCGGCGATAAGAAGCTGGATATCGAAGCGGGACATAATTATGGAGTCGAGTCCATCCTGGTGGGTACCGGTTACGGCGCGGAACTGAAGAAAGAGGCGGAGGAACAGGGGGAAGAGCCGTTTTACGATTATTATGCGGCGGATCTGAAGGCAGCCGCACGATATGTTATAGAGAAGGAATCCGCGAGATAATATTTTATAGAAAGGACTCCGGCCCGGGCGGCCGGAAATACAATATGACTGAACAATACTATCTGGAGAATTTGATCGAAAGATATCCGCAGCTGGCGTCCGTACGCGGTTCCGTCAGCCGGGTCTACGATATTCTGTGCAGCGCGTTCGCGTCAGGCGGTAAGCTTCTGGTCGCGGGCAACGGCGGCAGTGCGGCCGATGCGGAGCATATAGTCGGCGAACTGATGAAGAGCTTTGTGAAATCCAGACCTGTACCGGAGCAAATGGCCGAACGTATGCGCGCCGTCGACTGGGAATGCGGCAGCCGGCTTGCCGGAAGCCTGGAGGGCGCCCTGCCGGCGATCGCCCTGACAGGCCAGCTGGGTCTTTCGACCGCGTTTCTGAATGATGTGGACGGCAGCATGGTCTACGCCCAGCAGGTCTACGGATATGGCCGTGAGGGCGATGTGTTTTTCGGCATCTCCACATCCGGCAATGCGAAGAATGTATATCTGGCCTGCGTTGCGGCGAAAGCGAAGGGGATGAAGGCAGTGGGACTGACCGGACGGGACGGCGGAAGGCTGGCCCGTGTCGCCGACGCATCCATTATCGTGCCGGAGCAGGAGACCTACAGGATCCAGGAGCTGCATCTTCCGATCTACCACACGCTCTGCCTGATGCTGGAGGAGCATTTCTTCTGACGCCGAAAGCCGGCGTCTGCGGGCTGTTGCGGCTGAGACGGATATTCCGGAACAGATGGCCGTTTTTGCGGCATAATAAGGAGAAGCTATGAAGTTTCATGCATTTGTGATCTGCGCGTATGGTGACTCGCCGTATCTGGAGTCATGCGTCCGCTCCCTTATGGGACAGACGATGGAGTCCGACATCATCTGCGCGACTTCCACGCCGAGTCCTTATATCGACGGTATTATGAGCAGATACGGAATCCCGGTCGCGGTGCGGGACGGAAAGAGCGATATTCAGGACGACTGGAATTTTGCGCTTGCCCAGGCGGACGCGGCCTATGTGACCATTGCCCATCAGGATGATATGTACGCGCGCCATTATGTGGAGGAACTGTGGAACGCTTATGCGAGATGGCCGGATATGACGGTTTTTATGACCGACGCGGTGACGGTGCGGCAGCCGTCCGAAGCCGCTGTGCTGTCCGGTGTGACAGGAGCCGCTGCGCCGGCCGGCGGAGAGAGGTCCGCTGCGTTATCCGGCGGAGAGCCGGCGGGGCGCCCGAAGCATCCTGCTTCAGGCCGCCTGGTATATTTCAGCACCAAGAATCTGATCAAGAAGATCCTGCGGCTGCCCCTGCGCCTCCATTCTCTGGCAGACCGGGAGTGGGTGAAGCTGGCTGCGCTGCGCTTCGGGAATCCCGTCATGTGTCCGTCCTGCGCCTACCGGAAAGGATATCTGCCGGATCCCATATTCCATTCGGAATACCGTTTTGCCCTGGACTGGGACAGCCTGGCGGACATGGCCGCGTGGCCGGGACGGTTCATATGCGTGGAGAAGCCGCTTCTGTTCTACCGCGTACACGACGGCGCGGAGACAAAGGCGTGTATTGAGAGTCATCTGCGTGAGAATGAAGAGCGCCGGATGTTTCAGCGGTTCTGGCCGGATCGATTCGCTGAGGCGCTGATGCGTTATTACAGGAGATCCTATGATGAATATGGGAAGGCGCTGAGAGGAGACACGGATGGATAAGAAAAATGCAGTATACAGAAAACGCTCTATGGTCTGGAGATACCGCTGGAAGGAGGAGGCGTTAGCCTATCTGACGCTGCTGTCCTTCGGGTTTCTCATTAACGCTTCGGTTCAGATCAAGGGTCTGTTCCTGGATGATCTGTATGTCTGGTACTGGTTTGCCGAGGGCCCTTTCATGGAATATGTGTTTCCTATAGGGAGC
This sequence comes from uncultured Lachnospiraceae bacterium, assembly GCA_947589095.1. Lineage (GTDB taxonomy): Bacteria > Bacillota > Clostridia > Lachnospirales > Lachnospiraceae > UBA3402. The sequence goes on from CANQBX010000008.1 coordinate 28,633, forward strand.
ACGCGTTTCCGCGCCCTCTATAATTTTATATCTTATCTGGAGTACTTCTTTGTCGGGAACCATATGAACTGGTTTGTTCCGATCAATATCATCGTGAATTCGATGATCGCCTATACGGTTTACCGTATGGCGCGCCGTCTGTCCGACAGCGGCCTGATCGGCTTTGTGAGCGCCGTCCTCTATCTGCTGTCGAGGATGTCCTACTATCAGATCGGCCAGGTATACGGGATGATGGAAAGCCTGGCTCTGTGGACGGCGATCGCGCTTCTGTATTGTCTGTATTATTATCTGAATAATAAAGAAAGCGGAGAGATCTGTTACTGGGCGGCCTGCGGCCTGTATTTTGCCAACTGCTTTATTCATGAGCGTTATATGGTGCTGGTTCCGCTGTTTTATCTCACGCTGCTTTTCCGCCGGGAAAGGAAGCTCCTGAAATGGCTGGTTCCGGCTGCGCTGTTTCTGCTCGTGCAGCTTATACGATTCCTGACGATCGGCACGGTGCTTCCGGCCGGAACGGGCGGAACCTTTGTAGCGGAAACATTCAGCGCCCGCCAGACCCTGTATTTTATCTTTCAGCAGGTCATGCATCTGTTCGGCGTAAATCTGGGAGGCGAGTGGCTGTGCCCGCAGCCCTGGAACCAGACGGCGCTGTGGGTAAAGCTGGTGGTAGCCGCTCAAGATCTGACGCTTCTTGTGGTGGTGCTGCTGTTTGTCGTGAAGATAATAAAGGACCGGGAGAACCGGGCGGCATATCTTCGCAGCGCAGCGCTGTTTATCTTTTTCATCGGGTTTTGTATCCTCTCATCCAGCGTTACGGTGCGCGTAGAGGTGCGGTGGGTCTATGTATCGATGACCGCGGCGCTTTTGTTCCTTTCCTACATGTGCGGTGTGATATCCAAACATGAGAAGGCTGGCAAAGCGCATTTTGAGAAAGACGTCGTTCACAGCGGCGGGGTTGCCGTCAGCGTCTGCCTTGTGCTTGTATATGCCGCTCTGTCCTTTTTGTCCGAGACGTATTACCGGAGCTATTATACGAAGCTCTATTTCTGGTATCCCCAGCAGGAGTATAATTCGCTGGCCGAGGAGACCTGGGGGAAGTACGGGGAGGATATATTCGGGAAGAAGATCTACATCCTGAAAAATACCTATGGCGTCAGCAGGTTTAATGCCGATACTTTCTTCAGAACCTTCGACAAGGAGCGGAAGGCGGAGGGGACGGAGGTGATCTTCGCGGACAGTATCCGTGATTTCGGCCTGGTGACCAATAACATGATCATCCTGCGTGAGAACCCGGAGGCGCATGAATACCAGGACATCACAACCCTGGTAAAAGAACTAAAGTGCGAGCCTGTTTACGGATACTATGAAGACGGATGGATGGACGAAAACGCGAAGGTGCGCGTTATGGCGGGGAGCACCGGCCGGATCGATCTGGAATTACTGTATCCGGGCGTCATGACAGGCGGCGAGACCATGACGATACGCATGGACGGGAAGACGGCGGAGACGGTCGACATCGACCAGAGCATTCTCTACGTATCCCTTCAGGCTGCGCCGTATCAGACGGTGGAGCTGGAATTCGAGAATAACTTTTATCTGGAAGACGCCCTGGAACAGAGGAGCGAGGACAGATTATCCATTATTGTGAATATTACGGCAGATTAGAAAGGACTGCGGAGATTATGAAGGAGCGCATTCCCCGGAGAGCCTGGTATTATCTCCTGCCGCTTGCGGGAACCGTATTCGGCATCTGGTATATCCACATTGCGTCCTATGATGTGGTTTATTCCGACTACATCCGGCTTGTGAACAGTTATCTGCCGGACGTGTGGGACATATCCGGACTTTTGACGCCGGACGTGCTGACGAGAGTACCGGTTACGTTTCTGGGAAGGATCGTCAATACGTCGCTGTTTCATTACAGCGTGACGTTCGATCAGATACTCGGCGTGCTGGGGCTTGGGGCGTCTGCGGCCGTGGCCGCGGCCTACTGTGTCCGCAGGGAGATCGGAGCCGGATGGGTGCTTATCCTGATGGCGGTCGTGTTCGGCCTCGGCAAGTGGGAGATGCTGGTTAACGGAAGCGGGTGGGCGCATTTCTGGGCTTTCGCCGGTTTCTTTTATCACTACCTTGTATTGGACCGTGTCCTCGGCGGGGAAGAAAAGCCCCATGACAGGCAGATGCTTATGGCGCTTCCGTGGGTGCTTATCCTGGGAGTAGCCGGACAGTACTGCGCGGTGTACGCGGCGTCGCTGCTTCCCGTATATCTGTTTTGGATCTTCCGGGAGCGGAGCCGCGGGAAAAGCCGGGTGGGAGACCCTGTGCGGTATTTTCTGGCGGTCGTGCTGCCCTTTGGCCTGTATCTTCTGAGCAATTCCTTTGCCGTGGAGGACCACGCCGGCATGCAGAACCTCTCGCTGCCTGCGCAGCTGGCGGAAACGCCGCTGTATTTTGTGAGGTTTCTCCTAAAGTCGCTCTCCTCGACGGTGGCGGGAATCGGCTTTGCGGAGAGCCATTTTTCGGATAATATCCCATATCTGGTGCTGGGAATACTGACGGCGTCGGCATACCTGACCGCACTCTGGCTTCAGTACCGTACCGGACTCTGGGAACGAACGGTTCTGCCGCTGCTTCTGATCCTGTCGGGAGGAGCCAGTCATCTGCTTGTGCTCCTGTCCAGATGGAGCTTTCTGAAAGAGGACTATGGTATGAGTCCCCGGTATTCTCTGCAGTTTGCGGTCGGTACGGTGGGAATTCTGCTTACGTTTGCCTGGACTCTGAAAGAGAGAGGGGCGGATCCGGAGTGCTGCCCCGGCGGCGGGAGGAAAGCGCCGTACAGATGCGGCCGCGCCATGGCGTGCCTGCTGCTGCTGTTTTCGGTCATGTTTGCGGCGGGCGCGGTCAACGACACGCGGCAGGAGCTCCGAACGGCTCCCTACAGAAGGCTGCTTTGTATAGATCGCGCAGAGATCGCCAGGGATTTCGAGAACCGGTCGGATGATGAGCTGAGAGAGAATTTTGAATACCGCACTTCCCAGCCGGAGAGCGGACAGGCGGTAAGGGCAGCTCTGGAGATATTGAAGGAGAACGGCTGGAACGTGTTTTATGAAGAATAGGAGAACCGGAGAGCATGGATGAGTTAAAACGATTTTACGAGGGAAAGAATGTTCTTGTTACCGGCCATACCGGCTTCAAGGGAAGCTGGCTCTGCCGGATCCTGGCGAATCTGGGCGCCGGGGTTACCGGGTATGCGCTGGAGCCGGAAGGGGATCCGTCGCTGTATCGTATGGCGGGGCTTGATGGGCGGATCCGCAGCATTTACGGCGACGTGCGCGATCTGGATCATCTCCGGCAGGTCTTTGACGAGGTACAGCCGGAGGTGGTGTTTCATCTGGCGGCGCAGCCCATTGTACGGACATCCTACGAAGAGCCGGTTTATACCTATGAGACGAATGTGATGGGTACGGTCCATGTTCTGGAATGCGTAAGACAGTGTCCGTCGGTCCGCTCCTTTTTGAACGTGACGACGGATAAGGTTTATGAAAATACCGAAAGCCTGTACGGTTACCGGGAAAACGATCCTCTGGACGGATATGATCCGTATTCCAATTCAAAGTCCTGTTCGGAGCTTGTCACGCACAGTTACGCCAGATCCTTTTTCGGCGACGGCCGGTGCGCGGTTTCCACGGCCCGGGCGGGCAATGTGATAGGCGGCGGAGATTTTGCCAGGGACCGCATCATTCCGGACTGCATCCGCGCGGCGGAAGCCGGCCGGGAGATCCTTGTCCGTAATCCGCATTCGATCCGGCCGTACCAGCATGTGCTGGAGCCGCTGGCGGTATATCTGCTGATCGCCATGAGACAGTATGAGGATCGGGCCTATGCGGGATATTATAATGTGGGACCGGATGACTGCGACTGCGTGACCACGGGGCAGCTGGCGGATCTGTTCTGCAGGGAATGGGGCGGAGCGTCGTGGCTGGACCGATCGGACGGAGGTCCTCACGAGGCCGGTTTCCTGAAGCTTAACTGCGATAAGGTGAAGGAGACCTTCGGATGGAGGCCGCGCCTTCATGTCGGCGAGGCAGTGCAGTGGACGGTGGAATGGACGAAGAAATGGCTTGAAGGGACGGACGCGGCGGACGTGATGGACGACCAGATCCGCAGATTCTTTGCCTGAGAAAGGAATCACGTATGTTTGAGAACAAGACAGAAGCGCAGGCACGGGAGGAGATCCTTAGGCTGGTCGGGGAATACTGCGACCGCTATCATTCCGGGAGACCATATGAAAAAGGCGGCCGGATCCCATACGCGTCCCGCGTGTATGACAGAAATGAAATGATGAACCTGGTGGACAGCTCCCTGGAGTTCTGGCTGACCTCCGGCCGGTATACGGTGGAATTCGAGAGAAGGCTGGCGGAGTATCTGGGGATTCGGTTCTGTTCCCTGGTTAATTCCGGTTCTTCCGCCAATCTGGCGGCATTTATGGCCCTGACGTCTCCGCTTCTGGGGGAGCGGCAGGTGAAGCCGGGACATGAAATGATCACGGTTGCGGCCGGTTTTCCTACGACGGTGACCCCGGCTGTTCAGTACGGCGTGACGCCGGTATTCGTGGATGTGACGATCCCTCAGTATAACATTGATGTTTCCCGGCTGGAAGAGGCGTATTCGGAGAATACGCGGCTTGTCATGATCGCCCATACGCTGGGCAATCCGTTCGATCTGGCGGCGGTAAAGGATTTTTGCGCACGGCATGGACTCTGGCTCATAGAGGATAACTGCGATGCGCTCGGAAGCCGCTACACGCTGAATGGGGAAGAGCGTTTTACCGGAACCATCGGCGACATCGGTACGTCCAGCTTTTATCCGCCGCATCATATGACGATGGGCGAGGGAGGCGCGGTCTATACGGATAATCCGCTGCTTCACAGGATCATCCGGTCCTTCCGTGACTGGGGCCGGGACTGCGCATGCCCGCCGGGGCGGGATAATTTCTGCGGACACCGGTTTGACCGGCAGTACGGGGAGCTCCCTGCGGGTTATGACCACAAATATGTGTATTCCCACTTCGGATATAATCTGAAGGCGACCGATATGCAGGCGGCGGTCGGATGCGCGCAGCTGGACAAGATTTCGTCCTTTGTAGAACGGCGCCGTCATAATTTTGCCAGACTTCGCGGGGCGCTCGCGGGACTGGAGGACCGGCTGATCCTTCCGGAGGCCGCCGCGGGTTCGGCGCCCAGCTGGTTTGGATTTCTGATCACATGCCGGGAGGGAGTGGATCGGAATCGTGTCGTCCGGTATATTGAGGATAAGGGCGTCCAGACAAGGATGCTTTTTGCGGGAAATCTGACCAGGCATCCGTGCTTCGACCAGATGCGGAAGAGCGGGAAGGGCTACCGGATCGCAGGGGATCTGAAGAATACGGACCGGATCATGCGCGATACCTTCTGGGTAGGGGTGTATCCCGGAATGACGGATGAAATGATCGATTACATGGCCGAGACGATCCGCGGCGCCGTGAAGGCGGCGTCAGAGTAAGCGGCAGTCTCCGCGCGGAGAATGCCGGCGGAGACAGGGACTTATGAAGGAGGCGGTTTGGGTGGATGAGAAGGGTACCGCGCAGCGCACGGCGCGGGCTGCGGCGGACGGCGGCCTTGAGAAGGTTCACGGGGCCGGTCTGTATATTCTGAAGGAGATCGACCGTATCTGCCGCAAATACAATATTCAGTATATGATGGATTCGGGAACGCTTCTGGGCGCGGTGCGCCACGGCGGGTTCATTCCGTGGGACGACGACGCGGACGTTGCGTTCACCAGAGACAATTACGAAGCCTTCGCGAAAGTGGTCCGAAAGGAGCTGCCGGAGGGCCTGCGCTTTTTGGAGCCGGAAGAGCTTGGCAAAGAAAATGTATTCCATGATTTCACTCCGAGGATCCTTTATCTGAACAGCAGGACCCACGGTGATACGGAGGAGATGCGTTTTTACGGCGGAAGGCTGAACTATCTGTGGGTGGATCTGTTTATTCTGGATGAACTGCCCGAAAACCGGTGGTCCGCCAACTGGACAAGGCTTCTGCATGTGCTGGTCTATGGGCTGGCGATGGGGCACCGGTTCCGATTGGATCTGAACAAATACGGTCCGGCCGGCCGGGCCGCCGTATGGCTTTTGGCCGGAGCGGGGAAGCTTCTTCCGATGAGGGCCATCCTGAAGATGCAGCGCCGTCTGGCGGTGAAAGACCGAAAGGGGCGGAGCCATCTTCTGTATTACAGTAATTACCAGCCGGATTATCTTCATGTGACCATTGAGCGGACGTGGAGCGAAACGACGGTGGATATGCCGTTTGAGGATGCGGTGCTTATGGCTCCCGCGGGATGGGATCCGGTGCTTAAGCAGATCTACGGCGATTATAGGACGCTTCCGCCGGTTGAGAAGCGCGTCCCGTCCCATTCGGATGGGGAACTGGAGGTTTTGGACGAAACCGGGACATTTTTGCAATGAGCGTGGAAGGGAACAGTAAGATGAAACGATTGCTTTCAGTAGTGGTCTCCGTCTATAATGAAGAGGCGGTGTTGGAACAGTTTTATCAGGAGACCGTCCGTGTATTGGACGGTATCGGCTGGGACAGTGAGCTTATATTCGTCAATGACGGGAGCGTCGATAGCAGCCTGCGGATCCTGACAGGGCTGGCGGACAGGGACGGACGGGTAAAGGTCGTCAGCTTCTCGCGGAATTTCGGTCATGAGGCGGCCATGATAGCCGGGATCGATTACAGCAGCGGCGACGGGATCCTCTGTATGGACGCGGATCTGCAGCATCCGCCGGAATGCATCCCCGGGATCATACGGAAGCTGGAGGAGGGGTATCAGGTTATTAATATGGTGCGGACGAAGAATAAGTCCGCCGGGCTGATCAAGAACCTTACGTCCGCCGCGTTCTACAACCTGATCAATGCTTTGTCGGACGTTCATTTTGAAAATAATGCTTCGGATTTTTTCGCCGTCAGCAGAGAGGTGGCGGAGGTCTTAAAGAGCAGCTACCGGGAAAGGGTTCGTTTCCTGCGGGGATATGTGCAGAATGTGGGCTTTAAGCGCACCACGATCGAGTATGAGGCCCGGGCCCGGGCGGCGGGAGAAAGCAAATACAGCATTCGGAAGCTTTTCCGGTTCTCCGTGAATACGATCGTCTGTTTCTCCAACCTTCCGCTGAAGCTTGGCATCTACGCGGGACTGCTGGCGGGGATCCTGGGACTGATCGTGCTTATCTATACGCTTCTGACACGGCGGGGCGCGCCCGACGGATATGCTACGATCGTGGTGCTGATCTGCTTTATGTTTGCGATTCTGTTCCTGATCGTGGGGATCATAGGAGAATATATCTCGATCCTGTTCACGGAGATGAAGGACAGACCGATCTACATTGTAGAGAGGACGGAGAATCTGGAGAAGAAATGAGCGTGCCGGAGGACGGCCGGGCCTGAGAAGGACAGCTGCGGCGGAGACGGCGGACTCTGCAGAAGGAGCCGCAGGGAGAGTATGGTATGGAGCGGGAAAGAGAAATCATGGATGTGGCCATAGAAGCGGGACATATCCTTTTGGAAAACGGCGCGGAGATATTCCGGGTGGAGGAGACGGTGTACCGGATCAGCCGCCACTACGGGATCGATTCCGGAAGTATTTTTACATTAAGCAACGGCATTTTCGTTACGGCAGACAGCGTGGGAACGGAACCGTTCGCCAAGGTGATACACGTGCCGGTGGGCAGCGCCCATCTGGACCGGGTAGCGGCCGTGAATCAGCTGTCCAGAGAGATCGAAGAAGGAAAATTTACCGTCAGCGAGGCGCGGGCGGAGCTGGAAAGGATCCGTCATATGCCGGGAAAGACATACCGGATGCAGATAACCGGCGCGGCGCTGGGAAGCGCGGGGTTCGCGTATATCTATGGGGGAAGCCCCATGGACAGTCTGACGGCTTTTATCGCGGGGGCGCTTCTGTATGTATTTATTCTGTTCGTGAGCAGGCCTCATCTGTCGAAGATGGTCGGAAGCATTACCGGAGGCGCGGTCGCGACGGTCGCCAGCATGCTTCTGTATAATCTCGGTCTGGGGGAGCACCTGAATTACATTGTGATCGGGGCCGTGGTGTCCCTGATCCCCGGTGTAGCGTTTACCAATGCCATACGCGATATCACGGATGAGAACTATCTGGCCGGTGTGGTGCGTATGCTGGACGCGCTTCTGGTATTCTTCTGCATCGCCATGGGCGTCGGACTTGTCTACGCCGTTGCCCAGAGGTTTATGGGAGGTATGGTGCTATGAACCTGTTTGCGCAGATACTGGCCGCGGTTCTGGGCACCGTCGGATTCTCGATCATGTTCAGCGTGCCCAGGGAGTATTATCCGCTGTGCGGTTTTGTAGGCGGCGCGGGATGGCTGGTCTACTGCCTGGCGCTTCCGCATCTGGCGGCGCCCGGCGCGACGCTGGCGGCTGCGGTGCTGGTAGTATTCCTGTCGAGATTTTTTGCGGTGTGGCGGCGGTGTCCCGTGACGATCTTTCTGATCCCCGGTATTATCCCGCTGGTTCCGGGAGGAGATATCTACTGGATGGCCTATTATATTGTTACGGATCAGGTGGAGCTGGCTGCGGAGAAGGGGTTTGAGGCGGTTAAGATCGCGGTAGCCATTGTGCTGGGAATCGTGTTCGTCTTCCAGATACCGCAGAAGCTGTTCCGTGCGCTGATCGGACCGGGCGGGAGGAACTGACCGGAAGGCGGCGCCCGCCGTATGCGCCTGTGGCCGGAGGAGCCGGCGGGGATAAGGAGGTCTGAATGCGATGGTTTTGATAAAGAACGGCATGGTGATCGATCCGGAGAAGCTGGATATGCAGCCCTTCGATGTGATCCTTGATCATGGGGTGATCGCCGGGATCGGTTTCTATGAGGATAACGGCGCCTACGAGACTGTGATCGACGCCGCGGGCTGTGCGGTGGCTCCCGGTCTGGTGGATGTCCACGTCCATTTTCGGGATCCGGGCCTGACCTATAAGGAGGATATCCGAACCGGAGCGGCCGCGGCCGCGGCCGGCGGCTATACCACGGTGGTGTGTATGGCGAATACAAAGCCGCCGGTGGATAATGCGGAAACGCTCCGTTATGTGACCGGAGAGGGAGAAAAGACCGGTATCCATGTGCTGGCGGCGGCCGCGGTCTCGGTCGGAATGAAGGGACAGGAACTGACGGATATGCGGGCTCTCGCGGCGGCCGGAGCGGCCGGTTTTACCGACGACGGTATTCCGCTGATGAATGAATCGCTGGTGCGGGAAGCCATGATGCTGGCAGCGGAGCTTAACCGTCCGCTGTCGTTTCATGAAGAGGATCCGGCGTTTATCGGGAATAACGGCATCAATCACGGCGCTGTCTCGGAGCAGCTGGGGATCTGCGGCTCTCCGGCTGTGGCCGAGGACAGCCTGGTTGCCCGGGACTGTATGATCGCGCTGGACGTAAGCCGGGGACACCGGCCGGGGACACCGGCCGGGAATTCGGCAGCTGCCGGGGCGTCCGCTCCCATTTCTGCAGCATCACTGTCTCACGCGCCCGCGCCTGCGGATGCGATTGCCAACATCCAGCACATCAGTTCCCGCACCGCGGTTGAACAGGTGCGCCTGGCAAAGCGCCTGGGCGCGCGGGTCTGCGCCGAGGTAACGCCCCATCATTTCACACTGACGGAGGAAGCGGTTCTTAAGTATGGAACCCTGGCCAAGATGAATCCGCCCCTGCGGACGGAGAGGGACCGTCAGGCGCTGATCGCGGCGCTGCAGGACGGAACCATCGACATCATTGCCACCGACCATGCGCCCCACAGCGCCGAGGAGAAGTCGCGGCCGCTTACGGAAGCGCCCAGCGGCATTATCGGTCTGGAGACGGCCCTGGCCCTGGGGATCACGGAGCTGGTCGAGAAACGGTATCTGACCCTGCCGGAGCTGATGGCGAAGATGAGCCTGAATCCGGCCCGGCTCTACCGCCTGGACTGCGGCCGGATGCAGACCGGCGCTCCGGCGGATCTCGTGATCTTCAGCCCGGACGAGGCGTGGACTGTAAGCGAGTTTCGGTCAAGGTCGGCCAATTCGCCGTTTGTCGGGAGAAAGCTTCGCGGAAAAGTGAAATATACGATCTGCGGCGGCAGACTCGTGTATCAGGACGGAGCGGCTGGCAAAACGGCGCGAAAACACTTGCAAAATGGGAAGATTCATGTACAATAGGATTGATAAATGAAAGGGGAGGACGACATGAAAAAATATATGCTTCTGGCGTTCCTGTGCAGCGCGCTGGCTCTGACGGCGTGCTCCGGGCAAGGCGGTACGACGGGAACGGCCGGTGAGACCGAAACGCCGGAGTCCGCGGAGACTTCCGGCAGTATCGTAGGCGCAGACGGTGCGGGGATCCGGATCCGGATCGAAGATCCCGGCGTTGTGTGCGGCGAGGTAACGGACGCGGGTATGAGTACGGTTACGGTCCGATCTGAAGTGGACGGCGAAGAGTATACGTTTTCAAAGGAAGACGCGGAGATCCATCTTGAAGACGGCTTGGTGGTCGGCGGCTCGGCGGAGATTGTCTACAGCGGCGTCCTGGACGGCACGGACACGACGAATGTGGAGGTGCTGCTGGTTCAGGACAATCAGCGCAAGACGATCACCGGAACCGTGGTGAGCGAGGCCATGAGCACGATCCAGATCGAGACAGAGGACGGACGCCAGCTGACATTTTCCAAGGAACTGGCTGAGTCGGACCGGGCGGAAGGATCGGAAGAGGGCGCGAAGGTGACATTGGAGTACACCGGCGAGATCTTTGACGGGGAGAACACCCAGTTTGCCTTTGTCTGGAAGATCTCGGACGCGGAGTAGTTTAGACATCATCGGAGGAGAATTGAATTTATGATCAGTGCGAACAACATTACACTGCGGGTCGGAAAAAGAGCGTTATTTGAGGACGTTAACATCAAATTTGTCGAGGAAAACTGCTACGGCGTCATCGGCGCCAACGGCGCCGGCAAGTCCACGTTTCTGCGGATCCTGTCGGGACAGCTGGAGCCTACCTCCGGCGACGTGGTGATCACCGACGGGCAGCGTCTTTCTTTTCTGCAGCAGGATCATTTCAAATACGACCAGTACACGGTGACGGATACGGTAATCCTGGGCAATCCCAGGCTCTACGAGGTGATGAAGGAGAAGGACGCCATTTACATGAAGGAGGATTTCTCTGACGAGGACGGCATCCGGGCGGCGGAACTGGAGGCGGAGTTCGCCGAGATGAACGGCTGGGAGGCGGAATCCGACGCGGCGAACCTCTTAAACGGTCTCGGCGTCGATACGGATTATCATTACACGCTGATGAAGGACTTAAACGGCGCCCTGAAGGTGAAGGTGCTGCTGGCCCAGGCGCTTTTCGGCAATCCGGACATCCTGCTCCTCGACGAGCCGACCAACAACATGGACTTGGACGCTATCGCCTGGCTGGAGGAGTTCCTGATCAATTTTGAGAACACGGTGATCGTAGTGTCCCACGACCGCTATTTTCTGAATAAAGTCTGCACCCAGATCGCCGATATCGATTACGGCAAGATCCAGCTTTACGCCGGCAACTATGATTTCTGGTTCGAGTCCAGCCAGCTGATGGTCAAACAGATGAAGGAGGCCAACCGCAAGAAAGAGGAGAAGATCAAGGAGCTGCAGGAGTTCATCCAACGGTTCTCGGCCAACGCCTCCAAGTCCAAGCAGGCGACTTCCCGTAAGAGGGCGCTGGAGAAGATCCAATTAGACGACATCAAGCCCTCCAGCCGGAAGTATCCGTATATCGATTTCCGGCCGTTCCGCGAGATCGGCAACGAGGTGCTGACGGTGACGAATCTGTCGAAGACCATCGACGGCGTGAAGGTGCTGGACGATATTTCCTTTATCTTAAACCGCACCGACAAGGTTGCGCTGGTGGGGCCCAACGAGCAGGCGAAGACCGTGCTTTTCCAGATCCTTGCCGGGGAAATGGAGCCGGACAGCGGCGATTACAAATGGGGCCTGACCACGACCCAGTCCTACTTCCCGAAGGACAACAGCGCGGAGTTTGCTAATGAAGATACAATCGTGGAGTGGCTGACCCAGTATTCGCCGGAGAAGGATGTGACGTACGTGCGCGGCTTCCTGGGCCGGATGCTGTTCGCCGGCGAGGACGGCGTGAAGAAGGTGAAGGTGCTCTCCGGCGGCGAGAAGGTACGCTGCATGCTGTCGAAGCTGATGATCTCCGGCGCCAATGTGCTGATGCTGGATGAGCCCACCGACCATCTGGACATGGAGTCCATCACGGCGCTGAACAACGGCCTGATGAAATTCCCGGGCGTGCTTCTGTTCTCGTCCCGCGACCATCAGATCGTGCAGACCACGGCAAACCGGATCATGGAGATCGTGAACGGGAAGCTGATCGACAAGATCACGACCTACGACGAGTACCTGGAGAGCGACGAGATGGCGAGAAAACGCCAGGTGTTTACGCTGGTGAATACGGACGACGTGGAGCCGTTAGAGGAGTAATACAGGAAGAGCGTTACCGGCGCCTTGCTCGCATGGAAATACGGGCAGGGCGTGACTGGTGCATCGCTTGCGCGAAAAGAAAAGAAGGCAGAAGCAGTTCCTTTAAGGAGCGTGCTTTTGCCTTTTGATATTCTGATGTAATGTCAAATGGGGCTTAGCTTCGATAGACAGCCTCCAATTTACTCTGCTTTCTGTTCAGCGCAATTTTCATTTCTTCTTTTCTTCCAGATATCTTCCCGCATCTTTAAAGAAACTCCCGATAATGATCATCATAATGATCCCCACCGGGAACGCCGCGATGATCGACACCGACTGCAGATTCGCCATGGAGTTCTCCGAGAAGATCAGCGCGATCGGGAACAGGATCAGCATGACCGCCCAGAAAAGCCGGATATTCCGGTGCGGCTCCGCGCCGGCGGGCAGCGTTTTGTAGGAATAGGCGGACGCCACCATCGTGATCGAGTCGAAGGAAGTGGCGTAGAAGGCGATCATCGTGACGGCCAGCAGAAGCAGGCCCATTTTCGCCCAGGGAAGGGTCTGCATGATCGTAATGATGATCCGGTACAGGTCGCCGGATGCCGCGTATTCGGCGATCAGATCCATCTGACCGGTGACCTGGAGGTTTAAGCTGTAATTTCCCAGAATGATGAAAGATGTAAATGTCCCCGCCAGAGCCCAGAAGTATCCGCCCAGGATCGTCTGACGGATGGTCCGCCCGCCGCTGATGGAGCCGATAAAGAACGGCGTCGCCACGCACCATACCATCCAGTAGGCCCAGTAGAAGATGGTCCAGTTCTGCGGAAATGAAGTCTCCCGGAGGGCGTCGGTCCAGGTGGCAAGGCCGATGAAATTCTGAGTCAGATTGCCGATGGCGGTGATGCCGGTCTCGATCGTGTAGCGCACCTTGCCGCCGCCGATGAGCACATAGAGCAGCAGGGCGAAGAACAGATAGGTGCAGGAAGCGGCCAGCTTCGCTACGCCTTTCATACCGAAATATACGGTCACCGTATAGACCAGGCAGATGATCACGAGGATCGCGATGGTGAACAGATTGGACTGCTCGATATGGAAGACTGTGCTCAGCGCCATGGACAGAAGCGGCGTCGCCAGGGAAAATGTGGTGGCAGTGCCGGCCAGCAGCGCGAACACGGCGATCAGGTCGATGAGCTTCCCGGCGGGACCGTCGGTCCATTTGCCGAGAAGCGGCCGGCAGGCCTCGGAATATTTCTGCTTATTGCGCTTGCGGACGTGGATCATGAAACCGAAGGCTACGGCCAGAACCATATAGAAGCTCCAGGGGATTGGTCCCCAGTGAAACAGCGGATAGGTGCTTGCCCAGTCCTGGACGCCTCCCAGTTCGGAGATCCGCGGTTCGCCGGCGTAGAGGATCCATTCGCACAGGGAGTAGAACAGGATATCGGCGGCCAGTCCGGCGGTAAACATCATGGAACCCCACTGGAAGGAGGTGTACTGCGGCTTCTCCTGATCCCCGAGCCGGATATCGCCGTATCTGGAAAAGGCAATATAAAGAGAGCACAGGATCATCCCCAGGCCGATGAGGAGGTAATAGCTGCCCAGCTCGTCGCTCAGGAAGAACCGGATGGACGCCAGAACCTGCCCGGAGCCTTCCGGAACCGCCACAAATACGATGCACAGAAGCAGAATGCAGATGAACGGTATCACAGTTGTTAAAATATCCAGTTGGCCGCGCAGGCCGGTTGGGGTATCTTTTTTGTTCGGATTACGCATGCTATTCTCCTTTTTGTTCAAAAACAAACAAAAGTTGATGTATATTGAACATCATAGCACCGGAGGATGGAAAATGCAACCCCGTAAATCTGACAATTTTCTAACATTTTTAAAAACCCCCTACAAAAACGAAGGAATTTTGGTATACTGTTGAAAGGGCATACGAAGCCTGTGCTGTGAATAATCAAGGAGGAAACAATTATGAAGAAATTAATGGGAAATATGGCGCTGCTTTGCCTGTGCGTCTGTCTCCTGTGCGGATGTACGGAAAGCACTGTGATAGAGACCTCGGACTACAGCGATCTGCCGCAGCCGGGACCGGACGGACTGGTGTGGGAGCAGATATGGGAGGATTGGCGCAGCATTTATGAGGATACGGCGGCGTATCCGTTCATTGACACAGTCAATGCCTCGATCGATTCGGAGAACGGCTCCGCCCGCTTTTTTCTTCTGACGAATTCGGTCATCTCTGAGGAGGAAGCGATCCAGTTCGCCATGGAAGCGGTGAAAGGATTTTCGGATGTGATAAGGGAGCAGGATCTGAGCCTGGAACCGTCCGGCTCCGACAGCTTCGGCGGCTATCTGAAACCATTCGAGATCTATGTCATGGTAGGGCCGGACGGCACAAAGGCGGACAGATCCACCTGGATTTTAGAGGATACGGTTCCGGCAGGCGAGTACCGCGAATTTCATAACAGCACCGCGGCGGAATAATCCCGGAGTGAGGGTCAATCTGCGGGCAGGCCGCTGTGATAGGAATAGTTTCCTAATTCTTCTATAATATCGGTGAAATCGGTCTCCTCCGATACGGTGTCGGGGGAGATCTTTTTGTGCTCTTTCATAAGCTCCGGCGATGGATTCTGCCGCGCGATGAGCCGGAGCGCGATCAGGGAATACACGGTATTGCATCGCGCGAGGGCCTGGTGGAACAGATCCATAAAGGAAGCGTCGGAGGCGAGACGGCGGTCCCAGGGGTTGGACCAGGTCTCGTGATCCAGGTTCAGGCTCCGGCGGGGATCGATCACCCGGTCGGTTACGATCTTGCGGGAGATTACGGGATTTTTGAGGAAAATGGATTCCATAAATTCCACCCGGTTCCGCTTATGGCCGGACGGATCCGCCAGGGTGCGGCAGCCGAAGCGCAGGGCCAGAATGGAACGGTGGATCATCCGCGGCGTCACCTGGAAATTATTTTCACAGGTGATCGGATAGTAGGTGATATTGATACAGTCGCAGAGAAACCGGGAGATGAACTGCATCTCTTGGGGATTTAAGCAGATCGTGGCCGCCTGGTTAAATTCCGAAGGCTTTTTCTTTTTGTATTTCTGAAGCAGAAGGGCGTCGATCTCGTTTTCCAGCTGCGCGTGGAGGCCGTGAAGCCTGACCTCCGGCCGGTCAGCGTCATAATGGATCCGTCCGTAGACGAAGGGATGGCAAATGGAATCGCAGATGTAATGGCAGACGTAGCCGCAGAAGTAGGCGACGGCCTGCTCCCGCTGCTGGCGCGACCGGATTTGCAGGGTCTCCTGTATGTAGGTGACGAAAAAATCACGCACATGGTGCTCATGCATATAGGAACCCACATTGCGGTAATCGCGGTGACGCAGGATCGGCAGGTTGTAGAAGAACATATCCGGTCCTTGCAGGCCCAGCTGGTAGAGCCAGCGGTATTTGGCGATGATGTGCTTAAGCGGTGTGGAGGGAAGGTCATTGTATGCCTTCATTCCGAAGATGTAGTGCGTAGTAAAGCCGGGCATATGGAAAGCCTCCTTAATTCGGCGGTGTTCGGTTGTGACTGTTATGGATCCGCGGCGCGATGCTCAAAAGCCTGCGCCGATAGTATAGCATAGATTTCTCATAAATGCGAGAGAAACCAGCAGATGCCAGTCATAGATTTTTGGAAAAGGGAATAGATGGTTAGAAAAGACACGCGGGAGGCGCGTCATGATTCATTGGCTGCATGGTCTGGTGTGGGGGCCGGCGCTGATCGGGCTGTTGCTGGCGGCCGGGAGTTATTATACGTGGAAGAGCGGATTCTTCCAGATCAGAGGCTTTCGGGTATGGTGGCACGCGACGGCGGCGAGTCTGTGGAAAAGCGGAAATGAGAAAAAGGAGCCGGACGGCGGCAGTGCCGCGCTGACGAAATTTCAGACCGTCTGCACTGCGCTGGCGGCTACCGTCGGAACCGGCAATATTGCCGGTGTGGCTACAGCCCTGGTGGCCGGGGGTCCCGGAGCGGTCTTCTGGATGTGGGTATCCGCTCTTCTGGGAATGATGACAGCTTATGCGGAGGTGAGCCTGGGGATCCGCTTTCGGAGACGGCAGCCGGACGGCACGTATCTGGGCGGTCCCTGCGCGTATCTGTCCGAGGGGCTGCATATGCCCCGGCTGGCGTTTATCTATGGGATGCTGTGTCTGTGCGCGTCGCTGGGGATGGGCGGCATGGTTCAGTCGAACGCGGTTGCCCAGACGCTTTCGGCGTCGATAGGAGTTCCGCCGCCTGTCTGCGCGGTTGTTGTGACGGCGCTGGTACTGGGGATCGTTTCCGGCGGGACGAAGCGGATCGCGGGCGTGGCGGTATGGATGATTCCGCTGGCCGCCGCCGTCTATGCGGCCGGTTCCGTGACGGTGCTGGCGGTGTACCGCAGACAGATCCCACGGATCCTGGCGGAGATCTTCCGGTGCGCGCTGACGCCGGAGGCCGCTCTCGGGGGGACAGGCGGCTATGGCGTCATGCTTACGCTGCGCCGGTATGCGGGAAAGGATGGCGGTATGCTTTCGGCCTTCCGCTATGGCGTCGCGAGAGGCGTCTTTTCCAATGAAGCCGGCCTGGGAACGCTGGCGGGCCTTCATGGAGCGGCCGGAGATACGACTCCGGGGGAGCAGGGAATGTGGGCTATGTTCGAAGTGTTTTTTGACACGATGGTGATCTGTACGATGACGGCGCTGGTGATCCTGTGCGTTGCAGGAGGCGGAGAGGGTCTGCGCGGCTGCAGATGGGACGGTGCGGCGCTGGCGGGCCGGTGCTTCGGGCACGTCCTTGGACGCGCCGGAGAATATCTGGTTTCCGCGGCGATGGCCGTATTCGCGTTTTCTACCATGATCGCTTGGTATTTTCTGGGACGGCAGACGCTGGGAGCCGTGACGGGCCTGGCGGGACGGCTGTGGAAGAGCCATGGCGGACACGGGAAGCAGGGAACGGCGGCGGACAGCCGGAGGCTGCCGGATCCCCGCCCGAAAGCGGACGTGAGCAATATGGCCGGAACCATATATCTGATCCTTTATGCGTACGCGGTCTTTCTGGGATGTGTGAGCAGCCTGACCGCCGTGTGGGAGCTGTCGGACGTCTTTAACGGACTGATGGCGTTTCCGAATCTGCTGGCTCTGTTTCTGCTGCGGCGCGAGGCTCCGATGGATTGATGATAAAAAAAGCTTGCCGCCCGGCAGCGGCTCTACCCGGCGGCAAACTTTTCTATAATGGATTAAAAAGGGAGGAGAGCTGATAACCAATCGTATCAGCTCAAGTATTATGAAAAAAATCGCATTGGCTATCTGTCTCTTACTATAGAGAAGAAATATGAAGAAATAATGCTGAATGTGTAAATCTTTTTTGAATAATTTGTGAACATCCCGGGGCTTGCCTGACAGCCGAAATAATGGTAAGATGTTGTTGAAAAGAATATACGCAGGGCAGCATGGCTGCGTCTCTTAATATCGCGATTGGGAGGCAGACTAAGATGGATGAGAATAAGCAAAAGAACAAATACAAGGTTTTGATCGTAGACGATTCGGAGATGAATCGCTCGATCCTGGCAGACATTCTGGGCGAGGAATATGATATTATTGAGGCGGAGGACGGAGAGGAAGCCGTTAAGATTCTGAGAAAGAGAAGCTCGGAGATATCCCTGGTGCTTCTGGATATCGTGATGCCGAAGATGGACGGTTTCGAGGTCCTTGTCATGATGAACAAGTATCAGTGGATCGATGAGATTCCGGTGATCATGATCTCCGCGGAGAGCAGTTCCACCTCGGTGGAGAGAGCCTTCGACCTGGGCGTCGTCGATTACATAAGCAGACCCTTTGACGCGGTGGTGGTGCACCGCCGCGTGGTCAATACGATCCTTCTCTACGCGAAGCAGCGGAAACTGGTGGGCATGGTTACGGATCAGATCTATGAGAAGGAGAAGCAGAGCCGTCTGATGATCGACATCTTAAGCCAGATCGTCGAGTTCCGCAACGGCGAGAGCGGCATGCATGTGCTGCATATCCACCTGATCACGGAGATCCTTTTAAAGCAGCTCTTCCAGAAGACGGGCCGGTACCGCCTCACTCCCGAGGACATTACCATGATCACGCTGGCGTCTGCCCTCCACGACGTGGGCAAGATCGCCATTCCCGGGGAGATCCTGAATAAGCCCGGCAAGCTTACGAAGGAAGAATATAAGACCATGAAGACCCATCCGGCGGTAGGCGCGGCCATGCTGGATGAACTGCCGTTCCACCAGGATGAGCCGCTTCTCAGAAGGGCCTATGAGATCTGCCGATGGCATCATGAGCGCTATGACGGCCGCGGTTATCCGGACGGACTGAAGGGCGACGAGATCCCGATTTCCGCCCAGGTAGTGGCGTTGGCGGATGTCTATGACGCGCTGGTCAGCGAGCGTGTGTATAAGAGGGCGTTTTCCCACGAAGTGGCGGTGGAGATGATTCTCGACGGCGAGTGCGGCGTATTCAATCCGATCCTTCTGGAATGTCTGGTGGAATGCGCCGGGAAGATCCAGGACAGCCTGGAGTCGGCGACCTTCGGGGCCAGTATCAGTGAGCAGAGGGAGATCCGCAAGATCACCGAAGAAATGATGCAGCATGAGGAACTGTCTGCGTCCGAGCGGACGCTGCGGCTTCTCGAGCATGAGCGCACGAAATATCGTTTCTATGCTTCCATGTCCCATGAGGTTCAGTTTGAGTATTCGGTGGAACCGTCCATGCTGACCCTGTCGGAATGGGGAGCGGCGGTGCTCGGCATTAAAGAGATCATTATGGAGCCGGAGAATGACGAGTCGTTTAGGGAGCTTTTGGGAGACGATGTGATAAAGAACTTTTCGGAGCTTCTGTATGGAACCAAGCCGAAGAATCCGGTGTTCCGTTTCCAGGGGCTGATCGAGGTAAAGGGAGAAGCCAGATGGCATCAGATCATCTGCCAGGCGCTGTGGTCCTCCGATGAGACGCCCAGGCTGACAGGCGCCATCGGCAAGGCCGTGGATATCCATGACGAGCATATGCGGCTGGTCCATCTGGAGCAGACTGCATCCCACGACGGCCTGACCGGGCTTCTGAATCATGCCAGCGCGGAATACATTATCCGGGAGCGGCTGCGGCTGAATCCGAGAGGGAAATTCGCCATGTTCCTTCTGGATCTGGATTTCTTCAAGTCGGCGAATGACGAACACGGACATATTTTCGGGGATCGTGTGCTTCAGCATCTTGCGGAGAAGATCCGGGAAAGCGTCCGCGACGAGGATGTGGCTGCCAGGATGGGCGGGGATGAATTCCTGATGTTCATTGATTATACGACGGATCTGGATTCGGTGGTGGATCGCATCTATCATTCGCTGCTGGGGTATTACGAGCATTTTAAGATTTCTGTCAGCATGGGCGTGGCGGTGAGCAACGGTGAGAATCTGGATTATGAGACGCTGTTCCACCATGCGGATGAAGCCCTCTATTCGGTAAAGCTGTCCGGACGCGGCGCATACCATTTCTACAGGCCGGAGATGGATGAGATGTTCGCCGAGCGGGAGCCGATCCCGCGGACGCCGGTGGAGAGTAATCGGGCGTCGGAGAAAGCAGAAGCCGCGGAGGGCGTCGAAGAATAGTTAAAGAAAGTTTAAGGAAAATGAACCTGCTGCTATAAGATTCCTGTGATATATTGATAGGCAGTGGTGAAAGCTGCGCAAACGGTTCAGGACAGGATCCGGATGGGTCATGACTGCCGGGGCGTTTGCGGCCGCTGCGGAAGTGTGTGAATATATAGCAGGAGGGGATTTCCATGAAGAAGAGTATAATTGCGGCAGCCGGCAGTATAATATGCGCCGGTATGCTTCTGGCGGCCTGCGCGCCGCAGGTGGCGACCAATGTTCCGGATGTGATCACAGTGCAGATGGCGGGGAATGAGACGGGCGCGGGTGCCGCTTCTGTGCAGGCAGAAGCAGGTGGATCGTCTGCCGCGCCGGGCAGTGTTCCGGGGACAAATGCCGCTGAGACGCGGACCGTGACGGTCACGGCCACTGAGACGGTGAAGGTGGCGCCGGATATGGCGCGGATCATTTATGAGATCACGACGGAGGATAAGGACGCCGAGGTCTGCCAGCAGAAGAACAGCGAGACACTGGATGCGGTGATCGCTTACCTGAAGGAACAGGGCGTGGCGGAGAAGTCTATCCAGACATCGGATTTCTCGCTGAATCCGCAGTATGAATATCCGGGCAATGGCCGGCAGGTGCTGGTCGGTTATGAGATGGACACCCAGCTGACGGTGTCGGACGTTCCGATGGATCAGGTGGGAGAACTGCTTACCGGCGCGGTAAGCGCCGGAGTGAGCCGGATCCGGGATGTATCTTACTACGCCAGCGGATATGATGAAGCCTATGATCAGGCGCTGGCGCTGGCTATGGAGATGGCGCAGGAGAAAGCGGAGGCGATTGCTCACGCCGGAGGCTGTCAGGTGACGGATGTATTGAGCGTGACCGAATCCGCCGACCGCCAGAGCGGGCGGTATGTGGACTCCGGCATCAGCCAGAATGTGATGGCGAAAGCGGCTGCGGAGGACAGCGCTGCGGGGATGGCTGTCATGGCCGGCGAGATGGAGATCGAGGCGGAGATCACGGTGGTGTACCGGCTGCTGCCGAGATAGAGGACAGGTGTGAAACCGGCCGTGTAGTATCCCGGATCAAAGAATTGGTGTGGGCATCAGCGGCGCTGTGATGTTTGGATTGCGCGCCGAGGAGCTGAAATCATGCGCAGGGACGCCGGGGTTATGCGCAGAGGCGTTGGAATCATGTGCAGAGACAGTCCGGCCGTGAGGGATACCGTTACAAGGCAGGAGTTATAATTTATTATGATAGAGATACGACTGAATGACAATTCATATGAACAGGATATCCGGGAGCTTCTGATGGCGTTCTATCCCGGGGAGGGGTTCGTCTATGGAACGCTGGAGCCGAATCGCGGCGATGTGACGGATGAACGGCCGGCTGTGCCTGCGGTATCTTCTGCTATTCACCTGGCAGTGGAAGGTCTGGTAAGCGACGATCACCGTTCCTTCCGCCTGCGTCTGATCTTCGTGGGAGAGGCGGAATTTCATGTGATGCGCGCTCTTCCGCCGGAGCTTGAGAAGGAGGCCGCCCGCCGGGATGAGCCCATTTTCCTGGACTACGACGACCGCACCGACGCGAAGAACAAGATCAAGCGCCGTCTCTATGTGCTTCTGATGTTCGCCACCGGGAAGCTGCTTCCGTGGGGCGCGCTCACCGGCATCCGGCCGACGAAGATCGCCATGACGAAGCTTCAGGAAGGCGCGGGCGCGGACGAAATCGCCGCGTTCATGAAAGAGAATTATTACGCAAGCGACGAGAAGATCGCCTTAAGTATCGAGATTGCGCAGCGGGAGCGGGAGCTTCTGTCCGCCGTCGACTGCGCCGGCGGCTACAGCCTGTACGTCGGGATCCCGTTTTGCCCGACGACCTGCCTGTACTGTTCGTTCACGTCTTTCCCGATCGGCAAATGGGCGGGGAAGACCGGCCTCTATCTGGACGCGCTGTTTAAGGAAATGGATTATGTGTCCCGGAAAATGAGCGGCCGCACGCTGACGACGGTCTATTTCGGCGGCGGAACGCCTACCTCTCTGTCCGCGGAGGATCTGGACCGCCTGTTTACGAAGCTGTGGGCGGTGTTCGACGTGGACCGCGCCAGGGAGTTCACGGTGGAAGCCGGACGTCCGGACAGCATTACCCGAGATAAACTCCGGGTGCTTAGGAAACACGGCGTCACGCGCATTTCTATCAACCCCCAGACCATGAACCAGGCGACGCTGGACCTGATCGGCCGCCGCCACACGGTGGAGGACGTGAAAGAGAAATTTGCCATGGCCCGGGAAGAGGGCTTTGACAATATCAATATGGATCTGATCGTCGGACTCCCCGAAGAGGATATGGAGGAGGTCCGTGCCACGATGGAGCAGATCAAAGAACTGGGCCCCGACAGCCTGACAGTCCATTCGCTGGCTATCAAGCGGGCTGCGCGGCTGAACACGATGAAGGAGGTCTACAAGGATCTGAAGATCGTGAACACCCAGGAGATCATCGATATGACCGCCCGTTATGCGCGGGAGATGGGGCTGGAGCCGTATTATCTCTACCGCCAGAAGAACATGGCCGGGAATTTCGAGAACGTGGGCTACGCCGCCCCCGGCAAGGCGTGTCTCTACAATATTCTGATCATGGAAGAGCAGCAGACGATCGTGGGCTGCGGCGCGGGAACGACCACCAAGCGGGTGATCCCCGGCGAGAACCGGATCGAGCGGGCGGAGACGGTGAAGAATGTGGAGCATTATATCGCACGGGTGGACGAGATGATCGAGCGGAAGGAGAGGTTGTTCGCGCTGCCAGAGAAATCTTTAGAAAAGTATTGAAATTTCTTGAAGAGTTGCATATAATAATAACAGGAACAACCACCTCTACAAGAGGTTGGCCAATTACTAAGTTGGAAATTCCGTCCTTGCACTGGTCAAAGTATACAAGGGCGGTTTTTCTTTATGAGAAAAACGTTACTGACTTATCAAAACGATAAGGGTCAGCAATGCAAGAATGAACATCCCAAAGGCCATAAGGTCCTTAAAATCGAATTTCATCTGCACCACCTCCCATCTATGTAAAATGGAAGGCCAACACCTTGCAGTGACATGATTGTTCCCATGAATATCTTATCATAGTTGGGACGATATTTCAACGCAAAAGAATATAAAAAGATTTTCAAGGTAAGTATTGAAATTTCTTGAAGAGTTGCATATAATAATAGCAGGAACAACCACCTCTACAAGAGGTTGGCCTGTATTGAGAGATAGAAATTCCACCCTTTCAACAGCCAAAGTATACAAGGGTGGTTTTTCTATACGAAAAACGTTACTGGCTTATCAATACGATAAGGGTCAGCAATGCAAGAATGAACATCCCGAAGGCCATAAGGTCCTCAAAATCGAATTTCATCTGCACCACCTCCCATCTATGTAGGATGGAAGGCCAACACCCTGCAGTGACATGGTTGTTCCCATAAATATCTTATCATAGTTGGGACGATATTTCAACGCTTTAATGAGATATCAATATTTCAATTCTACTCCAGGATAAGCTCCTTTTTGTCCGCCAGAAGTTCATTGATCCGCATCACATCCATATGATGCTCGATTCCGTATATAACGACCGCGTCCCGCGAAGATCTGGCATAGAGAATCCCTTCTCCTGCGCACTCCAGGCACCTCTGCGTCTCCCGCAGCGTAAGTCCGGCTGCGATGCACATCGCCAGGATCTTGTCGCGTCCCGGCTGCCGGGCGCCGCTTAGGATCTGGTAGCCGTAGGTGCGGTCTAGTTGCGCCGCACGGATGATATCAGACTTTTTCAGATCGTGGATCTCAAGAAAATGCTGAAAGCAGCCGGCGAAATCCAAACTGGCGTCCGGTTTTGCATGTGTTTCAAGATAATTGTCCAGTTCCTTCTGTGAATGGGTGCTGGTCAGAATATGCAGCAGCTCGCCGGTGGTTTTGGTGTCTGCAGACTGCGGCACCCCGGCGTGGGCGTCATTTTCTTTCTTAAGCATGTCGGGTTCTCCTTTTGTATTTCCATTTTTTATGCTACACTAAATATAGTTATTTCGCAAGTGAAAATTGGCCCAGGTAATAGTTGTCGGCCTTGGCGTTGGGTCTGGCGCCGGGTTTGAACAAAGCCGGGAGTTGTGCGGCGGCTCGTGCTGTCGGAAGTTCGTCCGCTTCCGGCGGAAACGAAGCGTGGCCGGCCCGGCCGCGGATAAGACTTTGGGAATATTTTCAGAAATGAAGAGGAGGCCATATGCCGGATCGATATCAGGAAATCACCCCTATTGGAAAATACAAAAATATCTGGCTGGTTCTTGACCGGGACACAGGGAAGGTCTATGTGAGGAAATGCCTCGAGACGTTCAATCAGGAAGTATATGAACGCGTGGCGCGGCTCCACAATGTCCATATCCCCGGCATAGCCGCGTGGAAACTGGAAGACGGCAGGTTCTGGCTGATCGAGGAATACGTAAACGGCGAGACATTGGAGGAACGGATCAATCGTGGAGGGACATTTACCCGAGAGGAAGCAGTCAGAATCGTCCGCCAGGTCTGCGAGGCCCTTGCGTGCCTGCACAGCCAGGAGCCGCCGGTCATTCACCGGGATGTGAAGCTGTCCAACATCATGATCTCCCATGACGGCGTTGTGAAGCTGATCGACTATAATGCGGCCCGGCTTTATGAAAAGGGACTGAAGCAGGACACCCGGCTGATCGGGACCGAAGCTTACGCGGCTCCCGAGCAGTTCGGCTTCGCCCAGACGGACGCCAGGACGGATATCTACGCACTTGGCGTGGTGTTCAATTATCTCCTGACCGGAGTTCATGTCAAAGACCAGATAGCGGAAGGCGACTGCGGCGCCGTTATCCGGAAATGTACGCAGATGGACCCGAAGCAGAGATATCAGTCGGTGTGGGAACTGGATCAGGCGCTGCAGGTACTGCAGAGGAATGGTTCGGCCGGAGCGGCGGGGAAGATGGCGGCGGCAGGGAATGTGGCGGAGACGACAGGGGCGACAGAGACGGCAGGGGCGACAGAGACGACGGAAAGGCCAGGGACGGCGGAGATGGAGGAGAATGCGGCAGAAACGATGGAGACGGCAGAATTCCTCCGTGCAAAACCTGCGTCCGCGCCCCGAACGGAGAAAGAGGCAGGATTCCATAGAGAGGATCGATACACAGAACGCAGGAGTGAAACTGGCAGGCATGGACCGAACGGGAGAGATGCAGACAGATATCAGGAGAGTAAAAACGAAACAAACCGGTACCAAGAAGACGGATACGAAGGAAATAAACATGTCGGAAAGCAAGGTATATGGCCGATCCCTGGTTTCCGAAGCGGCGTATGGTGGAAGAAGCTTCTGGCGGTAGCGGGGTATCTGTTCATCATTTATGTAAGTCTGAGAGTGGAGTTCGAGGTGGATGCGGGCCGGCCGCTGGCGCTGTGGACGGATCGGATTCTGGTGCTGATCAGCCTGCTCCTTACAGTTGCGGTATATACGGACTATCATGGCGCTGCCGCGAAAATGCCGCTTCTGCGCAGCAAGAAGGGATGGATCCGTCGTCTGGGATATTGCATGGTCTGGCCGTTCATATATGGGATTCTTATTCTGATTGAGGTCATGGTCACATTATTGTTTCAGGCTGTCGTGAAAATTTAGAAAAGTATGCTGCCAGCATACCAAATCATATCAGGAAAATAGTAAACTGCCGGTATAAAGAGAAAAATACCGGCAGTTATTTTGATGCGTTATCGGAAGAAGAGGAGTTCCGGCCGAAATGCGCAATCACATCTTCCAGCAGGTTCTTAACCAGAGGAAGAGCTTCCCTGGGACATTCGCTGAGAAGCTGGGACAGTTCGCCGTTCATATAGACAGGAGAAGCGCAGTCCGCGCCCTGCAGGATATAAGAGGGCTCTATTTCCAGAAAATGACAGATCTGAACCAGCCGCTCCAGATTGATCTGCGTTCTCCCGCATTCGATCCTGCTGATGAACGCGGTGGAAACATCCAGATATTCCGCCAGCTGCTCCTGCGTGACATGTTTTTCTTTCCTGCATTTGGCCAGGCGCTGGCCCATCAGTCGGTAATCGAGTATCATGCGTATCACCCCTTTTGATTATATGCGGAATTGGGGGAAATGATAAGGAATCTATAAGTTAATGTTGACTTATAGATTTATATTGTTGTATACTTTAAAAAATGAATATGGAGGAGAATGCTATGAAGAAGATGATATCTGTTGTATTAGCAGCTGCATTAGTCCTGAGCGTTGCAGCATGTGGTACGTCTGGAAACGTGCCGTCTCAGGAGAGCACAAGCGGTGTGTCAGAAGAAGTGTCTTCCTCGGAGAGTGAAAGCGCTGAAGCCGAGCAATTGCAGACGACAGTGGCCGAGCAGAGCGAAAACGATGATGTTGATCAACCGCAGACTACGGTTTCCGAACAAAACGAAACCGCTAAGCCGGACACGCCGGCGAACGAAGATACTTTGCCGGAATTTCAAAAGGAAGCGACAATTACCGAAACCATTCTTTATGACGAGAACGATGTACGGATCATAGCTACGGATCTTACTTATAACAATTATGCCGCAGAATTGGCCGTGACAATTGAAAATAATTCAGACAAGGATCTTGACTTTATAAGTAACTCGGCGGGTTATAGCTGCAATTCTGTCAACGGATATATGATTGAAGACGGTTATATGAACTGTGATGTTGCCGCAGGGAAAAAGGCGAAGGATACGATCTCGATCAGTTATAATACGCTGATGCTGTACGGAATTTTTGAAATTGCCGATCTGGAGGTTGGCTTTTCCATTACGGATGATGATTATAACCGCATTTATACCGGATCATGCCAGATCATGACAAGCGCGGCCGATCAGCATGATTATCAAAAGGAGTATTATAAAGAAGCGATTGTCAGTGCTGCCGCACAGAATAATTTTGGCTATACGGTTCCTTATTTTTCAGACGAGCCGTTGTATGACCAGGATGGATTTGCAATTGTCTCCAGCACAATCATGATGAATGGGGATGGGGAAGACATGCTGCTTCTGGAGGTTAAAAATACTACGGAGAAAACGGTTAATGCGGTTACGAGCGATATTTGTATTAATGGACTGGGCATATATGGCTCGACTTGGTCTTCAGATACTATTAATCCCGGAAACACAGCGATCGTTGTCCTCGATCTGTCCAGACTGCTGAACAATGATTATCGCGATGTTTATGGCGTTCAGGATGTTGGAACGGTTGACCTGACCATGAAATTCGAGGATGTAGATGGGGAAGAAGTGGGATCCCCGGCGGAGATTACCGTAGAGAATCCGAATGTCGAACCATCCTTCAGTAAGGAAGGCCAGGAGGTATATAATGCGAACGATATTCGGATCGTCATGAAGGATATCGTGGAAGACAGTTCGGAATACAGTAAGGATATGTATATTCTGCTTCTGGCAGAGAATAACGGCACCGAACCGGTTACACTTCGCGGTGCATACGATTCCTTTTCTTTAAATGGGTATATGATGAGTTTCTATATGAATCAAGTACCTATAAAGGGCGGAGATTCCGCAATGTTGGAGATCTATTTAATGGAATCTGATCTTGAGGAAAACTCGATTGCAGAGATTTCCGATATCACGCAGATGGAGATGGAGATCGAGATTATGCAGGAGTACAATACGATTGATACGGCGAAACTTGTTGTGGATTTCAATTGAGGGGAGTAATTGTCAGGGCGTAGATTTGTTAGTTTGGGCATATCTGTCAATGAGATGTGTATTCTAAAAAAAGAGAGGTGGCTGTCAGACGGTCGCCTCTCTTTCGAAGGTTAATAACATCATTCAGTAGCAGTGTGTCGCATAAGCAGGATAAATCATTTGTCAGTAGAGATTAAAAACGCAAACCAGATCAAATATATAATTTGATACACATATCACGAGGTTAAAAATGAAACTGATTAAATTTGATTGTAATAATTGTGGCGCTCAACTTGAAATGGATTTAGATAATTTGCAAGTGTATTGCCCATATTGTGGACAGAAATTGCTTATTGATATTGATCAAGTAGATCACATACTAGTGGCACGAGAGGAAACAAAGCAAGCACAAGAAAAAACCAAACGTTTTCAAATCGCGCAAGATTATAAAGATAAGAAAGATCGCAGAGATCATTGTTCTGACGCTTTCCGAACTGCCGGGATGTTCATTATTCTAATTTTTTGTTATGCGTATATATTTTTTATGGGCCATAACGAGAGAAAGAGTCATCAAGCAAATAATGATATTCAAATATCGGTATCTTCCGATGATCTAAAAGAAGAAGATATAGATAGTGTTGTCAGAATTCTTGAAAATTGTGGATTCAAGACTATTAACACAGTTAATGCGAAGGACTTGGTATTTGGCTTCTTGTCCAAAGAAAACGAAATCGACACTGTTGCTATCAATGGGGATAAAGAGTTTGACAAAGGCGACTGGTTCCCACAAGATGCAGTAGTTACCATTACTTACCATGGATTTCCTGACAAAGAATAATAAAGACGGCAAAATGTGTTGTCTTTATTTATCCCGAAGGACTTAAACGTGAAACTTAAATGAGGCAGGTAGTCAAAAAAGTGTATCACAAGCAAGCTTTTCATAGGTGGTGTTTGCGGATGACATCAGTAGATATTGATAACAAAATCTGATGGTTAGTGATACTGTGGCAGCGCAGAATAAAACAAATTTGGGGGATGAACGTCAGTCATGAATTGAAAATCAGTTTAGTCCATGGGACGGACGGCATAAAGAATTATGCGAGTTGTTTAGGCAAACTAATTTGATAAATACGGGAAGTCTTTGTTGATATTCGATAAAATCAGCAATATGATAAACGCAGACTTAATTCTGTCAGAATGACAAGAGAGGAAAAATATGCCATGAAAATAATGGGGAACGTACTTGTTATTGGAAATTCCGGCGTCGGTAAGTCAACTCTGATTAATGCGGTGCTAGGAGATAATCGTGCGGAGACAGGTTTTGGCGTGAAAGGAACAACAAACAAACTTTCTATTTATGAAAGCAAAGAATTGCCATTCCGCATTATTGATACGATAGGCTTTGAACCTTCGTGGCTCAAGGAAAGACAGGCAATCCGAGCGGTCAAAAAATGGTCAGCCGATAGCAGCAAGAAAGGGAAAGAGGATACGCAGATTAATGTGATATGGTTCTGCGTTGAAGGAACTTCAAGCAAACTGTTTCCCAAGTCCATCAAGGATCTCTCGCGTGCTACCTCTATGTGGCCTACAGTACCGCTTATTGTGGTAATAACAAAATCATATTCCGTACCGGATCGCGAGGAGAATAAAAAGATGGTATATAGCGCGTTCGCCTCGCAGAAACGTTATGGAAAAAATCTACGAGAAGTGATACCTGTGGTGGCTGCGACATATACGCTTAATGAGCAAGCTTTTGCCGCGCCTGAAGGAATTCAGGAATTGATTACAGTGACCAACGATCTGCTTCCAGAGGGAGTTAAGGCTGCGCAGGATGATGTACATGCGTTTACTCTTAAGCGCAAGCAGACATTTGCACAAAGCATTGTCGGTACAACTGCGGCAGCGGGAGTTGTGGTGGGCGCTATTCCGATTCCATTTTCGGATGCTGCCTTGCTGGGGCCGGTGGAAGTCGGAGAAGTGAACGCCCTGGCAAGAATCTATGGAGTTAATAAAAATGAATCCGCAAAAGAACTTTTGAATTCCATTATAGAAGTCGGAACAGTCGGAGCTGCAGCGAAAACTCTTATAAGTGCATTGAAGGCGATTCCAGGTCTGAATATCGGAGTAGCATTGTTGAATTCGATAATAGCCGGTTGTATTGTGGCGGCGTTGGGAGAAGCCAGTAATTATATTTTTATACAAATATATAATGGCGAAAAGTCTGCGGAGGATATTGACTGGGCAAAAAGGATTGTGGAGTCCAGACTGGCCAATCAGACACTTGAAAAAGTGATACAGATTCTTGATAAGATCAAAAAGGAGAATCTTAATAAGGATGCCAT
This sequence comes from uncultured Lachnospiraceae bacterium, assembly GCA_947589095.1. Taxonomy (GTDB): domain Bacteria; phylum Bacillota; class Clostridia; order Lachnospirales; family Lachnospiraceae; genus UBA3402. The sequence goes on from CANQBX010000008.1 coordinate 58,867, forward strand.
TGTGAAACTAATCGTGTCGGTATTTTTCCAGAAAGCATCATAAGGGGATAACGATTCATGACCCCCTTTATTCGATGACGCTGAACGAATTATTCACCGACCAGCTGTCATGGAAAAGAGCGTATACTCAGATAAATAAAAAGTACGGAACAAGGTATGAATGAACCGCTCCCCGTCAAGTAGACAATCAAAAAAGTGTTGCCGGAACTTACTTGTCAACCGGAGTGCCTATGGCTGAGCCCTTAAGTATTCCTGCGCATTTCTTAACTAGATGAAAGGTTTATTTATTTTAACTTTTCTTTTTCAGCATTTAATAGCTCAATATTAAGATTATTTTCGCTGGCGGTTTTATTAACCCACAGATTTAATGAGTCGATAGCCAGAGATACTTCGTCAAGTTTTTTACTGATGTAGGCGAAGTCTTTGATTTCATCATCTGTAATTTTTCCATCTCTCGCTATCTGGATCAAACGAATGGTTAAGGGATTGATCTCATTTAAACTGGCGATTGTTTCCAAAATGATATTGGACAATTCGGATACCTCAACTTCCGGAACGTAACGATCCCCAATTGTACATTTATGGGAGCAATAGTAATTACAAAGGTCCGGTCTTTTATAGCAGTCAGCCATTTGAATGATGTCATACGGAGTTGGCTCCTGCAGTTCATATTCGATTTTTTCGATTCTGGAAGCAGATACCCCTGCCATCATTTCACTTGCTTTTTCGCGGGTAAGGCCCTGGGCTTCCCGACATAACTGATATATATTTTTGTTTTCTCTTGTTGATTGCTTTCCCATTGATAGTACCCCTTTATCTCTCAAAACCCGAGAAATACATATGTTTAAGTCCTCGCTTTGAAGGTGTATTTCTGCCTTCGGTACAATTATACTAAAAACAAAAAAAAACAGCAAGGATAAGTTGTAACCAGAGGAGATGATACATGCAAAGATGGATGCAGAAAAAAGAATACAGTTAATCAAAACCATTGAAAAAATGGAAAGGAACCCGGCATTTAGTGAGAAACTGGGAATCCGGAATAAATCAGCATTGAGAACGGCGCAGGAGCGAAAGGAGAGGGAAAGATCGTGAAACACATTGTAATTGATCTGGAGATGAATACGTTGGACAAGAAGTTTAAGGATGAAAGAATAATTTGCGGAAGTGAGATTATCCAAATAGGAGCGGTGCTGCTGGATGAACAATATCAGGAGATCGGATCTTTTAATACGCTTGTAAAGCCTCAATATAATGAGCGGATTGAAAGGAAATTCGAGAGATTAACCGGCATTACGACAGAAATGGTTCAGAATGCCCCTGTTTTTTCAGAAGCAATCGGACAGTTCCTTTCCTGGTGCCGCAGCATAAGAGATGATATTCAAATTTATCAGTGGAGTGAATCTGATTATGAACAAATCGCAAAGGAATTAGTATTAAAAAGAATCTGTTTGGCCCCAGAAGACAAAGAACTACTAAAGGGATTTCAAGACTTTCAAAAAGAATACGGCGAGACACTTGGACTGTCTAAAGCGGTGTCGTTGAAAGATGCAGTAATGTATGCAGGAGTAGATTTCTCCGGGAAAGAACATGATGCTTTGGATGACGCGAAAAACACAGCTTCTTTATTGAGAATCGTTAGAATTCCGGAGCTCTGCAATATGGCACTCGAAAATGTGATCGATGCATTCCAAACAAAGCCAATAGGAACCTCACTTGGCGATTTATTACATTTTGATGAGTTGGGCATACCGGCATAAAGAGGGGGAAGGAGAAACGTGTTATCACTGATATTTGCAATTTGCATGATATGGATATTTGGTAAATTATTAATTTTTGGGATCAAAGCCGCCTGGAGCATCTCGAAGTTCCTGGTAACGATTGTATTGCTGCCTCTGGTGCTGATCGGGATGGTTATGGGCGGATTGATATACATAGCGTTTCTTATTTTAATCATAGTGGGAATTATAGCGCTGGTTCCATTCAAAGGGTAACCTCAGAATAAGGGGATTAAACGTTGCTAAGGTTTTTGTTTGGTCACTTAAATTTATACCCAAATTGACCAGGATTCCTTATTTTTTGAGATTTTATAAAAGATGTTCACAAGTAATGAATTGCTGGTAAACAGAACTGTGGAAACTCAAGAAAGACACTACTTTATTTTCCTTTGTAACTATGGTACAATTCTTTAGGAAAGTATCAGATTCAGGGCGGACAAAAAGAGCAGCCTATATAGAAACTAAAGCTGCTCTGAATGTGATTCTTTCCAATTGTACCAAGCCGCGGAACTATTTTCTGATAATTCTTATATGGAATTCGTATTTATTCGAGCTCAATTCGAAGAATTGTCAGAAAATACATCGGTGAACTTGTTATGCACATAATATATCACAATGATGTAAAGTTGGCAAGCCGCCGCGCTAGCGGCTTGGTACAATATTATATGTCTAATTGAATGAATAAAACAGTGCGGGAGTAGGGGGCAAATAATTATGTTTCAATCTGCAAAGAGGTTTTCCATATTACTGGTTGTCGTAGCCGCGACACTATTCATACTGCCGATGAAAGCGTTTGCAGAGGATGGAAAGGTAGAACTCTCAGGTTTGATGTATGAGTTTGATAAAGACAATCACTATGATATTTTCGAAAGTGATTCTGTTTCGACGACAGACAGCGATTACACCTACGGAACATTTTTTATCAATGGGGAAATAACTGCTACAAGCGAGAAATCTGGCATTCTATCTTACGAAGTTGGCAACGGAAACTTGGAATTTTACTACAATTACGGAGATACCTTGCTCAATGTGGACGAAGACTCTTGGCATCTTGTAGATGACAAGAGCAAAAAAGTAGCCGGTAAGGAATTAGACTCTAACATTATGAAGGGTGCAATTATTTTGCAGACCTCTAAGGATCAAAAGAATTGGATAGATGAAAAAACTATTTGCAATGCATTCAGCGATGTCCCTATCCGAACAAGTTCAATTTACTCTACAACTGATGTACAATTGATTAATGGCTGTTATTACAGACTTGTAGTAGTATATGAACTCGCTAAGAAGATTGAAGACAGAAATTTCTTGTTCATTAACACTGACAAGTATGATTACAAAAAATGTGCCGAGGTTTATGAATTCTATGCTTGTGCCGATGGCGGCGAGGTTAATGCCATTGACCTTAGTCAGACATATAGCCTTGGATCGAGAGTAAAAGTAAAAAATTTTGATGGTTACTTCGGCGAAGAATTGATTGATAAAAATGACGTCCATTACGGTTGGGAACTTGGCAACTTTTTTGTCAGCGGATATACAGATGAGGTGACAAGTTCCGATGGGAACATAGTATTTCTCAAGAATGTTGGAGATAAAGTTACTCTTTGGTTTAAGCTTGACCAAGATATCAATTGTTTGAATGGCAAGAAAAACTTATCTATTACCGCTGATACAGAAGGGTATGATCAGTACTTTGAAACTTCGAAAATGGATTTTGGACATGGTGTTCTGATTATTCGTTACACTGACCATAACAATGTAAAGGCAACACCTACTATCTACACAAATTATCTTGAAGCCAATGCAGTTGTCGGTGCAGATACCAAAGTCCAGTTGTTCGAGGAGGGTGATTATGAGGTTGCCCTTGATTACGAGGTTACAAAAAACGAGTTGATCGACAAAATCGGACACTACCGCATATTCTTTAAATTCTCTGTTCGCAATGGTAACTGCATGGTTTATCCCTTTGATGTTCGGACGGGTAGTGAGCTAACAAGCAGTTCTTTGACCGAAAATGGGTTCCGTTTGGACTTGGCTAAGTCCAGATATTTGAAAATCAATATCAAAAGGGAAATACTGACAGACAGTGCTGATGGACTTATCGAAGATACCCGTTTCAACGGTTCCACGAAGGATGGCGCTGAGTATACTGAAGAGGGCATTTATACTATCACTGTTAACAACGAATATACGGGACAGGTTACTACAAAGAAGATTTATGTTGGAACAAACAATATTCTTCGGGCCCACATGACTACTGGCCTGTCTATCCCAGAAATCAACGATCTTGTTGCAGAAGGAGCGACAATTTCTGAGGATGGAACAATTCAACCTGCGGCTGTGATTCCTGTTGAGGAGTCAGCAGGGCCGGAGCAGAAAGATTCGGATACATCTTCTGCTTCTGGTGTTGATGTTCCGGTGAGCGGGGCAATAAATACTAATTCGGGAAATGCTGAATCAGACGAAAAGTTTTTCCCAATCGCTGCAATTGTTGGAGTAATTATCTGTATCTTTGCTATAGTTGTTGTATTTGTCATAAAAAAGAAGGAAAAACAACCAGCTAAAGCTGATAATAGCTATCATGATGAAACTAAAGAGGATATAGAACAATGAAAAAAATAATCGCGCTCTTTCTTAGCGTTATAATGGTTCTTACTGGTTGTGTGCAAACAACGCCACAGGAATCTACTTCCAGCGAGGGGAACAATGCTCAAGAAACAACAGAGCCTGTAGATCCTATTGAATGGGAAAATGTGGAACCACAATACACTTCACTGGATGATGAGGAACTTCTTGCCCATATTGAGGACTTAGTTTACCATGATACAGTCGTCTCCCTCAACAGTAAGGAATATTTTGTTGAAAATGTATCTGCTATTTATATCTCAAAAGAATACCTTGATGAGGTGGCATTCAATTCCCAGTCAAATATTTACTTTGGCTATACGCTGGCAGAATTAGATGACATATTCCATGGCACAAAATACATCTTTGCATTAAGTGATAGCGGAACAACTACTGTTCAGGAACTTCAAGAGATTGAGGATACCTCAACCGAAACAATGCTTAAAAATGTAGCTATCGGGTCAGGTGTAATTCTGGTTTGTGTGACGGTATCTGTCGTGACTGCAGGCACAGCAGCTCCGGCGGTGAGCATGATATTCGCAGCATCCGCAAAGACCGCAGCAACCTTTGCCATTTCATCTGCGGTATTCGGCGGTATCTCTGCCGGCATCGTAAGAGGCATTCAGACCGGAGACTTCGACGAAGCCATGAAAGCTGCTGCTATGGAGGCAACAGAAGGTTTCAAGTGGGGAGCTATCAGCGGAGCAGTTGTTGGTGGTAGTAGTGAAGCATTCCTGTTGAAATCTGCTACCCGAAATGGTCTGACCATGAATGAGGCGGCTATTATACAAAAAGACTCCGGTCTTCCAGTAGATATTATCTCACAGATGCACAGCATAAAAGAATATGAAATATACAAAGATGCCGGATTAAAAACGATGGTGGTAGATGGCAGGACAGCCCTTGTCCAGCAAATTGATTTAAACTATGTCAGTCAACTTCCTGACGGAACAGAAGTAACGAATCTTGTGCGGATGCAAGATGGATATCCGCCACTTGACCCAGTAACAGGAAAGGCATATGAATTGCACCATATGGGACAAAAAGATAATGGAGTACTTGCTATTTTGACACAGGAACAACACCGGGGAAAAGGGAATATGAAAGTTTTGCATGATATATTGAATGATTCTGGAGTTGATCATGGAACAGAATGGAAAAAAACTGTTTCAAGTTTTTGGAAATATCTTGGAAATTATTATGCCAAGGGAGGCGTATAAAGAGTGAAATTTGTAGATATTATAAAGGAGATGCCGGATTACATTGGTTCAAATGGAAGAGATAAAAATACAATTGCTGAAGCAGAGAAAGAACTGGGCGTCACATTTGCGGGAGATTATCATGAATACCTAGAGAAGATTGGACTTGCATGTTTCGACGGCCATGAGCTTACTGGTTTGACAAAAACATCTCGTCTGAATGTTGTCTCCGTAACCGTGGAGCAGCGAGAACAATTAGGTAATATTGATGCGTCGTGGTATGTCATTGAGGAAGTGGGCATCGATGGTATTGTTATCTGGCAAAGTGCGGATGGCTCCATTTATGCAACTGCCCTAAATTCAAAAGCAAGGAAGATTGCAAACTCCCTTTCCGAGTACATTTCTAAGTAAACTAATTTTTACAATAGCCACAATAAATATCATTTACTGGTAAATAGCAAGTCGACTTATCATCTGCAGGTGAATTCTTGCACGATGGGATAAACATACTGCAAGAATTAAGAATTTGTTATTGGGACAACTGGGCGATTTAGTAATGGAGGCAGACAATGACATATAAAGATTTTGTTGAAGATACAATTTGTAATTTAAGCGAGCCGGTGTTTGAAGAGCTCAAACAGTTGCTGCTCGGAGAATACATATCATTCTCCATCATAGACCACGAGAATGTCACCAAAGATATTCTTGCCGAGAAGGTCTGTGATTACTTTAGTACACTTGAAATAAAAACAGGTAAGTCGTTCGATAAGCATATCGAATCCTATATGAGTGGCTTGGATTCCATCGTGGGTCCGCATATTGCCAAAACGCCACAGGCTAAAAAGGGCGATAAGACACTTATTGTTGATTCCCGTCCCCGGTCAAGGAAGTACTACGATAAGGTTATTACTACCAAAGGGGTTAAAAATCCATCCCTGACTCAACTGGTTGATTATTCCAGGATTATGATGTGCCTGTATACTGCGGCAATCAAAAATAGAGATAACCCTATAGATAATTTCGATTATGCGTCAAAATGTCTTGCTCCGGTGAGCATCGTTGATGCCATGAAAAGCGAGGAGATTTCGATTGTGCATACTCGTTTAAAGAAGAAACGGTTTGACATGAAGGATCTATATAGCGATGACGTGTGCACGTTGATTTTGTCGATATTGATTCTTTTCTCAATTATCAACGGAAAAGTAGAAGGAGAAACCGATCATGAGTGATATGCTAGTTATAGAGACTTGGGAGCAACTAAAGGCATTCTTGAATGAAAAAGGCGTGATGGAAATTGTGGTCAGGAACAAGAACAAGCGGTTCAAAGCTTTTCAGAAGGTCATGATCAGCAATCTTCCGGAAACACAAGAAAAGGAGCTTGCTCAGAAAGTCATTGATATACTCAATAAGAATACGCAGATGAATGAGCGGAACCTGAATCTTCTGGGTAATGTGGCAAAACTGGAAGAAATCGGAATGCTATTGAACGGCCTGAACCTATGTGCTACCTGTGCCGGTTTTGCAATTATGTACGCGAAGCTGGATGCCATGAGTTCAGAAATCAATCAACAACTATACCAACTCGAGAAAACAGTAAAGCAGACTCAGGATATCCAGAATGATTACGAGTTTAAAAAAGTGCTCGCGGAGCATACAGATATGCTGGATAGCCAGCGCAGACAGCAGCCTTATTCTGAAGGGAAAATGCGTGAACTTGTCGACCGAGAGTATAATGTCCTGATGCTTCTGATCAGTTCTTTCCGAAAGGATATCTCAGGAGATAAAAGAGCATTGATCTTTTCAATCTTTTCAATGCTTGCGATGTTCACGGCGTCACTGCGTTATTTTGACGAATTGTATTATTTCAATAATCGTCAAGTACTGGGAGAAAAGAACGCGTGGCATCTGTCCCACGAAAAATGGATGAGCGTATATGACGAGTTATCCTCTGAATGGTTTATCGAAAAGCTGCAGGATTATGGAATGTTCGATACAAAGTTATCAACTCTGGAGGTCGACATTTACTACATAAGTTTGATGGATCAGGTAGCTGACCTGAGAAGTGAAATAGAAGATAATCAGGCATTGATTATTGCCCTGGGGGACGATGAGCTTTTCAGAAAAGTTAAAGAAATGAATGCAAAGGAAATCGCTGATTCCATTGAGTCAGCATACAGAGAAGCCGGCAGCGATTTGGCTGAGGAAACCGTCATAGCAGCGTATCAGAACGGAATGCAGCAGGCGGCAATGGCGGCGTGAGGTGATCAATTATGGATATTTCCGTCAAGAATGCTTTTGATAAGCTTATAAAAGCGTGTGAACGTATAGATTCTCTCCAGCAAAAACAAAAAAGAGGGTTATCCCTGAAAAGACTTCTCGCAGAGGATATTCATGCCTTTATATGTCTGATCTCAAAATCCGGGGCAGAAGAAAGATATAGCTACTTTAATGAAGTATACCAAGGCGGAGCCTACCCGTCTTCTGAATTGGATTGTATCGTAGGAGACGGCTTGCCCAGAGCGTTTATTGTCCTAAATGAATTTGATGGCTCTGTACGAAACAAGAACGGGGTGCAAACGGCAGGCCTATTTGTGTATTTTATTTCCGAACTGGGGAAATCCTATCTGCTCAGCAGATTTGATAAAAAAGATATTGACTCTAAGAAATACATAGACTATATCCGGTCTTTGCAAGATGCTCTGTCTCGTCAGAATGAAGATCAATCCAAGGATAATGCAAAGGCCACAATAGATGCGGCATCACAAAAAAAGCCATTACAGGGGACGGATTTGGTGGCGAGCAAGAAGAGTGATGAGCCTGTGGAAACCATACAGGAGGATGTACCAGAAGAAACCATAGAGGAATTGTTGGAAAAACTGAACGCTTTAATTGGGCTGGCAGGAGTAAAGCAGGAAGTCGCGTCGCTTATCAATATGATAAAGATAAAGAAGGTTCGTGACTCACGTGGTTTGAAAACTGCCAATATATCAAAACATCTGGTTTTTCTTGGCAATCCCGGGACAGGAAAAACAACTGTTGCAAGGCTGTTGTCTAAGATTTATAAGCAGCTCGGTGTCCTTGAAAAAGGACAGTTGGTGGAGGTTGACCGGGCAGGTCTGGTTGCCGGATATGTTGGTCAGACAGCGCTTAAGACCAAGGGAAAGATTGATGAAGCGATGGGCGGTATCCTGTTTATTGACGAAGCCTATACTCTTGCAAAAGGTGGATCGGACTTTGGACAAGAAGCCATCGATACAATCTTGAAAGCAATGGAAGATAATCGGGAGAATTTTGTCGTAATTGTTGCTGGATATCCGGATCCGATGAAACAGTTTCTGGAATCAAATCCGGGCCTCAAATCCCGTTTTAATAAAAACATCATGTTTGATGATTATACAGAAGATGAATTATTGTGTATTTTTCATGCTTTCTGTAAACCATTCAGCGTGAAACTCAATGAAGAGGCAGAATGCTGCGTCAAGATGTACTTGCACTGGCTCGTCCAAAATAAATCAGAGAACTTTGCAAATGGACGTGAAATGAGAAATCTGTTTGAATTGACGCTTGAAAACCAAGCAAACAGACTGGCCGAAAAAACAGATATCTCAGATGAAGAGTTAAATGAGATCACCAAGGATGATCTTCCTGCATGGGTAGTCCATCCGCAGAGGAGTGAGGATTAGATATAGCAGTTACTCCGCACATTGTCTATTCCGAAAAAAGGTGTCTCCCCATCAAATTTCGGAATAGAATAGGAGGCGTCAAGATGGAGATAAAGCGCGACGACTATCTGAATAAGCTGATCCGCCGGCAGGGAAACGGCATGATCAAGATCGTGACCGGTATCCGCCGGTGCGGCAAGTCGTATCTTTTGTTGAATCTCTTTCATGATTATCTGGTAGGTCAGGGTGTAGATGAAGCGCACATGATCGAAGTTGCGCTTGATAACCGGCTATATAAGGAACTGCGCGACCCGGACCGGATGCTTCATTATATCTTAGATCGGATCACTGATCAGAAAATGTATTACATTATTCTGGACGAGGTCCAGATGATGGACGAATTTGAGGATGTCCTGAACAGTCTGCTGCATATCCGCAACGCGGACGTGTATGTGACGGGTAGCAATTCCCGCTTCCTATCCTCGGACGTGATCACGGAGTTCCGGGGGCGGGGCGATGAGATCCGGGTGTATCCGCTGAGCTTCCGGGAATATACTTCCGTGTATGACGGTACGGTTGACGAAGCGTGGGACGACTATTTTCTGTACGGCGGGCTTCCGCTGATTCTGACAAGAGAGACTGCGGAAGAAAAGGCCGAGTATCTGTCGTCCCTGTTTGAAAAGGTATATCTGTCGGACATCATTGAGCGTCACAGGATCCGAAATGGAGAAGAACTGGATGAACTGGTGGATATCCTGGCCTCTGCGGCGGGGTCTTTAACCAGCCCGGTGAAACTATCCCGTACCTTCCGCAGCGCGAAAGGAAGGACGGTCACAGATAAGACGCTGAAGAAATACATGGATTATCTGCAGGACGCGTTTCTGATCCGCAGAGCGGTCCGCTATGATATTAAGGGACGAAAATACATCAATTCTCCGGCGAAATATTATTTTGAGGACGTGGGCCTGCGCAACGCGCGGCTGAATTTCCGTCAGGTGGAAGAGAACCCCATTATGGAGAATATCATTTTCAATGAAATGCGTATCCGGGGATATCAGCTGGATGTGGGAGTCGTGGAGGCGTACGGCAAGGACCAGAGCGGCAAAACGATGAAGAAGCAGCTGAAAGTTGATTTTGTGGCCAATCAGGGAAGCCGCAGGTATTATCTGCAGTCGGCTTATGAAATGAGCCGGACGGAGAAAGAGGAGCAGGAGAAGCGGCCGCTTCTGCATATCGATGATTCATTTAAGAAGATTGTTCTTGTGAAGGACCGCATGAAACCCCGGCGGGACGAGCAGGGAATCGTCACGATGGGAATCCGCGAATTTCTCCTGGATCCGAACAGCCTGGAAAGCTGAAAAGGGATTGGTATACTGTCCAAGCAGGTGGCGGGCATTGCGGATACTTTTACGGAGAATTTATCCGGAAAAATTTCCTCAATTGCAAAACGTGCGAAAACATGGCATAATTATTTTGCAAAACGTGAAAAATACTGCCGCAAGTGCGGCGCAAAACGTGAATCGAGGAAAGGCGGAGTGCGTTTATGTATAGGAAACATATCCGTTTTTTGGCAGAGTGGAAAGAAAACAAATCGAAAAAGGTGTCTCCACACCAAATTTCGGAATAGAGAGAGGGCTCCGAACAGCCTGGAAAGCTGAAAAAAGAGATTGCCATTTCCGTCCCATGATAGTATACTGTCCAAGTAGGCGGCAGGCATTGCGGATACACAGCGCGCCGGATACCGCCACCAGAAAAAGAAAGCGAGACATCCTATGGCATTGAAGAAAAAGCCGGTTACCGGCATGAGGGATATCCTGCCTGACGAGATGCAGGTGCGGGATTTTGTGATGAACCAGATCAAGGAGACGTACCGGGGGTTCGGCTTCACCCAGATGGAGACCCCCTGCGTGGAGCATATCGAGAACCTGACCAGCAAACAGGGCGGGGACAATGAGAAACTGATCTTCAAGATCTTAAAGCGGGGCGAGAAGCTGGATCTGGCCGGCGCGGCGGAGGAGAACGACCTGGTGGATACCGGTCTCCGCTACGACCTGACTGTGCCGCTGGCCCGGTATTATTCCAACAACGCGGCCCAGTTGCCGTCGCCGTTCAAGGCGCTGCAGATGGGAAGCGTGTGGCGGGCGGACAGGCCCCAGAGGGGACGGTTCCGCCAGTTTACCCAGTGCGATATCGACATCCTGGGCGATGCGTCCTCCATGGCGGAGATCGAACTGATCCTGGCGACCACCACGGCGCTTGGGAAGATCTGCCCGGATAACCGCTTCGAGGTGCGCATCAACGACCGCAATATTCTCCGGGGGATGGCGCTCTACAGCGGTTTCCCGGAAGAAGCCCTGGAGACCGTGTTCATCATTCTGGATAAGATGGATAAGATCGGCTATGACGGCGTGGCGGCGGAACTGAAGGAAAATGGCTATGAGGAAGCTGTCATCACCAAATATATGAATCTTCTGACAGGCGCCGGCGACGACGCGGACGGCGTCCGCAGGCTGGGCGAGGCGCTGAAGGACGTAATGCCGAAGGCTGTGACGGACGGTCTTGCGGACATCATGGATACGGTCACACAGGTCAGCGAGACAGAGTTTACCCTGAAGTTTGATCCGACGCTGGTGCGCGGCATGTCCTATTATACCGGAACCATTTTCGAGGTATCCATGGAAGGACTGGGCATCTCCGTGGCGGGCGGCGGCCGCTATGATAAGATGATCGGTAAATTTACCGGGACGGACACGCCGGCCTGCGGCTTCTCCATCGGCTTTGAGCGGATCGTCACGATCCTGATGGAACAGGGCGGCAGGGCGCAGAACGAGACGGTCAAGAAGGCGTATCTGGTGGAGAAGGGCATGGACAAAGACCGCTTCGCCCAGATCATGAAGCAGGCTATGGGCGAGCGCAAAGCCGGCGTCTGCGTTCTGGTGTCCCAGATGAACAAGAACAAGAAGTTCCAGAAGGAGCAGCTGACGAAGGACGGGTATACAGAATTTGTGGAGTTCTATCGGGAAGCGCTGAAATGACGGCTTTCGGTGAAGCTGCGGTTGAAAGAAAATTGTCAGATGAAGTTGCGGGCAGGCTGCGTATGCGGCCTGCCCTTTTGATACGGCAGCGAGTAAAAAGAGCATCGGTGACATTTTGCCTGTATTCTGCATAGATCTGTGAAATCTCTGTGAAAATGTGGAAAACCTCTGCATTATCTGCTAAAATAGCAGATAGACATAACGCAATACTGCGGCTCAACCTGCCGCTTAAATGGAGGTACATCCCATGGAACAGCTGAAGATATTAGTAGTGGACGATGAGGCCCGTATGCGAAAGCTCGTCCGGGATTTCCTCACCGTTAAAGGCTTTCGCGTCATAGAAGCCGCCGACGGCGAAGAAGCCATAGACATTTTCTTTGCCCAGAAAGATATCGCCCTTCTTATCCTTGACGTCATGATGCCCAGAATGGACGGGTGGGAGGTCGTCAAAACCATCCGCCAGCATTCCAGAGTCCCCATTATCATGCTCACAGCCCGCGGGGAAGAGCGGGATGAGCTTCAGGGCTTCGATCTGGGCGTAGACGAATACATTTCCAAGCCGTTCAGTCCCAAGATCCTGGTAGCCCGCGTGGAAGCTATCCTGCGCCGCAGCGGCACATCGGCCGCCGATATTCTGGAGACAGGCGGCATCCGGATCGACAAGGCCGCCCACCAGGTGACGATAGACGGCAGCCCTATTGAACTGAGCTACAAAGAGTTCGAGCTTCTCACCTATTTCGCGGAGAATCAGGGAATGGCCCTTTCCCGCGAGAAGATCCTGAACAATGTGTGGAATTACGATTATTTCGGCGATGCCCGTACCATCGACACCCATGTGAAGAAGCTTCGCAGTAAGATGGGCGAGAAAGGCGATTATATCAAGACGATCTGGGGCATGGGCTATAAATTTGAGGTGACTTCATGAAACGTTCTATCCGTGTCAGGGCCACGCTTCTTTTCGTGGGCCTGACCGCAATTATCCTGATCGGAATATGGGCTGCCAATAACTTGCTTCTGGAGCGTTTCTATGTGGACAGTAAGGTGGCCGCCATGCGTCTGGCTTACCGCCAGATCGACGCGCTTGTTGTGAAGCGCAGCGCCGCCGGCGGCAGTATCCGTGATGAATTTCCGGCTGACGGCTCCTTCGACAGCGGCGAGCAGACCGAGGGAGTCCAGCTTCTGCGCCGTCTGGGCGATCAGAACAATATCATGACCATTATCATCGACGGCGTGTCGGACTATCCGATCGTTTCCTCGGGCCGGGACGCGGCGTTTATGATGGATCGGGTCCGTCAGTACATTCTGGGAATGGCGGATACCGGCTACGAGAAGAATGAACTGATCCTTGAGACGGAGAACTACACGATCCAGAAAAGCTTTTACAACCGTTCCAACTCCTATTATCTGGAATGCTGGGGATTCTTCTCGGATAACCAGACCATTTTCATTATGTCTATGCCGTTGGAGAGTATCGCGGAAAGCGTGGAGCTGTCCAACCGTTTCCTGGGCTATGTGGGTCTGGCGGCTATGGTCGTAGGCTGTATCGCCATGTATCTGGCGACCCGGAGCGTAACGTCTCCGATCCTGCAGCTGGCGGACATCTCCGAGCGGATGAGCCGGCTGGATTTTGACGCCAAATACACCGGCGACGCGCAGGATGAGATCGGTGTGCTCGGAAACAGCATGAACACGCTGTCGGACAAACTGAAGGAGACGATTGGCGAACTGAAATCCGCCAATCTGACGCTTCAGAAGGATATTGAGGAAAAGATCCAGGTCGATGAGATGCGGAAGGATTTTATTGCGAACGTATCCCATGAACTGAAAACTCCGATTGCTCTGATTCAGGGCTATGCGGAGGGACTGTCGGAGGGAATGGCCGACGACCCGGAAAGCCGCGATTATTACTGCGGCGTCATTGTGGATGAAGCCGGCAAGATGAACCGGATGGTCCGTCAGCTGCTGACGCTGACTGCCCTGGAATTCGGAAATGAAAAACTAAGCATGGAAAGATTCGATATTGCGGAGGTGATCCGGGGCGTCCTTTCGTCCGCCGGTATCCTGATCCAGCAGAAAAACGCGAGGATCCAGCTGGAAATGTCGCCGCCTGTTTTTGTGTGGGCTGACGAATTCAAGATCGAAGAGGTGCTTACCAATTATCTGAGCAATGCCCTCAATCATCTGGACGGCGCGCGCATCATCCGGATCAGCGTGGAAGCGCCGGATGCCAGACAACGGGTGCGCGTGGCGGTGCGCAATACCGGCGATCCGATCCCGGAAGAGGCGCTGCCGGATCTGTGGACCAAGTTCTTCAAGGTCGACAAGGCAAGAACGCGGGAATACGGCGGAAGCGGCATCGGCCTGTCGATCGTAAAGGCGATCATGGAGTCCCATCATCAGGAGTATGGCGTCCGGAATGTAGAGGATGGCGTAGAATTCTGGTTCACTCTGGACGCCGGGAATGATGAGCGTGATGCCGGCTGACAGAAAGACGCGGTCAGGGGGTTTGGTCATTCTGCCGAAGCGTAAATAAAGGCGTGTAGGTTCCGGAATCCAGAGCGTGGTTATATGCCATATATTCATAGTCCATGATAAGTCTGTGATAAGGAGAATCCGCCTGCTCCAGACTGTCCCATGTGTGGAATTCTCCGTCTGAATCCATACAGCCGATTGGATTGACGACCGGTAACGTCTGCATCATATCCAGCAGATACTGCTGATAGGGAGTCTTGCTGAGATTGGCTCTGTCGAGTATCAGGGAGGAGAGGAAAATAGAGCTTAACCGTACGGAGCTCCGGGAGGGCAGCGGATAGTTGGTCCATATGATGAACGGAGTCTGATACCAGATCAGCCGTTCTTCATCCGTCCGTTCTTTTTCGGGGTCGGCCGGGATATCATCGTAGAAATCGTTCTCCACGCTGGGCTGGTGATCGCCGAACATAACGATCATGGTTGGCTGGCTGCAGCGGCTGAAATAGTCGATCAGATATTCAAAGGCTTCGTCCGATTCCTTCATAAGAGACAGAAACTGGTCTGTCTGCCGGTATTTCCCCGCAAGGTCGCCCGTAAGGCGTATCGTTTCATTGAAATTGCTGCTGGCTTCTCCGTAACCTCCGTGATTCTGCATGGTGACGTTGAAAATGAACAGCCTGTCGGAGGGATCCGTCTTTGCGTTCACCATATCGATCAGACGTTCATAATCAGAGCGGTCGCTGACATAATTGCGCAGCAGATCGCTCGAATCGTAAAAGGACAGATCCAGAAACCGGTCAAATCCCAGAAAACGGTAGACTTCCTCCCGGTTCCAGTTGTTTCCCGGGTAAGGATGCATGCCAATGGCCGTATATCCCTGGGCTTTCAGCGTACTTACCAGGGAAGTCATATTGTTGCGTACATAAATCTGAAATGGGACGATTCCGGAAGGGAATATGTGCATGGAGTCGCCGGTCAGAAACTCATATTCCGTATTTGCCGTCGTGGCTCCGAATACCGGAACATACAGACTGCCTTTGACAGTATTTTCGTTCATGGAATGGATGAATGGAAAATAGTCCTCGTTGGTTGTAAAATCTCCGGCAACATGAAGGTCGGAGAGACTTTCGTTCATGATGCAGATCAGATTGACGGGCTGGATATCCCCGTACTGTACGGAAGGCGCTTCGGAATCGGCCAGTTCCTCTTCAATTTCCTGCAGGCGGCTCTCAGAGTATCCCTCCGGCGCCCGGCTGAACATATACTGAATGGAAACTGCGGTAGAGAAAATGTAACCGTAATTCCGGTAGGTCTCATTAGCGTCCCACATATTGATCCCATAGTGATAGTGCGGGACCAGATACAGATAGAAATAGGAAGCTGCTCCGACGCTCAGGACGGAGACGCCCAAAAGGCCGGCCAGCCTTTTTTTAAGGTTGCCGAGCCGTATCGGAAAAAACCACGCCAGCAGGTTGGCCAGGATAAGGGTAACGCCGGATACCGCCATCTGGCGGGAAATACGGAAGGTATAATTTCCCGCTACGGATAAAGCGGTTTTCAGGGACAGTATGTCCCAGATCCGGATGGGAAACCCGCGGAATTCCATAACAAATGCTTCCGCTGCGGAAATAAGAAACAGCAAAGCGGAGGCGGCGGGTATGGCCGCGCGGCTGCTTCCGGACAGCGCGAAGAGGATCCAGTACAGAAGGCAGATCCAGATAATGTTCCATTTAATATACCAGAATGGGATCAGAAACGGATTGCCGGAAACATATTCAAACAGAAAAAAGGAAAGTGCCGGAAACAGCAGCAGACATAGAAGCCCGATACTAACGGACAGGATTCTGCGGCGTCTGTCAGTTGTCTGTAGATTGGTTTGCGTCTTACTTTCCACAAGATTCTTCCCCGCTTATGTGATACATTTAGTGTACTACAGAAAGCCCTGTTTTGCCAGCGGAAAATAATTAAAAAAAATCAAAAAAGCGGTTGACTTTTGGAAAATGGTTTGGTATTATAGATGACGCGCCTCACAAAGGGGCGCGAAAACGGACCTTGACAATTGAAGACTGAACAGTATGCAGAACCCTGAAGATTCTTTTAAGAGAATTTCAGAAATGTATG
>CANQBX010000009.1 GCA_947589095.1 uncultured Lachnospiraceae bacterium
CGGCTATATCCTTCCCACCACCGGGCGGATTCGGGACTTTCACCCGTTAGAAACGTGCGCCGCCAGGCGCACATACGGAAAGAGCGCCGTCTCCGCGGCGCCCTTTCAGACATTTCCTGTTCTTTTGAAAAGCAAATAACCGTGAATTACTGGATCCACTCGCCCTGCGCGTTAACACGATATCCGTCCGGCGTCACCGTGTCCGTGAGCAGGGATCCGAGAGTCGCGTCGCTGGCGCTGCTGAAGTAATACCACTTGCCGTCCAGAAGCTGCCAGCCGGTCAGCATACGGCCCGCCGTACCGTCATGGTTCGCGTAAAGGTAATATCTCCTGCCGTCCAGCTCCAGCCAGCCTGTATCCATAAGCCCTGTATTGCCAAAGTGATACCAGTGAGCGCCATCCTTCTCTGCTACGCAGACCCAGCTGTTGGCCGCTGCCTTTCCATCTACCTGCAGCGTCCAGCCCTGCTCATTCTGAACCCAGGCGCCGGATACGGACTGGGCATTCGCCACATTTACAGAAGATGCGTCGGCAATCGCGACTACCGTCGATATAGCGGAGCCGCTTCCCGGAATGACCGTGGGAGCCGGGGCCATAGCCGCCGGGCCGCCCTGAACGCTCCCCGCCGAGCCGGAGCCTCCTCCGAAGCTGCCGCCGCCCGAGCCCGAACCGCCTCCGAAGCCGCTGCTGCCCGAGCCCGAACCGCCTCCGAAGCCGCTGCTGCCCGAGCCCGAACCGCCTCCGAAGCCGCTGCCGCCCGAGCCCGAACCGCCTCCGAAGCCGCTGCCGCCCGAGCCCGAACCGCCTCCGGTACTCGTCCCCGGGATGCCGACCCAGGTGAATACCGCCTTCAGTTCGGTGTCCTCATCCACCGTAAGCTGATATCGCGCGGAGGTACTTACGACTTCACCGTCCTTCATCCAGTTCAGGAAACGATACCCGGCCGCAGGCTCCGCCTCCAGCGTAACCAGGGAGCCGGAACGATATTTCCCGGCATAGAGCACACGGCCTCCATCCGCAGGAACCGCTTCCGCCGATACCGTCACATCCAGAACCGCGTCGGACCATTTGGCATAGAGTTCCATATCGCCTGTCACGATACCCCGTTCAAAATCCCAGCGTCTCGTATAACCCGGGTCCGTATACCATCCCTCAAACGCCGCCAGATCCTTCACCGGAGTCGCCGGTACCGGAACCCTGCCGCCGTAGGCAACCGTCCTGGTAAAGGACGCCGGATTGCCTCCCATGGTATAATAGGTAACTGTATACAGATTGACACGCCAGCCGGCGTAAAGCGTCGTATCCTGCGTGTAGACGGTATTCGCGCTGACCCGGGCGGAGGCGTCCGCCTCCGTTCCATCCGCAGGTCTGTTCCGATACCACCCGGTGAAGGTATATCCGGTTCTGGTTGCCGAAGGAAGCTCTCCCGTCAGCCTGCCCATCGTGGTAAACATCGGCGCCGCATCCGTCCGGCCTCCGTTGGCGTCAAAGGAAACCCTGTATTTGGTCTGATTCACCGTCACGTTCGCAGTATCCTGCAGCATCGTCACGCCCGGCGGCAGCGCGCATCCGGCGCTTACCGTCAGCTTCTCAAGCTGTTCATCGCCGCCGACGCTGAGAAGTCCGCCCGTCAGGGACGTATTCTTCACCGGCCGGTACCCGGCAATGCCGGAGGAAAGGCTCCAGCTGGTCTTCAGTATCTCCGAAGCGTCCGCCGCCGGAGAAGTTCCGTCCGCCGTCACCACCGCAAAGGAAACCTGCTTCCCCACATTTACGCTTGCGCTCTGGGGGCTGATCTTCACGCTCTTCAAGGTAGCGGGCTCCGCCTTCAGATACCGGTAAACCGTCTTCGGAGTGCCGAGACTCCTCTGATCGCTGCCCACGCGGAGTTCCGCTACTACTCCGCCTTCCTCGTTCTGCTCATTGCCGACAACCATATAGTCGCCGCCATAGACGCCGTCAAAGGACAGATCCGCGTCGATGGCCGCACGGTCGCCTCGGGCGGTTATTTTCGCCCCGCCGCCGACCGTAATGCTTCCTGCGCCGCCGGACCGGCCTGCGCCGATTCCGGCCGCTCCGTCCGATCCTTCGGCCCGGATCACCGTCCCGCTGCCGGAGATGTGAACCGACCAGCCGGACGCACCCGTTCCGCATCCGATCCCGGCCGCCCCGTATCCGCCGGCCGCGGTGACCGCACCGCCGGTAATCGTGACCTCGCCGCCGGAAGAACGCGCCGCGCTGCCGATACCGGCGCCGCCGAAGGTCGCTCTTCCGAGATTGGTACCATTATCCGCCTTGCCGCCATTTGCCCTGACCGTTCCGCCGGTAATCGTTATCACGCTGCCGCTGCCGCCGCCTATGCCCGGGCCTCCGCCATTGCCAATCGTCGTTACGTCGCCGCCATTAATGGTAACCGATGAACCATTCCCGCCGGTTCCCGTGCCGATTCCTGCCGATACCGTCGAGGTAATATCCGTCGTAACTCCCTTGCCATAAGAAGCATCCGCATATACGGCGCCGCTGTTGATCGTGATCGCGCCGGCTGTCCCGGACTTTCCGCCCGTTCCGCCGCCGCCGATCGCCGCGGTACTCGTCGATCTGCCGTATGCCACCAAACGTCCGTCCGACATACGCTGACCGTAAACCGTCAGCGAAGCGCCCTCTTCCACATAGATTCCGTACTCCGCATTCAGGGTAGCGCCGCTGCCCAGAACCAGATTCACATCTCCGCTCAGGATCTCGATCCGCTTGCTGAAGGTCTGCGTGCTTCCCAGATAATACCACACGGTTCCTTCCGCGTCCCCGTTCCAGATATAATCAGAGGAAACGACCCTTCGGATGTTCTCCCTGCCTACCTTCTCCCTGCGCTCGGTGCCGTCTGCGCCCATGAAAGTGATCACGCCGCATTCCTCGCATACATACTGGCACTGCCGCTCCGGCTGCGCCGGCATATATCCGCAGGTATCGTCATGCATACCCTTCTCGTGCGGACAATCCAGCACCTTCTGCGTCTCCCCGGGACTTGCCTTCGGAGGCGTCGCCGTCTCCGCATGATCCGCGTTCGGCGGGGAAGCCGTCTCCTCGTATCTCCAGCAGGCATCCGTATGCTGATGCCTGCAGGGCTGCTCCGGACGGGCCGGCTGGTAACCGCAGGTATCCGTATGCTCCGGGTGATGCTCGCATATACCGATCTCCGATACATCGCCCTCTCCGGCCGCGTACGCCGCCGTACCCGGGCCGGTAATCATAAGGGCTGCGCTGAGTAATACCGATACTGCCTTCCTAACGCCCTTTTTCATCCTGCACTCCTCCTTCTATAGGATATAATTATGTGAAAAAACGACTCTGTTTCTATACTTATTATTATATGTACCCCCCCGTAAAGTCAATAGTTCTCTGCCTTTTTTCATATCTTTTTTATTTTTTCCGCCTCAGAGGCGGACGGCCGGAAATCCGTTATCCTTTCCTTGCGGCGTCCCGCTTTTTCCTGCGGACCCGATTGATGTGCCGTTCAAATTCCCCGCTGTCGATCAGTTCCGCCAGCACATACTGGAGATAGGTAGGCACCGTACACGCGTAAAACCCCAGCCTTTCCGCGAATTCCGGTACCAGCCGGTGCGGAAGCACCATATAGCCTGCGCGCAGCGACGGGGAGACGGTCTGGGAAAATGTATTCATGTAGATCACATTGTCGTCGGCGGATAAGGCGAACAGCGTCTCCTCCGGCTTCGTAAGCACTGAAAATTCCGATTCGAAGTCATCCTCCACCAGATATCTCCCGGGCTTTGCGGCCCAGCGGATATACTCATGACGTCTGGACGCCGACGCCGTCACGCCGCTGGGAAAGCTCCGGTACGGGGAAATATGCAGGATATCCGCGCGGCTTTGCCGCAGCGCGGCGCTCTCGATGCCGTCGCGGCCCAGCGGCAGCTTCTCCACCTGTACGTCACAGGCCCGGTATACCTGCTCGATCTTCTTGTAGGAAGGCGACTCGATCCCATAGACCAAACCGCGTCCCAGAAGCTCTACGATCAGCCCGTAGAGATACTCGGATCCGGAACCGATGACGATCTGGCCGGCGTCCGCCGCGATCCCGCGGCTCCTGTCCAGATACCGGCTGATAGCCCTGCGAAGCTCCGGTATGCCCATATTAGGCGAACGGTCCAGAATCGTCTCTCCGCGGTCGGAGATCACCTTCCGCATGGCCTTCGCCAGAACGGAAAACGGAAATTCCGTCCTGCCGGCGCCGCCTTCCGAACCGTTTCCGTCCTGTCTCGGCAGGCCGCCCCGTCCGGACTCCGCATCCGGCGATGCCGTAAAACCTTCGTCTGTCCGGAAGATCACATAGTAGCCGCTTCTCTGCCTGGACTCTACGTAGCCTTCATCATCCAGCAGAGCATAGGCGTGCTCCACCGTCACCGTACTGAGCTCCAGTTCTCCGGCAATGATCCGCTTGGACGGCAGCTTGCTGCCATAAGGATAGATCCCGCGTACGATATCCTCCCGAAGCTGCCGGTACAGCTGCAGATAAGCCGGCGCCGGCGCGTCCCGCTCGATCAGGTATCTCATCATTTTCCCGTCCCCCGTATAAATATTTGCTGAAAGTGTAGCACCGGCACGATTATTTGTCAAACTCTTTTGCGGCCCCGCCATCCGGCGGCTGCCGTGAATTGTCAGACAGTTCTGATACAATATTGCAAAAATCAGACTGGCGCAGCGAGGAAATTTGTCATACAATAGAGGCCGTGAAAGGAGTATCCGATATGAAACCAACCCCATCGCATGACCCCGCGAAAGAAGCGCGCCGCCGGCCCTTCCTGCCTGCGGATCTGATAAAAAAGGAGCCCGTCCTGACGGTTTCCGCCGTCTGCGCGCTCATCTCCATGCTGTTCGTGCCGCCGTCCGCGGCCTACATAGACTATATCGATTTCCGGGTGCTGGCCCTTCTGTTCTGCCTGATGGCGGTCGTGGCCGGCCTGCAGCGGCATGGGCTGTTTCCGTGGCTGGCCGCGAAGCTTCTGACCGGCAGCATGCACCGGCGGAAGCTGTTTGCGCTGCTGATCCTGCTGCCCTTCTTCGCCTCCATGCTGGTAACCAACGATGTGGCGCTGATCACCTTCGTTCCCTTCGCGGTCCTGATCCTTAATCTGACCGGCGAAACGCGGTACATGATCTTCGTTATCGTCATGCAGACCGTAGCGGCCAATCTGGGAAGCATGGCCACGCCTGTCGGCAATCCGCAGAACCTGTATCTGTATTCTGCCTTCGGCCTGACCGCCGGGGAATTCTTCGGAACCGTTCTTCCCTTCGCGGCGCTGGCGCTGCCGCTTCTGATGCTCGGCGTCCTCTTCTGCCGCCAGGGCGATCTTACCGTCTCGCTGCCGGAGAACACCGGCGTCGACAGGATCGAACCGGTCGCCGTCTACACGGTTCTGTTTGCCGTCTGTCTGCTGTCCGTGTTCCGCGTGCTTCACTACGCGGTGCTTCTGGGAATCGTCTGCACGGCCGTCTTCATTGAGGACCGGGCCCTCTACAGAACCATGGACTACGGCCTGCTTCTGACCTTCGTCTGCTTCTTCATCTTCGCCGGAAACTTAGGCGCCATGGAAAGCGTACGTATCTTCCTGCAGAAAATGCTGGCGAACCGGCCTCTTCTGACCTCTGCGCTGGCAAGCCAGATCATCAGCAATGTCCCCGCCGCCGTACTGCTGTCCGGTTTCACGGACAACTGGCGGGCGCTTCTGCTCGGAACCGATCTGGGCGGTCTCGGCACGCCCATCGCGTCGCTGGCCAGCCTGATCTCCTTCCGGCTCTATATGAAGACGGAAGGCGCCGGCAGCGGAAGATACCTCGGTTTCTTCACGCTGGTAAACGCGGCGGGCCTGATTCTGTTCCTGGCGCTGGCGCAGCTCACATTCTGAACGCCCTTTGCACCGGACCGGTGATATCCTCCGCACTTCGCATCTTGCGAAACCGCATCGTACACACTCCTGCCTCTACGGCCTTTTATCCGCTTTTTCACGCAGTTCCTTAAGCGCGGCCGCAAAGCGCACGGACGATGCCGACGGATTGCCCCGCAGGATATTTCTGCGGTAGAAATTCATATGCCCGGCCAGCGTCTCCCTCTTCTCGCTCAGCGCGCGGATCCTGGCCGCAAGCGCCTTCTCCGACTGCACATGCTCGCGAACAAACGCGGCCGCGCCGTCCTTCGCGCCTGCCATCCGCGCAGCCGCTTCCGCTTTGGCGTCCGTCATGATCGCGGCTGCCTCTTCCTTAAGGCCTGCCATCTTCGCGGCCGCCTCCGCCCTCACGCCGGTCAGGCGGTTCGCCGCTCCGGCCCGTACCTCCGCCGCGCTCAGATTCTCCAGGCGTCCCGAGATCTCAGAACGCAGGAGCGCGGCCTGTACCTGCAGCTCGTCCAGCTCCGCCTTCATCTTCGTCATAGCCTCCAGAGCACGGCCCAGATCCAGAGCCTCCTTCACGGACACAACCGTATCCACGGAAAACGCCGCGCCGACCACCACCAGAAGAACCGTCTCCGCCCATGGATTCATGCCCAGCACAAACTCCGCGATGGGCCGGTGGATCACCTCCGTCAGAAAGATCGTCAGAAAGCCCCATGCGACCGACGACGACAGGCAGATATATCCGTGCAGGTTAAACCGCTGGTTGCTGTAATCCCAATATTTCATTTTAAACAGCTTCTCCATCACATAGCCGGTCACATATTCCAGCACCGTTGCCCCGACGACGCCCGCCAGATAGACCAGCACCACCGAATCCTTCACCGGCAGCGACAGCCACAGCATCATGACCGCCCCCGTGCCGTATAACGGCAGCAGAGGGAGCCGCAAAAAGCCCCGGTTGACGAAGCGGCGCTTAAGAATCGAAACATATGTGGATTCGAATATCCACCCGAAAAAACTGTATATGAAGAAAAATGTGATCCAATGATACCATGAATACGTATACATCTTTATGCCTCCGGCTCCAGTATTTATAATAGAATATATCACACTCCGGCCGGAATTGCAATAAACGGCGGGGCCTGCGTAAAATACCGCCGGTCCCGCCGTCTGCCGGGCAGAGCCTTCCCGAATATCTGCGATTAATCTATACTGTCTCCTCACTGAGGAAATCAAACTGCGACATATACAGATCGTAATATGCGCCCCGCTTCGCCAGTAGCTCCTCATGCGTACCGCTCTCCAGAATTCCGCCGTCGTCCACATACATAATGCAGTCCGCGTTCTTGATCGTGGAAAGCCTGTGGGCGATGATGAAGGAGGTACGGCCCTTCAGAAGCTCCGCCAGCCCCTTCTGAAGCAGCAGCTCCGTTTCTGTATCGATGCTGGAGGTAGCCTCGTCGAGGATCAGGATCTTCGGATCCGCCAGCAGCGCCCGGGCGAAGGAGATCAGCTGCCGCTGTCCGGCCGAAAGCCGGCTGCCCCGCTCATTCACTGCCGTATCATATCCGTTTTCCATCTGCATGATGAAGTCATGGGCCTGAACCGTCTTCGCCGCCGCGATGACCTGCTCGTCGGTGGCCGTCTGATTGCCGTAGCGGATATTATCCATGATCGTACCCGAGAAGATGAAGCTGTCCTGCATCATAACGCCCATCTGGGTCCGCAGGGAGCGGATCGTCACCTTCGAAATATCAACGCCGTCGATCAGGATCCGGCCCGAATCCACATTGTAGAAACGGCTTAGGAGGTTGACGATGGTGGACTTGCCTGCTCCGGTGGGGCCGACGATAGCGTAGGTCTCGCCCTGGCTCACCCGGAAATTGATCTTATGCAGGATCTCATGGCCCGCGTCGTAGCTGAAGCTTACATCCTTAAATTCCACATCCCCGTGGATCGGCGGCATCTCCGCGGCCCCCGGCTCGTCCTTCACCTGCACCGGCTCGTCAATGGTCTCGAAGATCCTTTCCAGATAGGAAATGGCCGTCAGCAGGCTGTTATAGAAACCGGCCAGCGTGTTGATCGGCGCCCAGAAGCGGCCGATATAGGATGTAAACAGGATCAGCGTACCGGTGGTCAGCGAATGCTCCGGCCCCAGGATCCACTGGATGCCCAGCATATAGATGAACGCCGTGGTGAAGGCGGAAATGATATCCACGCTGGGCCCCATCGCGAAATTGAACATGACGGCGTGCATCCACGCCTTGCGGTAGCTGCCGCTTAAGCGGTTGAAGATACCGGTATTCTCCTTCTCGCGCACGAAGGACTGGGTCACCCGGATGCCGTTGATGCTCTCGGCGATGTAGGCGTTTAAGTTGGACTGCTTGTTGGACTGGATCTGCCATGCCCGCCGCTGCCTGCGCTTGATGAAAATAACCACTGCAGCCAGGACCGGCAGGCCGCACATGCAGATGCCGGTAAGCCGGATATCGTTGATCAGCATAAAGACCACGATGAAGACCAAGTTGCACAGATCGGTGATCGTATTGACGATACCGTTGCTCAGCAGGTCGCTTAAGTTGTTTACATAGTTGACGACACGAACCTGGATCTTGCCGTGGGGCCGGTCGTCGTAGTAGGAGAACGGCAGTTCCTGCAGGTGGCAGAAGATATCGGAGCGGATCGTGTGGATGATGCTCTGCCCGATCACGCTCATAGCGCGCACCTTAAGCCGCGTACAGGTTGAAGAGTAGACGGCGATCAGAAGCGTCAGGACGCTCACCAGGATGACGCCGTTCATATTCTTGTCCGGAATGTACACATCCATGATCTGCTTTAAGAACATGGGGATCACCATGGTCAGGGCGCTGCCGCTGAGCATCATGAAGATGACCGCGGTCATCCTGCCGCTGTAGGGCCTGATATACCGGAGCAGGCGCTTCAGCTGTTTCGTGTTAAACCCGGTCTCCAGAACCTCGTCGACGTCGTATTTATTGCGTGCCATTTACGCCACCCCCATTCTTTTCTTCCGTCCGCTTTTGCGGCGGCTCCGCTCGTCCAGCAGATCGTAGGGAATCTCGCCGTACTGGTTGCGGAAGGCGTCGGCGTAATAGCCGTTCTGCTTCAGCAGCTCATCGTGCGTCCCCCGCTCGATGATGCGGCCCTGGTCCATGACCAGGATCATATCCGCGTCCTTGATGGACGAGATCCGGTAGGCGATGACGAACACGGTGCAGCCCTTGGACTGCTGGATATTCTTAAGCTGCGTCTGGATATAGCTCTCGGTCTCCATATCGACGGCCGAGGTGGTGTCGTCCAGGATCAGGATCGCCGGATCCTTAAGGAGCGCCCTGGCCAGGGAGATACGCTGCTTCTGTCCGCCGGACAGACCCACGCCCCGCTCACCCACGATGGTGTCGTAGCCGTCGGGAAGCTCCTTGATGAAATGATTGGCGTCCGCCATGACCGCCGCCTGGTGAACGGCCTCGAAGTCGCAGTCCGGACGGCCGTAGGCGATATTTCCTTCGATCGTGTCGGAGAACAGGAATACCTCCTGCATGGCCATTCCGATGTTATCCCGCAGATTATAAAGATCATGCTGCCGCACATCCATGCCGTCGATCAGCACCTGCCCGGAAGTCGCGTCATAGAACCGGCACAGCAGATTCATAAGCGTTGATTTGCCGGAGCCGGTGGTACCGATAATGCCGATGGTCTGGCCCGGCTCCACCTTGAAATTGATATCCGACACCAGCTCGGCGCCGTCGTCCGCCTGATAGGCCACATTCTTAAATTCCACGCTGCCCTTCAGCTTCTCATGGATCCCGCCGACCCGGGGTGAAAGAACCTTCGGCTCCTCGCTGTAGGTGGAATAGATCTTCTCTACGGAGGTAGTGAAGTTCTGCACGTCGTTGACCCACCATCCGGCCATTCGCAGCGGGTTATTCAGCATCCAGAGATAACCGTTGACCTTTACCATATCGCCCAGTGTGATCTCCTCCTGAATGACCATGTAGCCGCCGACCAGCATCAGGATCACGTTCAGCGCGTAGGAGAGGATCTCGAAGTTCGGAACATATTTGCTCCAGATCTTCGACGCGCGGACCTGGCAGTCGCGGAACTTGTCATTCTCCGCGTTGAATTTGCCGATCTCATAGTCCTCTTTCGCAAATGCCTTTACCACCCGGTTGCCGCTGATATTCTCCTGCACAAACGCGTTCAGCGAAGAAAAACACTCACGGTTCTTCCGAAAAGCCGGGCGTACTCTTGTGGCCTGCATATACGTATTGATCGCAGTAAACGGAAGAACCGTGAGCATCATAAGCGCCAGTTTTACATTAACCGTGAATACCATCAGCAAAGCGAAGATAAACAGAAGCACATTCTGATAGACCGCGTAAATGATCATCGCCACAAAATGACGGATCGCTTCCATATCGCCGGTCTGGCGGCTCATCAGGTCGCCGGTCCGCTTGCGGTTATAGAAGGAGAAGTCCTCCAGCAGGAGCTTACGGTAGACCGCGTCGCGCATATCGTAGAGAACGCCCTGAGAGGCCGTCTCGAAGGCTACCTGGTAGAGGAAACGCAGGACGCCGGTCAGAAATGTCACCAGCACAAGCGTCCCTACCAGCACCGGCAGCCGGTCGTACTCTCCGGCTCCGATCACATCGTCAATAATAATGCCGGATATGTAAGGGTTCACGATCGAAAGGGCGGCGATGACCGTGGTCAGGATCAGTCCGATGACAATGAGGCTTCGGTACTTTTTCAGGAATGAGAGGAACCATTTTATCGGTGTCATGAAAATTCAACCTCCGTAAATGAAACTCACACTAAAATAATTGAAATCAACACAAAATGAAATGGAATATCTTGCTCAAAAGATGGCTTTTCTTGCAATGCACTTTCTGCTTTACATTTCTGTTTTTTCCAGTTACAATAGATGAGGTTTCAGGAGTTTCCGGACTGCACAGACGGAGGTGGCTGTCTGATGTGTGAGAAGAAAAACATGTTCCCCAGGGAATTTAATCCGACCTTCCTTTTCGCATGGAAGGGCCGCAGGCCCGGGGAGAGAGAGGAATCCCATGTTCATGATTATATGAAGCTGGTGTTCGTCATGTCCGGCCACAGCCGTTACCGGATCGAAGGGAAGGTCTGCGACCTGACGGAAGGCGACGTACTGATCCTCAATCCCGGCACGAAGCACCATGCCATTCCGGAGGAGGACGGCGCAGCGCCCTGCGTGGAATTCTATCTGGGTGCCAATGATTTCCAGATCCGCGATCTGCCCGCCAACTGCCTGCCGCTGCCGGCGGACGGCTTTATCCTCCATACGGAGGGCGAGCTGCGGCAGCGTCTGGAACGGATCTGCGCGGCCCTGGAAGCGGAGAACGCGGTATACCGGCGGGGCCGGTACTACATGATGCGGTCCTACCTGATCCAGGCCATGGTACTGATCGTCCGCGAACAGTGCGAGGCGGAGGAGCTGCGCAGAGGCTTCGCGTTTGAATCGGCCAGCCGCAAGTATGTGGTCGAGCAGATCATGAATTATTTCGAAGAACATTACGGCGAGAAGATCTCTCTGGATCAGATCGCGGAGAATATGTATCTGAGCCCCTACTATATCTCGAAGGTATTCAAAAGCGAGACCGGCGAAACGCCGATCCGGCACCTGATCGATATCCGGCTGTCGAGGGCGAAGGAGCTTTTGGAGAACGGCTGGGGCGGCAGCGTCAAGGAGGTGGCCGCCGCCGTAGGCTACGACGACGCGTACCATTTCAGCAAGCTCTTTAAGAAGAAATACGGCCTGTCGCCGCTTCAGTTAAAAAAGTACGGCAGCTGCCCGCAGTAAACGGGAAGCCCGCCTGCGGCGGCCTTCCCGGGTTACAGGCATAATAACAGGCAGGACGTCACCGGCGCCCTGCCTGCGTTTATTTATTCATTCGTCTGCTGTTCCCGCTTCGCCTGGATCCCGTGCAGGATATCCATGAACTCTTTCCCGGTAATGGTCTCTCTCTGGATCAGGAATTCCGCGATCTCATCCATCGCGTCCCGGTTCTCGGAAAGAAGCTTCTTCGCTTCCGCGTAAGCCTCCTTCAGCATCCGCATGACTTCCTGGTCGATCTCCGCCGCCGTGGCTTCGCCGCAGTTAAGCACCATGCGTCCGCTTAAGTACTGGTCCTCCTGCGTCGCCAGCCCGATCAGCCCGAACTTCTCCGACATACCGAACTGGGTCACCATGGCCCTGGCGATCTTCGTCGCCTTCTCGATATCATTGGCCGCGCCCGTGGTCACCGTGTCGAACACCAGCTCCTCGGAAGCCCGTCCGGCCAGGCTGACCACCAGCATGGCTCTTAACTCCTTCTCCGAATTCAGATACTTCTCCTCCTCCGGCACCTGCATCACATAGCCCAGGGCACCCATGGTGCGGGGCACGATGGTGATCTTCTGCACCGGCTCCGCATCCTTCTGCAGGGCGCTGACCAGCGCGTGGCCCACTTCATGATAGGAGACGATCCGGCGCTCTTCCTTGCTTAAAACGCGGTCCTTCTTCTCCTTCCCCACGAGAACCACCTCCACCGCCTCGAACAGATCCTTCTGGCTCACCGCCTGCCGTCCGTTCTTCACCGCCAGGATCGCGGCCTCATTGATCATATTCGCCAGGTCGGAGCCTACCGCGCCGGAGGTCGCAAGGGCGATCGCTTCCAGATCCACCGTCTCATCCAGCGCCACATTCTTCGCATGTACCTTCAGAATGTCTACGCGGCCCTTCAGATCCGGCTTGTCCACGATGATCCGCCGGTCGAACCGTCCCGGACGCAAAAGCGCCGGATCCAGGATCTCCGGACGGTTGGTAGCCGCCAGCACCAGAAGGCCCTTGGAGGAGTCGAACCCGTCCATCTCCGAGAGCAGCTGGTTCAGCGTCTGCTCCCGCTCGTCGTTGCCGCCGCCGAAGCGGGAATCACGGCTCTTGCCGATGGCGTCCACCTCGTCGATGAAGATTATGCAGGGAGCGTTATCCTGGGCCTGCTTGAACAGATCGCGGACACGGGACGCACCCACGCCCACGAACATCTCGACAAAATCGGATCCGGACAGAGAGTAGAACGGCACGTGCGCCTCGCCGGCCACGGCTCTGGCCAGAAGCGTCTTGCCGGTACCGGGCGGGCCCACCAGAAGCGCGCCCTTAGGCAGCTTGGCGCCGATGTGGGTGTAGCGTCCCGGATTGTGAAGGAAATCCACGATCTCCACCAGGGACTCCTTCGCCTCGTCCTGCCCCGCCACATCGGAAAACGTGACGCCGGTCTCCTTCTGCATATACATCTTGGCCGTGCTCTTGCCCACGCCCATGACGCCGCCGCCCATACGGCGCATCATCATATTCATAAGGAAGATCAGCGCGCCGAACATCAGGACCGTGCTTAAAACGCTCCACAGAGCCGTATTCTGCTCGATCTGCTCATAGGTCACCCCGGCTGCCTCCAGACGAAGCGTCAGCTGGTCGCCGCTCTCCATACGGACCGTGGAAAGCGTGAGCGTCATGCCCGGGATAGGCCGCTCGCTCTTAAGCGTAAAATAAATATCGCTTCCCTCGACCGTGACAGACTCTATCTGATCCGCCTCCAGGTAATCCAGGAACTCATTGTAAGGAACCGTCGTCTGCCGGTTCATGAAATTGCTCATCATCATGACGACGATCAGCGTGATCAGTCCCGCCGTCAGGATGATACCGAATATCTGGTTATAATTCGGATTCTTTCCGTTCTGGTTATTCGGATTCCTATCATTCATCGATTCCGTTCTCCTACTCTTTCTCCTGCTCTAAATGTATACCTGCCGCTCCGCTGTGCAGACACCCCTCCGCCGGCCGGTCCGCCCTCCGGCAGTCCGCCAATAAGACGAACATCCGCTCCGGCGCGGGCTTAATCTATATGTTTCTGCTGTGTCACCATTCTCCACGTCTCAATTCTGCTGAAAACATATCATTTTTATTATACCGACAGTTTCTCCATAAATCAAGAACCGACCCGATAAAAATCCGGGAAAAAACTAAAAAAAATGTAAAAAAGTACTGGATTTTCCTGTCCAACCTGTTGTATAATATTTAAGTTGTTTGTTTTATTCAGCCCCTCTGCGGGCGCGTCGGTTTTTGCGGGAAAAGCTATGTATTCCGGCTTTCCCGCCGGTACAATTTCATACAAAAGAACAGGCTGCTTGCCCGAACGAAGATGCTTCGCAGAGAGAGCATTCGCAAGGGAGGTCCATTCCATGCCAGTCAAATACGTATTCGTAACAGGAGGCGTCGTCTCCGGACTGGGAAAAGGCATTACCGCCGCATCCCTGGGCCGTCTTCTCAAGGCCCGCGGTTACCAGGTAACCATGCAGAAGCTAGACCCTTATATCAATATCGACCCCGGAACCATGAACCCCGTACAGCATGGTGAGGTTTTCGTCACCGACGACGGCGCCGAAACCGACTTAGACCTTGGCCACTACGAGCGGTTCATCGATGAGAGTCTCACCCAAAATTCCAATGTCACCACCGGTAAGATCTACTGGAGCGTGCTGCACAAGGAACGCCGCGGCGACTACGGCGGCGGAACTGTCCAGGTTATCCCCCATATCACCAACGAAATAAAAAGCCGGTTTTATCGCGACAAGGACGCCGCGGCTGGCGAAGCGCTGCCTGAGGGAGCGGATGAAGACGCTGTCGTAGGAAACACCAAGATCGTCATCATCGAAGTCGGCGGCACCGTCGGCGACATCGAAGGCCAGCCGTTTCTGGAGGCCATCCGTCAGTTTATGCGCGAAGTCGGCCCCGGCAACGCCACGCTGATCCACGTTACGCTGGTTCCATACCTGAAGGCCTCCGGCGAGCTGAAGACCAAGCCCACCCAGGCCAGCGTCAAGGACCTGCAGGGCATGGGCATCCAGCCCGACATCATTATGTGCCGGACCGAGCATCCCTTAGACGACGGCATCCGCGCCAAGATCGCCCTGTTCTGCAACGTGCCTCCGTCCCATGTGCTCCAGAATCTGGACGTAGACGTGCTTTATGAGGTTCCTCTGGTCATGGAGGACGAGCATCTGGCGCAGGTGGCCTGCGAATGCCTCCGTCTGCCCTGCCCCGAGCCGGATCTGACCGACTGGCGGGCGATGATCGACGCCTGGAAGCATCCGCAGCGGGAAGTCACGGTAGCACTGGTCGGTAAATACATCCAGCTTCACGACGCCTACATTTCCGTGGTCGAGGCGCTGAAGCACGGCGGTGTGGCGCACCATGCCGCAGTCCATATCAAATGGGTCGACTCCGAGAAGGTCACCCCGGAAAATGTAGACGAGATCCTCGGCGGCGTCAGCGGCATCCTGGTGCCCGGCGGCTTCGGCGACCGGGGCATCGACGGCAAGATCTACGCGATCCGCTACGCCCGCGAGCACGGCGTCCCGTTCCTGGGCCTGTGCCTGGGCCTGCAGCTGGCCATCGTGGAGTTTGCCCGCAACGTGCTGGGCCTTTCCGACGCCCACAGCGTCGAGCTGAATCCCAACACTACGAATCCGGTCATCCATCTGATGCCGGAACAGAACGGCGTCGAAAACATCGGCGGCACCCTTCGGCTGGGCTCCTACCCCTGTGTGCTGGACGAGCGCTCCAAAGCCTACGCCCTCTACGGAAAGAAGGAGATTGCCGAGCGTCACCGCCATCGCTACGAGGTCAACAACGACTACCGGGAAGCCCTGACCTCCCATGGCATGATGCTCTCCGGCTTATCCCCCAGCGGCCGCATCGTGGAAATGATCGAGCTGCCGGACCATCCGTGGTTCATAGCCACGCAGGCCCATCCTGAACTGAAGTCCCGGCCCAACAAGCCCCATCCGCTGTTCGCCGGGTTCATCGGCGCGGCGCTTGCGAAGCAGGAGAAGGCATAAAGGCGGATAAACCATCACCGGTGTTTTACCCGCATAAAAGCAGGAAAGGGAAACGCGGCCGCGTTTCCCTTTCTTTTCTAAAACCTTGAATTTCCGCTATCCACAGGACGCCGGATCGGCATCCGGCCATTTACGCATCTTCTTCATCCTTCTTAAATCCAAGGATTCCGAACGCTCCCATCATACCCAGCGCAAACAGGCTGAACAGGGCGGCAGCTCCCACCGGAGTTTCATCGCCGGTCGCCGGCGCCATGAACGCCAGCGGCACTTCGTCGTCCTCAATGTTTTCCAGGTTCCTGAAGCTGGAAAGAGGCGTCGGCTCGTCGGCGAAATTCTCGATGACCGGTGGCGGAGGCACTTCCTCTTCCCGCGGCGTCGACGGTGTCCGCGGCTCCGTCGGAGTCACCGGTTCCGTAGGTTCGGTCGGCTCCATCGGTTCCGTGGGTTGTGTCGGTTCCGTTGGCGCCGTCGGTTCCGTCGGCTCTGTGGGCTCCGTTGGCTCGGTGGGTTCCGTCGGTTCTGTGGGCTTTGTCGGCTCGGTCGGTTCCGTCGATTCCTCCGATCTGTCATTATTCACGACGGCCTTCGCAGTCTCATCCGCAACGATCGTCCCTGTCTCATTCGTGTAAGTCGCCGTGTATTCCGGATAGCTGTCTTCCTCTACACGGTAAGCGGTTCCTGCAGGCAGTCCCTTCGCTACGGCTGTCTGGCCGCCTTTCAGCTCTACCGTCGCCTGATTCTCCGCAAATACCATATCTCCGAATGTTCCGTTGACCGCTCCGCCTTCTGCCGGAGTCAGCGTAACCGTGAACCGGAACGTCTTATCCGTTTCCGCGGCGTTGCCGCTGAGCGTCTTGGTTACAGACAGATCACCTGTTTGCGGAAGAATACACGTATTCGTAATCCTGAAGAATTCGAAATACGCATCGTAGGTCACATCGCTCTCCCAGCCGTCGTACGCCTCTTCCTCGACCGTATAGACAATCGCTCTGCCTTCCGCGTCTTCCGCCGTCAGGTCGGTGAACTCGCCTTTCCAGCCGGTTTCAGCGCTCAGCTCCAGGGAATCGCCTGTAGCCGTCCCGTCCGCCAGCAGCCGGACCGTAATGACCGCTCCCTCGGGAGCCTCCGCGGGTTCGCCGTTGATCAGCCATTCCTTCTGTACCTTTACGCTGGTGGTCCTTACAAATTCATTCTTAAAAACGATATCCGTTCTGCCATATGCGGTCTCGCCTTCGCAGGTCTTTCCTTCTTCACCCGTCTGCGACTGCTGTGTATCGGCGCAGTCCGTATAGGTTACTGTATAGGATGTTCTTGCAGCGTCTCCATCTTCCGTCTCTTCGACCAGGTAGGTCGTTCCTGCTTCCAGACCGGTAAGGAATACGGATTCCCCGGATTTCAAAGTAACGCCGGCTTTGCCTTCCGTAAATTTCGGAGAGGTCAGCTCATTTCCGTCGTCATCCACCACCTTAACCGAACCGATGTATGGCGTTCCATCCGGATTTGTCAGAGTGACGAGAAAATCGTACTCCGTATCCGCACCACCGCCCACTGCATTCTTCGTAAGCCGCAGGCTGCAGGTCCGCGTATTGATGAATTTCCACGGGCTGTTCTCGTCACCTGTTTCTCCCGGCACTACCGTCACATCATACAGGCCGTTGAAATCTTCCTCAACGCCATATTTATATTCATGGCCGTCAGGCGCTTTCACAGGCAGTCCCTTAAAGAATTCAACCGCTCCGCCATACCAGCCTCCCGAAGGCCTTTTCATATTCGCGGAAGCAAGCCTCTCACCGTCCCGCAGCAGCCAGAAAGTAACGTATTGCGGTAATTGGCCGCCAATATTCCACTCCTTCTGGATCCACACGCTGGTAACCGCATCATCCGGTCCGGGGTTACCGACATTCACGCCGCCATTGCTGCCAATACCGCCGCCGCAGGAATGAGATATATTGCCTGTGATAATGGTACTGGTCAGTCCGATCGCCGTCTGAACATCCTCATCCTCTTTTGTCAGCGTGTTATACGTCGCGATCGAAGAATGATTTTCATCCAGAGTCACCTTCAGTTCGCTGTCATCCAGCATCCGGCCGCTTTCATCCGTCCAGTTATAGCGTCCGCCGCCCAGCATCGTCGGAGATATGTTTACTATAGGTATGGAATCCGCGTCACGGCCAACGTAGATCTCCTGTTTCTCTTTCTTGCTGCCGCCGTCATTATTTCCATAGATCACGCCGCCATCATCGATATACACGCCGATGCTGGAGCTGGGACATCCGGCAATACCGCCGCCCGCTATCGCCGCGTTATTATCGCTGATCTGCACGTTATTAACCTGGAGCCGTCCGGTCTTGCTGACGTCGCCATGCACATAGATTCCGCCGCCGCCATAGTACGCCGGGCGGTAGTTCAGCGTATAGGAAACCGGATCCAGAGCACACTCGTTATTGGTGATTTTTCCGGCCTCGATCAGAGCGCCGAAACCGGCTCCCGCGATAAAGATTCCCCCGCCGTTGCCATCAGCCGTATTTCTATCTACCGTACCGCCGGTCATCTCCAGATGATATCCAATACCGCCGGAATTATTCATACTGCATTCCGTTCCCACAGAGATACCGCCGCCGACCCCGGCCGTATTATTGGAAATCACTCCGCCCTTAAACTCCATTTTACTCATGTTCAGCAACGCAACGCCGCCGCCCGCACCGATATTATAACCATACACATTATAATCCATATAGTAAGCGGAATTATCCCTGATATTACCGCCGGTCATCGTAAAATGGGCATCCGGATTATAATAGGAAGCAAGCAGAATACCGCCTCCGTTATTGGCGCTGCAGTTCTGAATCGTACCGCCGGTCATTTCAAGCGTTCCCTGACACAGAACACCTCCGCCGTTATGGTCATACCTTCCATTAGTAGGTACTCCTCCGATTCCTGCGGTTAATACTCTCTGGCAGTCATTGTTCTGCAGCACAGCGCCGTCGCCGATATGAAGAACTGCCTCCTTTTCGACTTTAACCAGCGACTGGGACGCCTTTTGTCCATTCTTCGAGCCGCCGTCGAAAACGATATTCCCAAGCGTCAGATCCGCTCCCTCTTCCACAGTGAGCATATATTTTTCGAATCCTTCGGAGCGCTTGATCGTGTAGGGTCCATCCTCATCCGAGACCAGCTTAACGTACTGTCCTTCCTCCAGGGTTACCGTCATGTCCAGCTCGATATCCTTCTGTAAGACAACCACCGTGTTTTCCTCGTCATATGACACAGCGTTAAACGCCTTGGCAAGGGACTCATATGTTTTTTTGCCGATTCGGACCGGGTATTTCGTGTAGGTAAATGTAACGACGACTTCCGTCGTTTCATTTTCCTTAACCTCTACCAGAAATTTCCCCGCCCTGTCTGTCTTCGGCTCTACCGTACGGATATATCCGTCTACGTTCGCCGATATTCCATTTTGACGACTCGTACTCATTGGCGAGATCGCATACTCTCCAACGGGCAGATTCTCTTCGGTCATTTCCCAGACAACTTCCCCGGGTTGAGGAGCAAATGAACGATAGTTGAGGGCCTCCATTGTCAGAGGTACTACGTTTTTATAGTATAGAACCGAAAACTCCTTCGGTCTTTCTTCCTCGGGCAGCTCTCCTTTGAGAACCAGCTGAATATGCAGACTGCCCTTCGGCTCCGGCTTATACGTATTCTTAATCTCAGCAACCGCTGTTTCTCCGCCGGTCACCTCCACCTTCTGTACGCCCGGATCCTCTAAAACATATCCGGCAAGCGCCGCATCCTTATCCTCTATATCTTCCGTAACCGTATAGGTTCCGGGCAGTAACCCGCTAAGCGTCTCCTCTCCTGTTCCTGTAATCGTTACATCTATCGGTTCAGCGCCGTTATCCACGCCTTCGACCGTGATCGAGAATTTTAGCTTCGACGTATCCGCTGCATTCGCAGATCCGCCTTCGGCCTCGTCTGCAACCTCAACCGCCGTTTTAACGGTCAGGCTGCCGGGGAGCGCATAGGTATTCGTGAAGGTGACATTCTTCGCTTCCCCATTTTCAACGTCCACCGTCTGCGGTTCCGGCGCAATCCATATATACCCATCGACGGATGCGTCCCGCTCCGTAACCGTGTACGTTCCGCTCAGCAGATAGACCGGTTCGCTCTCCGCCGCTCCGGTGACCTCCACCGTACCCTTGTATCCGTTGTCGCCTTCGATGTCAAAGACGAACGTCTTTTCGGAAATGCCTTCCGGTCCGCCATCGATGGCGTTGGTAACGGTCAGGGGCGCCTTCTTGATCTCTGTTTTTTTGGCGGCGAGATTAAGGCCGACGCTGCCGCCTTTATCTTTAGACATAACGCCGTTTTCAAAGGTTTCCTTTATCGTCCAGGTCTTACTGACGGACGTCCAAAGATAGATGTCCGATCCGATTTCGGGTCCGCTCATCTCAGAGGCAGGCAGCAATTTCTCTATCCAGCTCAGCGCCATGATATCGCTCAGATCATCAGGATTATTCCCTTTATAATTACCAACAATTTCTCCCGACAGGAACCGAAGGAAGTCATATTTGCTCTTAATTCCTCCTGTCGAATGGTCGTCGCCGCACATAGCCTTATTGCCTGTGATGACCGTATCCTCCACTGTCAGCTCGCCGAAATTATAAATCGCTCCGTTCGCTCCGGATGTATTTCCGGTTATCTGCGTACCGTTCCCGATCGAAAGGACCGCATAGTTCGCGATCGCGCCGGCATCCCTCGCATCTCTTCCGGACCCCGCCTCATTCGTAGCTTTATTATCCGCAAATGTACAGCCATCGACCGTAACTTTCGCCTTGTTATACTTATCGTCCTCCTGGCCTATTTTCAGCGCGCCGATACTCCCGGCGGAATTACCCAGAAAGCGGCAGTCTTTAATCAGCGTGTCTGTTCCATTCTTTCCCGCGATCGTTAGCGCGCCAATATCCCTGGCTTTATTCCCAGAGAAAGTGCAGTCTGTAATATCGACATCCTCCATATTGATATACAGCATACTGCTGCTGCCGCCGCTTTCATTATCGCTGACCGTACAGCCGGAGATTTCTATCTTTCCCAAAGTCGGATATCCTTCCGCATACTCTCCGGTTGACGCACTGTCGATCACTGTCCCCTGGTTCTGTGTGATCGTGCAGTCGGAAACAGTAACATTCATTATATTATTCAAATATACAACATCTTTAAGACCGTCTGTTACAGCAAAGCCAGAGATTGTTAATTCCTCCAGAGCAGCGGAGCCTCCATGATAAACTGTAACAGCTCCGCTCCTGTCGCCTGTTTTTTCTATGACGCCGCTGATGCATATCGCACGGTTCGAAACCGAACCGCCTTCGATCGAGCCGTTTCGGATACATATAGCGTCTTCTTCTTCGATCTCAAAGTGAACCGGATCGGTTTCACCGGGCTTTACCGCCAATGTATGGCCGTTCAGATCCAGCGTGACCGACCCTTTATTCTTTGCATATACGGTCACATCCGACAGATTCTGATTGATCGTGATTACAGTCTCTGCTGTTCCGCTTTCATCCGGATCGATCGCATCGATCGCCGCCTGAATGCTGTCAAATTCCCTGTCCGCACCGCCGATCGTAAGCGTCACCGCCGCCAGGACGCCATATCCAAATTCGCTGCCGGGTATTCTCACCTCATCCGTATTCGCGTCCGTTTCCCCGGTCATTCCGGTCCCGTCAAGCGGTTCCGTCCCGCCAGCCGGCTCCGTCCCGCCGGTCGGCTCGATTGGGTCATCCTCCGTATTTCCCTCGGCAGGCGACGCAAGATTCACATTCGCCGGTTCATCCTTCCCGGCCGTTTCGTCCTTCTCCTCCGGCGCGTTTGTATTGGCAGGAGACGCAACACTCGCGTCCGATCCCTCCGCAGGATCCACCTCGCCATTCCCTTCTCCGCCGGTCACGGGAGCTCCCGCAACATTTACAGTCTCTGTCGTATAGCCGTCGTCGCCAACCTGCGCGCGGAACGCCAGGGCGCTCCCGCTCCTGTTTATCAAACGCACGACGACCTCGTCCGCGTCCGCGTCGTAGAGCAGTTTCACTTCCGCTCCCGCAACATGCGGCTCCATAACCGCAGCCGCATCCAACTCGTAAAGCTGCGCCTTTCCGGCATCCTCATCTTCTTCCGGATCCGCGTCCGCCGGGTCCTGCCCCTGCATTACGCTCTCGATCGCGGCTTTCACTGCCTCCGCATCCAGCCTGCAGACGACTTCGACCGGTTCATCGTCCAGCCCCTCGCCCGGCTCCTCCGCGGCGAACGCCGTCCCGGCGCCCGCCAGGATATTTACCGCCGTCATGACAACCGCCAGCATAAAGGCCAGACCTCTGCGATACCGGCTCGCATGCTTCCATCCCTGCATGATCTTCATCGTTTACTCTCCTCTCCCTTAATGACTTACAAAGCTCCCCCAAGCTCTTCCCCCGTAACGCCATTCCCCTTATATCCGCCGCGCCCTCCCCAGCCGTCTGTCATCCGGCTGCCAGACGGCCGCTCAGTATTTTCTCCGACGCTTCGGACAGATTCTGGGCAACAGAAGAACGAACAGCCATCCTCGATGCGGATCGTTCCAGACCGGAGCGGATGAGGGACATCAGCTCCAGACCGCTGCGGAAATAGGAACGCTGACCGTTCCAGCGCACCTCTCCCTGCCAGCTGGTATTCTGCCGGTAGATCACATGGATCAAAAATGATTCTGTCCGTCTTTCTGTAATTTTCTGATATTGCTGACCCAGAGCCTTGTCCGCAGCCGACGCGTCCGCGGCGGCCATTCTGTCCCAATAGGAACTCCACTCCGGATCAAATGTCCGTAATTCCATGCTGCCGGATGGGAATCCCGTCCGGTTCAGCCATTCATTGATCATAAGGATCGCCTGATCGATCCCCATAAAACGTACCGCTTTTTCATAATCAAATACTCGCAACATCCCGGCGACGCTGCCGTCTCCTCTGACACTGACCTGCAGAAGAAACATCTGCGCAGCCGTTGGTACGGTCCCCCCAGACCTTTCCAGTTGCTTTGACATGTATTTTCCCTTCCTGTTAATACATTTTTTTATTAAATTGTATGCGGTTCTATTGATTGGTGTTATCAGGCGCTCTCCCGGCGCTCTTTGCTTCCTGCCTCCTCTTCAGCCTTTAGTGTCGCGAGCCCACGACAGATCAGATCGCGGATCATATCGTTCTGCGTTCCCTTGTAGTACTTTTCCTTCTTTGCCATATCCAGGTCAGCCTCCATACTTTGGGTAATGGAAATCGTAAACCGTCTCAACTCTGTTGCCATACGCTCACCTCCTTAACGCCAAAGTTGCTGGTTCACTGAACCTGATTATATTATAGTGGTTCACTGGTTCACTGTCAATAGTTTTTACCAAAATTACCCATTATCCGCCGCTTAACTGCGTCTCGCCGACAGCGGCGCCAGGCGGCCGCCGGCGGCACAATGACCGCTTATTAACTCTTTACATCTCTGGTTCACTGGTGTATAATTTGAAGGTAAGGGGTGATAAATATGGCAACTGACAGGCCGCGCTACACAGTATCTGTAGATAATGAATTGTTTCAGCAGATTGAAGATTTTCGGTTTGAACACCGTTATCAGACGCGCTCGGAGGCGACGGTAGAGCTGATCCGTCTGGGGCTCGAGCAGCTTAAGAAGGAGGAGGCGCTTTCGAAAGGATCGGCGCCGCCCAAAGAATAATCGGCCAAAAGGGCAGCGGGAATATCCCGCCGCCCTTTTTTAGTCACCGTTTATTTACTGTGCCAGATGCGTGGTCAGGCCCTCGTTGTACAGCTCCATTCTGTCGTCTATGACATCCTGGTAGCCTGCATCCAGGTACTCCTGCGCATACTGATCATACAGAGCGTCGAACTCAGCCGGATCCGCCTGCACCAGCTTATCGCGGTACTCGACGTACTTGGCCTGCAGCTCGGTGCCGTACTCGGTCGCGCCCTCAACAGCGCCGCCGAACATACAGTCGGTCACAGCCCAGCCCTTCTTGGCCGCTTCCTGCTTGTTGTGGTAGTTCTCGATCAGAGCGTCGGAGAAGTCCACCGGAAGACCCTGCGGGGAAGTGGTCTTGATGCTGTCCTCAGCCGTTCCGTATACGCGGGAGGCTACGATGACGCACCAGTAGTCTACGCTGTTGTTGTAGCCCTGCTTGTACTCGCTGGGCTGATCGCCGTAAGGCACGGAGGTCGGAACGCCGTCAACCATGTTGTAGGTCTCGCCCTCAATGCCCCACTGCATCGTGAACAGGTTCTCCGGCTGGATCATCCACTCCATGTACATCTGAGC
Organism: uncultured Lachnospiraceae bacterium; assembly: GCA_947589095.1. GTDB lineage: Bacteria > Bacillota > Clostridia > Lachnospirales > Lachnospiraceae > UBA3402. The sequence continues at coordinate 24,172 of CANQBX010000009.1, forward strand.
GGCCTTGATCTCGTCCTCCGTCGCCTGGGAGGAGAAGCCGATGATCATACCGAAGGGGTTGTCGGAACGGTAAGCCGGAACCGTGCCGGCCTCGGTGTCCTCGGTCAGAGACTGCACCTCGACAGCCAGCTCGGCGTCGGGATTGATCTCATAGAAGGACTCCAGCCAGTCCATGCTCGCGGAAATGTACCCGCCGTACTTGTAGGATTTGCCGTTGATGAAGTTGGCCTTTGCGGTCTCGGTGTCGATGGTGTAGTACTCCGGATCGGTGATGCCCAGGTTGTACTCCTCGTTGGCAAACTTCAGAAGCTTCTTATTGGCCTCATAGCCCAGGGACGGGATATTGTAATCGCCGTACTTCACCCAGTCTTCCTCGTTCAGCGGGAAGGTCCTGTAGGCGTAGTTCTGGTCGGCGCCCTGGCCAGACAGGATCATGCTGCCGCCGCCGGGATGCTCAGCCAGTCCGGCGTCCATGATCTTCTGCATCGCGTCAAGATACTCAGCGCGGGTTGCCGGAATGTGATCATAGCCGACTTCTCTCAGCCAGTCCATACGCACCCAGTTTACATAGGTGTAAGGAGTGTTGTAGTACGGTCTCTCGGACAGAGCAAATACATTTTCACCGTTGAGAGCAATGTACTGGGTCAGTCCCAGCTCTTCCATCTTGCCGTAGTAGGTGGGAGCGATCTGCGCGAACGCGTCCACATCGTACTCGGTCAGATAACCGTCTACCGCCCAGGTAGCGACCTTGTCGAAGTCATACTCCATCAGGATCGTCGGAAGATCCTGAGAGGAAGCCAGCAGGGCGTACTGGGTCATAACGTCGGAACGGGGGATCGGAGCGAACTGCACGGTAATGTTGTACTTATCGCCGAAGTTCTCCTGGATCCACTGGGTCCAATAGTTGTTGGTTACATCCGGAACGCCTTCCTGTCCTCTGTCATAGACAGGGATCGTGATGGTCACGTTCTCCGCAAACGGCTGCCAGCTCGCCATACCGGCCTCTCCGGACGCCGCTGCCGCAGTGGTCTCTTCACCAGCCGCTGCGGCCGTGGTCTCTTCACCGGCCGCCGCAGTGGTTTCTTCGGATGCCGCTGCTGCCGTCGTACCGGCCGCCGCAGTGGTGGTATCCGTGCTGCCGGAACCGCCGCCGCAGCCGGCCAGCAGGCTTGCTGCCATAACACCTGTCAGAACAATGGCGCCAAGCCTCTGAAGATTCGTTTTCTTCATAATGATTACCCTCCTTCAAAAAGTTAAAGTAATTTATAGCACCGGCCGACAGGCCGGATGACTATCGCAGCGTTCCCGCGCCGCTGCCGCTGCCGGCATACTGCGCAGAATTTCTAATATCAGCCCTTTACCGCGCCTACCATAACGCCCTTGACGAAATACTTCTGCAGGAACGGATAGATACAGATGATCGGGATCGTGACGAACATGATCGCCGCAGCCTGCAGCACCTCAGGAGTACTGGTAACGGCAGCCGCCTCGGAAAGCGTGGCGGTCTGCGCCTCGGACGCGGAGGCGACCATCTGGTACAGCTTGTACTGGACCATCTTCAGCGCGTCGGAACGGATGTAGTAGATATTGTCCGCGTATGCGTTCCAGCGGCCTACCGCGTAGAACAAAGACAGCGTAGCCATGATCGGCTTGGACAGCGGAATCACGATCTGTCCGAGGATCTGGAAGTTCGTAGCGCCGTCCAGGAACGCCGATTCCTCCAGGCTGTCCGGAATGCTGGTGATGAAGTAGTTCTTCATGATCATCATGTTGTACGGTGAATAGATCAGCGGCAGGATCAGCACCCACATGTTGTCGATCAGATGCAGATCGTTAAACAGCAGGTAGGTGGGGATCAGGCTGGCGCCGAAATACATGGGGACCATCAGGATGAAGGTGAAGAATCCTCTTCCCTTCAGCCTCTTCTTGGACAGCGGATACGCCGCGCAGGTGCAGGCGATCATGCCCAGCACCGTGAACAGCAGGGTAACGAACACGCTGTACAGGAAGGATGTCACCAGGGACCCGTCCTTGAAAATGGACTTGTACGCGTCAAAATTAATGTCCTTCGGCCAGAAGGAAACGGACTTGGCCATAACCGCGGCGTTGCCGGAAATCGACTTAGCCGCCAGATGGATGAACGGAAGGATGCATGTCAGGCACAGAATCGTAATAAAAAGCATCATCAGCGCGTCGCTGATACGGAATCGGCTGATCGCGCGGCTGCCGTCCGATTCGGTCTGGGCGTCGCGGGCAATTTCTTCTTTTTTCCTTGCCATAATCTCCACCTCCTACAGTAATCCGTCTTCGCCAAGCTTCTTGGCGATCCGGTCAGCCAAAAGCACCAGGATCAGGCCCACCAGGGACTGGAACACACCGACGACCGTAGCCATGCTGTACTTGCCCCCCGAAAGACCTTTCTCATAGATATATACCGCCAGCTGATACTGGAAGTCGCGGACGTTGGAGTTGCCGAACACGCTCAGGCGCTCGTAATTGCTTCCCATGATACGTCCCAGGTTCATGATCAGCATGGTGACGACCGTACCGCGGATGCTGGGAAGAGTGATGTTCCACATTCTCTGCCAGCGGTTGGCGCCGTCGATCATGGCCGCCTCGTACAGATCGCCGCTGACGCTGGTAATGGCGGCCAGGTAAATGATCGTGCCCCAGCCCATGCCCTGCCATACGCCGATCAGCAGGTATGTAACGGCCCAGTGCCATTTCTCCGTCAGGAACGGGATACCGTCCTTAATAAGCCCCAGATGCATCAGGATGATGTTGACCAGACCCGTGCTGGGACGGAACATGGTATAGGCCACGCTTCCGATGATCGCCCAGGAAAGGAAGTGGGGCAGATACAGAATCGTCTGGGATACTCTCTTAAACATCACGTAGCGCAGCTCGTTCAGCATCAGCGCCAGGATGATCGGCATCGGGAACCCGACCAGCAGGTCCAGGATATTAAATACCATGGAGCTTGCCAGCGCCCGGTGGAAATCCCTGTCCTTAAACACCTTGACAAAGGTCTCGAAGCCCACCCACTTACTGCCTTCGAAGCCTCTGGCCGGTTTGTAATCCATGAACATCATCCGCATGCCCGGGTATGCCGCGTAGTTGAACACGACGACCAGCACGACCGGCACAACGAGCAGCAGATACAGCTGCCAGTCTCTTTTGAGCACCGCGCCCCAGGACGTCTTCGTCTTATACTGCGGCGTGGCAGTACTGCTTTTCTTCGCCATGAAATCTTACCTCCTGTCTCTCGTTCTGTTGAATCCATTTCAGATACTGTCATTGTCGCACATATTGATCTCTATTTCTAATCAGTTACTGGTATAAACTATGCAAAAACGAACATTTATCTCCCCCGAGAAGACATTTTTTACAAAAGTTCCGGGCAAACAGGCCTTTCCATTCGCCAGACCTTCCATGAAAATAAAAAGGTTTTCGTCATATAGCATGAATCATCCCGCGAAATGCGTTGAAAAATGCACATTTTTATTGTAAGATAGCAGAAAAGAACCAAGGGAGGATCGGACATGGCCAAAAACAAACCTGTCGTAACCGAATACAGGAATTACTATCTGCCGCCGTCCTTTCCGGTATTTATGCTGACCGGAGACCACTGGCGGATCTCCGACGTGATCAGCCCGCGGCTCCATTTTCACAACTGCCTGGAGATCGGGATCTGCCACGCCGACGACGGCTTCATGACATTTTACGGTCATAAGACGCCCTTCCGCGAAGGCGACGTGACCGTCGTTCCGCGCAACGTCCCCCATACCACCTACTCGGCGGAAGGGAAAGCCAGCCTGTGGTCCTATCTGATGATCGATCCGAAGGATCTGTTCCGCGATATGCTGCCTGCGACCTGGCGGAACTATGATCTTCTAAGCTATGGTTTCAAGGATTTCAAATACATACTGAACCGGGAGCAGTATCCGAACGTCTATCAGCTGGCAATGATGATCATCGACGAGATGAAGGCCCAGCGTTCCGGCTACCAGCTGGTGGTCCGGGGGCTTCTGTTCTCCCTGTACGTGGAGATCTATCGGATCGAAAGCGAAGAGACGCCGGACTCCTTCGGCCGGAACGCATCCGCCCCCCCGTATCCGACCGGGATCATGCCGGCGTTAGACTACATCGAGAACAATTACATGCAGCAGTTTTCCATCGGGGATCTGGCGGAGATGTGCCACTGGAGTCCGACCCACTTCCGCCGTATCTTCCACGAAATGATGGGCATCTCCCCTCTGGATTACCTGAACAACACAAGAATCATGAAATCATGTACGCTCCTGTGCGGCTCCTCAAAGTCGATCCTGGAGATATCGGGGCTGGTCGGGTTCCAGTCCGTCTCCAGCTATAACCGGCATTTCTCCGAGATCATGCAGGTATCTCCGCGGGAGTACAGGAAGCATTCCGCGGAAGAGAATGAATTCGCGGAAAACCTGTCGGTCCTGCAGTATTCCGGATGGATGTATCCGGAATAGCGGCTGACGGTCCGGCCGTACTATCTCACTGTTTCATCTGGTATTATTAAAATAGTCAAAACTGGATATTATCACCATTCCAAAAGTGTGCTATCGTAAAGTAGTAATTCAGATGAACCGATGGATATCCATCAGAAAGAGTGAGAGAATATGATCAAAAAGGAACAGGAAAAGGTTTACAAGATAGTGATCACAGGCCTGATGGCGGCCCTGTGCTATGTAGCGTTTACATTTTTAAAGATCCCGATCCCCACCTTCGGCGGCGATATGGTGGCCCTCCACATCGGCAATGCGTTCTGCGTGCTGGCCGCCCTTCTGCTGGGCGGCGGTTACGGCGGTGTAGCCGGCGCTGTCGGCATGACGATCGCGGATCTGATCGATCCGGCCTATGTAACCAGCGCGCCGAAGACTTTTTTCCTGAAGCTGTGCATCGGGCTGGTGACCGGGCTGGTGGCGCATCACTTCGCTCACATCACCGAAGACCACGACAATAAATACGTCTTCAAATGGACGCTTCTGGCATCCGTCGCCGGGCTGGGCTTTAACGTGATCATGGATCCGATCGTAGGATATTTCTATAAGAAATACATTCTTGGCGTGGAAGCCACGGCCGCCGCCATCATGTCCACCTGGGCCGCCGGCGTCACCTTTATAAACGCCGTCGCCGGAACCATCGTGGTGGTCGTCGTCTACATGGCGGTACGGCCGGTGCTTAAGAAAGCGGGACTGTTCTTCCATATCTGAACGTCCGCTGTTCGATCCATCTGCCGGCCGCAGTTTCTGATATACCGGATTGGTTCTCCGGTTATACATGATCCAGAAGACCTTACCGGAACGGGCCGCTTTCTTCTTTTTACAGCAGATCAGCGCATCCGCGTATATCCTCCCGACGACGTACACGGAATCGTGGTGACCTCTGCCGTAAGACCATCCTCCGCCCCGTCCCTCAGAACCACCTTCAGAAGCTCCGTCTCCGGTATGCTGCTGCCGAACACGAAATTCCCAAGACTGTAGGCGATCGGTTTATCCTTATAGTATTCGATCTCCTGCAGTACATGGGGATGGCTGCCTACCACCAGATCCGCGCCCGCGTCAATGTACTGCCTTCCCATACTGCGCTGGTAATCCTCCGGCGTCGTGTTCCGCTCGATGCCCCAGTGAACGTATACGACCAGATAATCGCATTGCGCTCCGGCCGCCCGGATCTCCTGCAGAGCCATCGTCGGATCGTAGGTGGAGAATACGCCCGGGTGATCCGCTCCCGCCGCCCAGCTGGCCGCCATGTAGACGCGGCTGACGCCGAGAAAACCGATCTTTCTGCCCTTCACTTCCAGGATCCTAAGCTTCTTCGCCTGCTCCAGGTTCTCCCCGGCGCCCACATGGGGAATCCCCGCGCCGTCCAGCGCCGCCAGACTGTCCGTGATGCCCTCCGGCCCGAAATCCAGGATATGGTTGTTGGCCATCGTCACAATATCAACGCCCATTTCCGTGAGCATGGACACTTTCTCCGGCGGGATCCGGAATGTGAACTGCTTGTCCTCCGCCGCCGTTCCCCGGTTCGTAAACGGGAACTCCTGATTCACCATGAAAATATCCGCCGCGCCGATCTCCGCGCGGATGCCTTCGTCCAGTACGCCTGCGATGCCTCCGGCCTGATTGTAAGCGTTCATCACATGGTCGGAGAAATAAACGTCGCCTGCAAAGAGAAGCGTGATGCCGCCGGACTCTTCCCCGGTCTGCCCGGAGGTATCCGTATCTTCTCCCGGATCCTCTGCTCCCGCGGCATTCCCGGCTTCAGCGCCGCTCTTCTCCGGCTCGGCCGCCGTAGTCAGCTCGATCACCGGATCCGTCTGCGGATTCTCTGCCTGCACATTCTCCGGCCGGGGCGAATGCAATGCTCCGTCACCAGTCAGGCTGCCGCCGGACTGCCCTGTCCCCGCCTGTCCGCTGCCAACATCTGAAAACGCCGTCCCTGACGCCGTCGTTCCTGCCACCTGCGCCCGTGAAGGATTCCCCGTCTCCCGCCAGATCATCCATCCGCCAAATACCGTCAGGCATACGGCCGCCGCGGCAATTGCCGCAACGGCCGCCGTGCGCGCCGCCGAAGCCCGGCGGTCTGCTTTTCTTCTTTTTGCCATCGTCCCACCTCATGCATGCATCGCGCTTCTATCCGCGCATGTACCGCACTCCCGACCGCGCATATACCGCGCTTCTATCCCCGCACATATCGCGTTTCTATCCCCGCACATATCGCGCCCGGTACTCCGCGTTGATCTCCGCGATCTCCCGGCGTCCTTCGATATAATCCACATACATTTCAAACGGACTTCCTCCTCCGAGCCAGCAGGAGGAACAGTTCTCGCAGCCTCCGCCGCAGTCCATGGACTGCCGGATGATCTGCTCCCGCTGCTCGCGGGTCGTGTCCTTGATCAGCAAGCTGGTCATTTCATTCATCTCCTTCATTGTATGTATCCAGAAAATGATGCCGCACACCCTTCTGTTTATACGCGATGACCGTGTCCAGCGTTACATTCTCCACGCTGCGGAAAATATTCTTCTCGATCAGCGGCTCCTTTTCGGCCTGCCACGTGATCCGCTTCTTAATCTCCGCCTGCTGTCAGGCTTCCATTTACTATAATATTTATCACAATACAGCCCGCTTTTCAATGACTTTGTCACTATATAGCCGTCTCTTCGGTGTACCCATGACGCCTGGTATAATGCCGCTTATGGCCGCCGGCTCTCATCCTGTACTCTTTTGGAGAATCCATCCCGCGGATCCGTTCTTCCGGTCACTTCTTCGGACCGGCGGGTGTGGATTTCTTCGCCGGCGGTTTCCTGTCGCCCAACTGTTCCTCCTGCGGGCTCTTCTCCTCGAACCGCTTTCCTTCCGGCGGCTTTCTCTCTCCGGACGGACTTCTCGCGGGCAGACGTCCCGCTCCGTTCCGGATCTCCTGCTGCACATCCGTACTCCGTCTCCGATGCTCGTTCTGCGAAGGTTCTGTCTCCTGTTCCTGTTCCATCGAGACAGACTGGTCGGACTTCCGTTCTCTCTCCTCCGTCCGGCCGTTCTCAGCCGGACCGTTCATGGCCGCATCCGAATCCTCATTTCTGATCATGCCGCTTTCCCCAGAACCTGCCATAACGCCATCCAGACCGATCCTTCTCCTGACAGACGTATCCTGCTGCCGCTCCGAAGCCGGGGTCGCAGGCTGTTCCTGTTCGGAAGCCGGCGCCGCAGGTTCTTCTGAACCAGGGGCCGCAGACCGCTCCTGCTCTGTAGCCGGCGCCGCAGGCTGCTCTGAACCAGGGGCCGCAGACCGCTCCTGTTCTGTAGCCGGCGCCGCAGGCTGCTCTGAACCAGGAGCCGCAGACCGCTCCTGCTCTGTAGCCGGCGCCGCAGGCTGCTCTGAACCAGGAGCCGCAGACCGCTCCCGCTCCTGAGCCGGCGCCGCAGGCTGCTCCTGTCCCGGAGCCGTCTGCGGATAGGCCGCCCGCCACCGGCTGACGCGGTCCCGGTCCGCCGCTTCCCTAAGCTCGCGGCGCTCCGCCACCTCCTCGTCCAGCAGTTCCCCGGACAGCGCCTGAAGGAGTTTTGCGTCCGCAGCCAGTTTGATCTTTTCGTGACGTTCGCTTCTGCCGGAGGTATCGCCATAGAGCCGGTTCGCCTTCCTGGACGGCCGGGTCTGGAAGAAGCCCACCATCCCGTCAAAGGGCGACAGATCCATCTGGATCTCCATCACGCCGGTCTTGTAGGTTCCGTCCGGCGCGCGTCCGGTCCGGATCATATCCACATGATGCTCCCCGCCCAAAAGCGCCGCAGCCAGGATCACTTTCCGGTTATATTCGGGATTCTCTCCTCTAAGACCATCCTGCAGCCCGTGCGCAAGGGCGTAGTCATCCACCGACATGCCGTCAATGAAGAACATCGACGACAGATTCCCCGGGCCGTAACCCATCAGACGCTGTAGCCGGGTCGGGACCGTCATTCCGGTCTCAGGCCGGTGCGCCGAATCACCGGCGTAAGTTGCCTGATCGATGACCAGGCTAAGCCAGCCCTCCGCAGCATTCATCATCATACTATCTTCGCTCGTCGCTGCCCGTCCGGCTTTGAAGATATCCCTAAGCCGTTCCTCCCCGTTTGCATATAACAGGAAAAGCTCGTCGCGTAGATCAGCGCCGCCGGCTTCGTGGGCGTCGCTCGAGATATTCATTCTCTGCGCGGCGCTGTCCAGGATCTCGCCTGTCCTTCTGTCCTCCGCAAGCCACTCTTCGCTCCGGCGGCTGCGCTCCTCATTCCGGCGGTTCTGAACCTGCTGCGCCTCCGGCCCCGGCTGTTCCGCCGCGGGAGCCGCAGCCGGCCCGCCGGCCGCACGGCCGGTCCGTTCCAACGCGCTCCACTGGGACGCGTAGATCCTTCCGGCCGTCTCACGGGACATCGGCGGAACCGCAAATCCATTTTCCGTCTCCGCAGGGTCGATGAACCGTCCGCTGCTTGCCGCGCTGTCCGGTACCGTAAGCCAGGCTCTCTGATTGATCCTTCTGATCTCTGTCCTGACCGCCAGGGCGGACAGAACCTCCACGCCGTTTCGTTCCGCCGTCACATCGATCCGCGCTCCCCGAAGCATCTGCACCACGAATTCCGTCTTCATGCGGGCCGCGGCTTCTTCCCTGGGCAGGCCGCTGTATTTCTCGCCGTACCGGTCTCTGAGGGAACGGCCGTCAATGTAGATCCGATCCATCATATCCAGCCCGTCCGCCGCCATTCGCATCACCCGGTCCAGCCCGAAGACCGGATCAGCCCCGCGCACGAACATGCGGTCAAATACATCCGACGCATAGGCGGCGACATAGCCGTCTGTCTCCGGCGGCAGCTCCCGCTTTCCGTCCGCCAGGGATACCAGCCTGTCCAGCTCCTTCATGCGCCGCTGCTGCAGCGGCAGTTCGATCGATACATTTACGGCCAGTGCGCTTCCGTTCAGACCCAGCTCGCCATAAGGCCTTTCCACCATATCGCGAAGCCGCGGCGTCTGCCGGCGGGATGCTTCCCGGTAATACGCTCTGTGCCGGACGTCCAGCGCCTGCCGGATATCGCCGGCGTGAGCCTGCAGAGAGCCCCCGGCCGCCAGGATCTGCCTGACATTCTCCAGATTCATACGAACGCCCGCGGCGGCAGTTATCTCCTCCGAATTCATACGGACGCCCACGGCAGCAGTCATTTCCGCCGAACTCGCACGGACGCCTGCTGCAGCAGTCATCTCTTCCGAATTCACACGGACGCCCGCGGCGGCAGTCATTTCCGCCGAATTCGCACGGACGCCCGCGGCGGCAGTCATTTCCGCCGAATTCGCACGGACGCCCGCGGCAGCAGTTACTTCTTCCGAATTATCAACAGCTTCGAGCCTCTGATAATCCCGGGCCGCGTTCAGCCATCTGCCCTCCGCGTTTCCGAGCGCCTGCAGGGCGTCAAACGCCGCCATCCGGTCGTTTCCGGACAAAGCGGGGCCGCCTGCCTCTGCAAAGGCCGGGTCGGCCATCCGGAGACGGCCCAGCCGGGCCGCGTCGCCCGCGATCTGCCCCGCAAATGCCAGCATGGCGCTGACGCGGGGCGAGTTCTCCGGAGAATCCATATTTCTCAGGAATTCCGCTTGGGAATAAGGCGGCCGCCGGTTCAGATCCAGCCCCATAACGACCGCCAGCTCCTGCCGCAGATCCAGAGGACGCACATCGCGAAGTCGCGCAGGCAGTCCCTGCTCCGCTGCCGGACTCACCATCTGAACCACGCCGGCGATAATCTCGTCATAATCCTCCCAGCCGCGGCCCTCCAGCCCTTTGCGCAGCGCGTCGGTCACAGCTTTGCCGGCCGCCTGTTTTCCCTCCTGGAACCGGTCGGGATCCACAAGATCCATCAGATGGATCCCGGGATTCTGGGACAGAAGATGCATCTGGGCCAGGGAACTGAGCATCCGGCCCGCTTCCGCATCGCTGCCCCCAAATCCCGCGTACTGCCGAAGCAGATCCCCGGCGCCGGTCCCGCCGCCGATATAAGCTTCGGTCATATCCGGCCGGCCGGGATCAAACCTCCGCGCCGCAGCATTGTAGGCGGCGTTGACGGCGTTGTCTCCATGCCCGTAGCGAATCGCTTCTTTTCTGTTCTGGAGCGCCGCCGGGCTGCGCAGGGCATTCTCCAGCCTTACGCGGGACTCCTCCGCCGCGCTTCGGATCCGGTCTTCCTCTTCCTGCCCCGCGGCCGCGTACCGGGCGCTCCTGGGAATCGTGATCCCATCCGCGTCCGGCCCCATGGCCGTCTGGATAAGGCCGCTGCTGTCATAGGGCAGCAGACGCTTGAGCGCCGTCCGCCCCGCCGCGTCTTCGACCATTACATCGATCCGCCTTCCTGCAAGAACATTCTCCAGAAGACGGCATTTCATATCGGATTCCATCTGCTCATACGGCCGCCTCTCCGGCGTCTGCCGGTAAAGGTCGCTCAGGCTCTGTCCGTTCACGAAAATCCGGTCGTAAATGTCCATGCCCCTCGCCGCGAGCCGCTCCCGTTCCTCCTGTCCGAACAGCGGCCCCATCGCGGTGTCAAAGTTCTGAGCCGCGTACTGCCTCGCTTCCGTCCCCAACCGGGCGAGGTTAATCTCTCTCTCCCACGGCCGGAGGCTCTCCGGGGCTCTTCCCGGCGTCTGCGGCCGGAACCGGCTCACGATCTCCCCGCCGGCAGCGACCAGCTCCATGGGGATCGCTTCCGCTTCCGCGAACCGGCTGCGGTCAGTCGGGATCTCCTGGCGGAGACGGTCCGTCATTTCCCGCAGCTGCCGGACCGAACCCGACTCCGCCCCCAGAATTTCCGCAAGCGCATGCCCGCCGGCTCCATTTAAGATCCTGTCTGCGTCCGCGGAAGCGCCCTCCCCCATTCCGTAACGGAGAACCTGCGCCAGCGCTGTACCTGCCCGATACAGCGTCTCCGCCTCCCGTTCAAGCAGATTTCCGTCCAACAGCCATCCTGACAGCCTGCGGTCTGCGGATCCTCCCGCAAATTCCGCCGTCTGCAGCGCCGGATCGGTCCGAAGAAGCTCCTGATCGCTCCGGATCCGGTCCAGACCCTCCGCGCAGTTACGCAGAATAAGCAGGTACCGGTCATACTCCGCCGCCCGGTCCGCCGGAAGCGAAGCCCGGTATACCGACAGTTCCCGAGCCGCCCGGTAAAGCTGCGCGGTCTGGCGTCCTCCCAGCGCCGAAGAAACTTCCGGTTCGAAGATCCCCTCCCGCGCCAGCGCTTCTCCCGCATCCCGGTGCATCCGGCCGCGGATCTCCGCCTCTGCGTTTCTCTGATCCGGATCCGGCGTCCCCGGATGTCCCGTGCCGTACAGCTCCTCAATGATCCGCCGGACGCCGCTCTGTCTCTGCGCCGGCGTCTGCCGGGAGAACTCCTCCCGCATCCGGTCAAGGTCCCTTCGGATCCGGGCAGCGTTCTCCACGGCCTCCCGGAACACGGGCTGGCCCGCTTCCAGCCGCAGGGGCACGCGCACCGACGTTCCGTCCGAAAGGACTCTTTCTACGCTGACCGCGTCCCCGGCCAGCACCCGCGCCATCAGCTCTATCTTCGCCATCCGTTCCGCCTGCGACGGATCTCCGCCATATTTTTGGATCAGATCCGACATACTGGCTCCGCCTGCCCGGATGCGTGAAAATGCGCTGCCGTCGCTCATCTGATCCTGACTGAAATACTTTCCGAACGTTTTGTCAAAATTAGCGATCAGGGTTTCCCTGGCGCTCTCCGGGAGGTCTTCCGCAAGTTCCCACGGCCGGCGGCCGGCGTCGGAAGACAGATCTCCTCCTTCGGGCCCTTCCGTGAGCGCCCGGGCGAACCGGACGATCGACTCCGCATCTCCAGCCCTCCAGGCGGCAAGGCGCATGACGGCCTCGCTGCATCTGCTGCCTTCTCTCCATGCGGTTAAATACGCGGCCGCCTCTTGATCCGGGCTCTCTATCTCCCGCACGGGCTGCCCGAGATTCTCCCCTCGCTCCCGGACGATCGCCGCACGCAGTTCCTCCACGAATTCGACCAGGCTCTCCGGATCGATCCCGCCCCGCTGCGCCAGCGCATATGTAAGAGGGCCGGCAAGTCTGTCCCCGCCGGTAGAACGAGGCGCAAATCCCCTCAGAATCCCTCCCGCGTTCGGATTCTCCCGGTTCAGCAGCTCCTCCGGATTGCCTCCGCGGAGCCAGCGCCCGCCCAGAGCGTACCGCAGGACGTCTCTTGCCGTTATTAACATCGAATACCGGTTCAGGATCTGGGCATCGTTCAATTCGTTCGTCTCCAGTACGCCTATCGAGTTCGCCTTATACAGGTTATAGAATTGCGCCTCCGCCTGGGTCATCCCGTTTGTATTCCGCCTGGACAGCAGCTCCCTGGCCGGATCCTGCTGCCTTAGACTCCTCATCCAGCTGCCCACGCGCATCATGTTGGCCATGTCCCGGTAGACTCCGCGGTACATTTCCGCCAGCCGGCGGTAGTCCGCCCTCATATTTTCCGGCACGAATTCCTCTGACTCGAAGAACTGATTGACGACATCGGTCGTCCCCATTATCATTCTTAACTCTCTGGCCGTGAAACCCCCGTCGATGAGAAGCGGCTCCTCCGCCAGACGCAATGGATTCTCCTGCAGGAGCGTATCGGTCAGCTGAGAATCCACAGCCACATGCGCCGAAAGCGTCTCCCAGTCCGGAACCGGAATGTTCCTCTCCTCCATGAAAGCGCGCCATGCGGCATACGTCTGTTCCATGGCGTCTGCTGCGCGGCTATAGATACGCATCGTCACTTCTCCCTGCCCTGCTCTTCCCGGTATGTATGTTCTTAACGGCATCTTTTTCCTCCTTGCTTCATGGTGCCAGGGCTATTACGCGCGCAGCCTCTTCGCCGCACGCCGCCCCGGCGTTTTCAATCCTCTATTTTTAATTTAACAGACCATGGTCTACAAAAGTACAACAAATTGAAGTGGGTATTCACTGACCGAGAATTTCGCGAAGCTTTGTTTGAGAAATATGATATTTAGAAATGCGGACAGGGCGTCACTGACATTCTTTTCTCATAGAAATACAAACGAATGTCACGAATGCCCTGCCCGCATGGGAATACAAAAAGAGCGTCACCGGCACTCTGCCCGCATGGAAATACAAACGAGTGTCTCTGGCACCCAGCCCGCATGGGAATACAAACAAGTGTCTCTGGCACCCAGCCCGCATGGGAATATTGAGGAGCGCTTCCAATCGGCGCCCCCCTTTCATTTACTTGCCGGCCGGTATATACCGCAGGATCTGCCCCGCCACCGCGGAGATCGGCATGGTCTGCAGCCATACATGGCCCGGGCCGGTGATCACGGTGTTGAACAGGTCCTCGCCGCCGAACAGCACATTTTTCACGCCGGACACAGTCTGGATATCGATCTGGCAGGTGCTTTCCATGGCGGCCAGATATCCGGTATCTACGACGATCTGCTGGCCCGGCTGCAGGTCGTACTCAACTACATGGCCGTCGAATTCCAGGAAAACAATGCCCTGGCCGGACAGTCTCTGCATGATGAAGCCCTCGCCGCCGAAGAAGCCGGCTCCCAGCTTCTTCTGAAAGAATACGGACAGACTGACTCCCGGCTCAGACGCCAGGAACCCAGACTTCTGCACCACCAGTTCCCGTCCGGGTCCGATCTCAAAGGGAACGATCCTCCCCGGGAAGCTGGACGCGAACGCGATCATGCCCCGGCCGCCCTGGGCTGTATAGATATTCTGGAACATGGCCTCGCCCGCGAACATCCTTCCGAACGCCTTGCCGAGGCCGCCGTTGGTGCCGGTCTCCATCCTCATGTTCGGGGACATCCAGCTCATGGAGCCCCTCTCTGTAACCATCTGCTCTCCATCCTCCAGATAACATACGACAACCGGCAGTGTCTCTCCTTTCACTTCGTAACGCATGACAAATCCTCCTTTTCTTTTCCCGGAAATGGCGCCGGGCGGGATCCGTTTCCGCCGAGGGCGCCTTTTTTCTGTGTAAATGATTCGCGCGGCGACGATGCCGCTACAACATATTTATCATAATTTATACGGCAGCTCAATGCCCATTCACGTCTTGTGCCGCAATCTTACGCCTCTCAAAAGCGGACGTTACTGTACGTTTCTCTGCGGAAAATACAGGCATTTTCTTTCCGAACGCATTCTATACAGGCCGTTTAGTCGATCGCATGGTCGATAGAAATATGTCCCCCCGCCCAGACCTTCCGCCCGGACCAGTCCTCATCCGGCTGATCCCAGAACGGATCCGCCGGAGACAGACCCAGCGGCAGAAACACGGCGCTGCACAGATACAGGCTGCCGGTATTGATATACTCCTCCGCCAGTTCCGGCTGATATCCGAAAACGCCCGGCCGCAGCCAGCCATTTTCATCGAACATGTCCTGCGCGGACATGACCCGGCGGATCACGGCGGTCAGGGCGCAGCGGACCGAAGCCGGGGACAGATGCTCCTCCAGCCGATGCTTCAGGGCCGCCTGAGCCAGCATCTGGAACGCGCCGAAGCGGTAGCAGATGGAACGGCCCACCACCGGGTAGGAACCGTCCGGGCCGATCATCCGCTCCAGCACGGAGGCATAGCGGGACGCGCGGGCCAGAACCGCCGGGCGCATCCGCGCGATCTCATCCGACTGATCCGCGAACAGCTCCACAAGATCCACATACATGGGCTGAATCACGAAACTGTTGTAGTAATCCCAGCGGAACATGGGACCGTCGCCGTAGACGCCGTCGCCCCTGTACCAATCCTGAAATGTCCTGAGCGCCCCAAGGACACGCATGATATCCCACGGTTCCCCCAGAACGTAAAGCCCCGCCTCCACCATGGCAGAGAAGAACAGCCAGTTTGTATTGACCGCGGCGATCCGGCGGGTCGCGCGCAGGGCGTCGGCCAGATGGCGGCGGGTACGCTCACTCGCGGGCAACGGAGCAGCCATATCTGCTGCCGCCTCTGATCGGTACTCAGCGGTTTTATCAGCGCACTGCGCTGGAACGCTTTCATCGGCGTCGGACGCAGCGATACCTCTCCCGGCAAGCACCTTCTGCGCCCGCACCAACGCATGAGCCAGGAAAGCGGCGTCCACCAGCGGCTGTCCGCCTTCCGTGAAATTCATAAAATCAGGCGAATCCGGATCAGTGGCCATCTCAAGACAGCGGACGGCTTTCCGGCGCATCCCGCTCTGCAGACTTCTCTCCTCCGGAGAAAGCGCCGCCGGATCCAGTTCCAGCCACGGCGCCAGCCCCAGCATACTGCGTCCAAAGGCCTCCAGCGGCGCGTACTGCGCCCGGTCCGCGTGAAAATCAAGCGGGAGCCGCTGCTTCAGTTCTCCGTTCTCAAGCGCGTCAAGCACCGGCCCGGTGATCTTAAGAAGCGCCGCAAGCCATTCTTTTCTCGTATCTTCCATAGTTCCCGTTCTCCCATTTTCAAAATCAGCGCATAAGTCCGCCATATATCTATCTGCAGGCTGCTTTCCCGGCACTGCCTTCTCTCTCCCACAAACAACAAACTGCCACAGAACCGGCCGGCGTCGCCCTTTCTCTCCTACAACATCCCTGCCGCCGACTCTTTCCTGCAAAAAACAGGCTGCCGCAGAACCGGCCCAGTCCCAACAGTCATCCCGTCAGAACCCGGCTTCCGTCCCGCGGCAGCCATTACATTTCCATTATTCGCCGAATACAGCGATGTAATCCTTCTTAAACTTCTCGATGCCCTGATCCGTCAGCGGATGCTTAGTCATCTGCATCAGCACCTTATACGGAACCGTGGCGATGTCCGCGCCGGCCCTCGCGCAGTCGATCACATGGATCGCGTGGCGGATGCTGGCGGCGATGATCTCGGTCTTGATATCGTGGGTCATAAATACATCCGCGATGTCCTCAATTAACTCCACGCCCGGCATGGAGATGTCGTCCAGACGTCCCACGAACGGAGACACATAGGTCGCGCCCGCGCGGGCGGCCAGCAGGGCCTGGGCCGTGGTGAAGATCAGGGTCACATTGGTCTTGATGCCTTCGGCGGACAGGACCTTGACGGCCTTTAAGCCTTCGGCGGTCATCGGGATCTTCACGACCATGTTCGGATGGATCGCCGCGATCTCACGTCCCTCCTTGATCATGCCGGCCGCATCGGTCGTCGTGGCCTTCACCTCGCCGCTGATCGGGCCGTCCACGATGGAGGCGATCTCTTTGATTACCTGGTTGAAGTCCCGGCCTTCCTTGGCGATCAGGGACGGATTGGTGGTAACTCCGCAGATAATACCCATCTCGTTGGCCTCGCGGATCTCATCTACATTGGCTGTGTCGATAAAGAATTTCATAGCTGATACACTCCTTCTATTCAGTAATATTTAGTAATATTTAGTAATTCTTGAATACGGCTCATGCTCTCTATGGCCACCTTCTTAATAAATACCAACAAGCGTCTGCGGTCTGCCCGCAATACAGACGCAATCCGGACTCCGACGTTTTACAGCGACTTCACCACCGCGACCACATTCTCCACCGTGAACCCGAAATGCTCGAACAGCTTCGCATACGGACCGCTGGCGCCGAATCCATGCATGGTCACATACGCGCCGTCCAGGCCGACGTACTTGCCCCAGCCGAAATCGCTCAGCGCCTCGATGGCCACACGCTTGCGGACATTCTTCGGAAGTACGGACTCCTTATATTCATCGCTCTGCTCCTCGAAAATGTCCATACACGGCATGGAGACCACGCGGACCTTCATGCCCTCTTCCGCCAGCACCGCCTTCGCCTTCACAGCCAGCTCCACTTCGGAGCCGCTGGCAATCAGGATCACATCCGGCGTGCCTTCGCAGTCGTCGGTAATGTAGCCGCCCTTCAGCGCTTCCTTGCTGCTGCCTGGCATCGGGGCCAGGTTCTGGCGGGTCAGCACCAGGGCCGTCGGGGTCTTCGTGGATGTCATCGCGCTGTACCAGGCAGCCGCCGTCTCCACCGCGTCGCAGGGACGGAATACGTGGAAATTGGGCAGCGCCCGCAGCATGGCCAGCTGCTCGATGGGCTCATGGGTCGGGCCGTCCTCGCCTACGCCGATGCTGTCATGGCTGAATACAAAGGTCAGCGGCAGTCCCATGATGGCGGAAAGCCTTGCCATGGGCTTCGTGTAATCGCTGAACACGAAGAACGTAGCCACATAGGGCTTCAAACCGCCGTGCAGCGTCAGACCATTGCCGATGGCGGCCATCGCCTGTTCGCGGACGCCGAAATGAAGATTGCGGCCTTCCGGAGTCGCAGCGGAGAAATCGCCGGCGCCGGACATATTGGTCTTGTTGGACGGAGCCAGGTCCGCAGAACCGCCGAACAGGTTCGGCAGCTTATCCTTCATATAGTTGATGACCTTGCCGGACAGGTTCCGGGTGGCCTCCGGCTTCTCAGACTGCTTCCAGAAATCCGCGTCGTCCCAGAAGATCTCTGCGGCCTTCTCGTCATGGTACTGGTTCCAGAGCTTCTCCATCTCCGGATATTCCTGGCAGTAAGCGGCAAACATGGCGTTCCACGCGTTCTCCGCGTCCACCTTGCTGTCCGCCAGCGCCTGATAATGAGCGTAGACCTCATCCGGCACATAGAACGGCTCCTGAGACGGCCACTCCAGGAATTCCTTCATCTCCCGGATATTGTCGTCGCCCAGCGGCTCGCCGTGGGCGCTGGCCTTGCCCTGCTTCGCCGGGCAGCCGTAACCAATCTGCGTCTTCACGGTGATGAAAGACGGCTTCGAAAGATCCGCCTTCGCCATCTCGATGGCCGCGCCGATCGCTTCCAGGTCATTGCCGTCCTCCACGGTGATGGTCTGGAACCCGAAGGCCGCCATTCTCTCCTGCACGTTCTCCGTGAAAGCGATATCCGTGCTTCCCTCGATGGAAATGCTGTTGGAATCGTAGAGCACGATCAGCTTGCCCAGCTTCAGCGTCCCCGCCAGGGAGAACGCCTCAGAGGAAATGCCCTCCATCATGCAGCCGTCGCCGCCCAGCACGAAGGTATAATGATCCACCACCGGATACTCGTCCTTATTAAATACCGCCGCCAGATGCTTCTCCGCCATCGCCATGCCGACCGCCATCGCCATGCCCTGTCCCAGCGGGCCGGTCGTCGCCTCGACGCCCACCGTATGCTTATACTCCGGATGACCCGGCGTCAGGGAGCCGAACTGACGGAAATTCATCAGATCCTCCTTCGACAGATTTCCATATCCATACAGATGCAGAAGCGAATACAAAAGCATGGAGCCATGTCCGCCGGACAATACGAACCGATCGCGGTTCGGCCAGTCCGGATCCGCCGGATTGTGGTTCATATGGTTGGCCCACAGCTCGTAGGCCGCGGCCGCCGAACCAAGCGGCAGCCCGGGATGTCCCGACTTCGCCTTCTGGATCGCGTCCGCCGACAACACGCGGATCGCGTTTACTGCCTGTTCCTGTACTGTTTTCATAGTCAGTGATCTCCTCTTCTCATATCTCAGAACTGGTTTTGCAGCTTCGCGGCGGATTGCGGGATTATCCCTGCCGTCCGCTCTTAGCCATGATTATATACCAGTTTTCTGTTTTTGTCATCCGTTCGGATGCAATTCACGAATCTTATTTTCCCTGCCCATAATACGCATTGGCCCCATGCTTCCGGTAATAATGCTTGTCCTGCAGCTCCTGCGGCGCCGGCTTCACCTCCGGGTTCAGCCACTCGCACCGCGCCGCCATCTTCGCCACTTCCTCCAGCACCACCGCGTTATGCACCGCCTCATGGGCGTCCTTCCCCCACGTAAACGGCCCGTGGTTCTTGCAGAGCACCGCCGGCGTCGCCTCATAATCCAGACCATTTCCCTCGAAATGATCCGCGATCAGAATCCCGGTATTCAGCTCGTAAGCCTCCTCGATCTCCTCTTTCGTCAGATTCCGCACGCAAGGCACCGTTCCATACAGATAATCCGCGTGGGTCGTCCCATAACACGGGATCCCCCGTCCCGCCTGCGCCCAGCTGGTCGCCCACGGCGAATGCGTATGCACCACACCCCCGATCTTCGGGAACCGATTATACAGCACCACATGCGTCGCCGTATCCGAAGACGGATTCAGCTTCCCCTCCACCTTCTTCCCATCCAGATCCACGACCACCATATCCTCCGGCGTCAGCTTCTCATAATCCACCCCGCTGGGCTTGATCACAAACAGTCCGCTCTCCCGGTCGATCCCGCTCACATTCCCCCACGTAAACGTCACCAACCCATACTTCGGCAGCAGCATATTCGCCTCATAAACTTCTTTCTTCAACTGCTCAAGCATTCCTCTTCCATCTCCTTCTAATTTCATCCATCCTCTCAACGACAGCGCAGCACCTCGCCTCTCATCCCGACGACAGCGCAGCGCCCCGTCCCTCTTCCCGACGACAGCAAAGCGCCTCGTCCCTCTTCCCGGCGACAGCCCAGCGCCTCGTCCCTCTTCCCGACGACAGCAAAGCGCCTCGTCCCTCTTCCCGACGACAGCAAAGCGCCTCGTCCCTCTTCCCGACGACAGCAAAGCGCCTCGTCGTCTCAGCCTGCCGACAGCCCAGCGGATGAGAACTTGTCTGTATGGGCTGACTTTGCAGGATGGTTAGAATTTCTTAGTGAACAGCAATTTGCGTTATCACGAAAAATGGACGTGTTTGAGCGAAGCGAGTTGTCCATTTTTCGTGATGCTTTTAGCAAATTGCTGTGAGCTTAGAAATTCTTCCATCCGAAACCGGAAGCCCAGACAGACAAGTTCTCATCCGCGGACCTCCCGCCACCTCAGTAAGCCCGCATCCATCCCTCATCCGCGGACCTCCCGCATCCAAACTCAGATCAGGCACTCCAGCGCCGCCTTCTCAATCCCAATCCCCTTCTTATACCGCTCAATAAACCTCTCAAATCCTTCCACCGCCCGCGGATCCGGCTGCATCTCCTCGCCCTTGTTCCCCGCGAACACCTTCTCCGCCAGGAAATCCCCCAGGCTCTCATCCTTATCCTTATGAATCATATACGACGCCAGCAACGCCATCCCCCACGGACCGCCCTCGCCCGCCGTCTCCATCACCGACACCGGCGTATCAATAGCCGCCGCCAGGAATCCCTGCCCAACGCCCTTCGTCTTAAACAACCCGCCGTGCCCCAGGATCGAGTCGATCTTCACATGCTCCTCCTTCAGCAGGATATCCATGCCCACCTTCAGCGCCCCCAGCGCCGTGAACAGATTCGCCCGCATGAAATTCGCCAGATTGAACCTACTCTCCGGCGACCGCACAAACAGCGGCCGTCCCTCGCTGACGCCTGTAATATTCTCCCCGGACAGGTACCCGTAAGACAGCAGTCCCCCGCAGTCCGGATCCCCCTCCAGCGCCTTATTATAAAGCGTCCCGAACAGCGTATTCATATCCAGCTTCACCCCAATGCTGTCCGCGAACTCCTTAAACAGCCCAACCCACGCGTTCAGATCCGACGTGCAGTTATTGGCGTGAACCATTCCCACCAGGCTGCCGTCCGGCGTGGTCACCAGATCGATCTCCGGATACACCTTCGAAAGCTCCTTCTCCAGCACCACCATCGCGAACACGGAAGTTCCCGCGGACACATTGCCTGTCCGCTTCGCCACGCTGTTGGTCGCCGCCATGCCGGTTCCCGCGTCGCCCTCCGGCGGGCAGATAGGAATCCCCGCCTCCAGAGTCCCGCTCTCATCCAGCAGTCTGGCCCCCGCCGCCGTCAATACGCCGGCCGGTTCTCCTGCCATCAAAGCCTTCGGCAGAATATCCCGAAGCTTCCACGGATAACCCTTGTCCGCCACCAGACCGTCGAACTTCGCGATCATTTTCTCATCGTAATCCTTCGTCTCCGGATCGATGGGGAACATCCCCGAAGCGTCGCCTACGCCCAGCACCTTCTCGCCGGTCAGCTGCCAGTGGATGTAGCCCGCCAGCGTCGTGAAGAAGTCCACGTCCTTCACATGCTCCTCACCGTTTAGGATAGACTGGTACAGATGGGCAATGCTCCATCTCTGGGGAATGTTGTAGTGAAACAGTTCCGTCAGCGCCTCTGCCGCCGGTCCGGTGATCCCGTTGCGCCAGGTACGGAACGGCGCCAGCAGGTTCCCCTCGCTGTCAAAGGCCATGTAACCGTGCATCATGGCGGAAAAGCCGATGGCCCCCACCTTCGTCAGCTTCACGCCGTATTTGGCCTTCACATCCGCCGCCAGCTTGCTGTAGCAGTCGCGCAGGCCCGTCCAGATATCGTCCAGGCTGTAGGTCCAGACGCCGTTCTCCAGCCGGTTCTCCCACTCGTGGTCGCCGGAAGCGATGGGCGTGTGGGACTCATCGATTAAGACCGCCTTGATGCGGGTGGAGCCCAGCTCCAGACCCAGAACGCTGCTCTCGATTGCTTCTTTGATGCTTGCCATTTTCATTCTCCTCCTTTTTTGAAATGAATAAATTCTCTGTTTTCTTACATGCAGCCGGCCGCCGGCTCTCCTATTTCTCCTATAAAGGACTGTAATTGATCCGCACCTTTATGGCCTGGTTGTAATTGCCGAACTTCTTGCCGAAAATGGTGAACCCGCCCACATTGGCCGCGTCCGCCGCCACCTCGAAACGGAATTTCACCGTGCTTTTGTAGTTTAAGTTAAACCGGTCGATCGTCACATCGGAGATCTTCAGCCCGTCCAGATACGTTCCGGTGCTGTCGATGACGATCAGTTTCAGCTGCCCATACTGATTCCAGTTGGGGAACCACCAGTCCGGCGTGAAAATACCCTGCACATCGCCGAAATCGCCGGGGCTGGTCCACATACCGATGTAGACGTCGTTCAGATAGAAGCTGATATCGGAAGGCCAGTCATTGTTGACGCCCGGCGCCTCGGAACTGATCTCCATGGACAGAGAGATCTGATCAATCCGGGTAGCCGGCGGCAGAAGCGTCGGTACCAGGTACTCCACATACCCCTTGCCGAACCATAATATCTCCGCGTACATCCGGTCGGCGTGGGCGAAATACCGCGGGTCATCCACCTCGCCGATCAGGTAGTCGCCTGTCGCGATACCGCAGGTGGGATAAATCTCATAGCCCACATAATGACCCACCGGTATCTCCGTGTAGTAGACATTTCCCAGATCCTCCTTCAGTTCGGAGACCACATCCACCAGGATCTTCTCCTGACGCACACGGCACAGCTTCTGGTTGCCGTGTCCGCCGCTTTCCGTCAGAACGCTGATCAGGCCGCTCTCCTCCAGCATCCGCACATGGCTCGTGAGGGCCCCGTTGGTCACGCCAAGCGCGCCGGCCAGTTCATTCATATTCATTTCCCCATTGTCCAAAAGCAGCTTCACGATGCGGACCCGGATCTCCGACGCGAGCGCCTTGAATACCGGAAGGCCCTCATCCAGATTTTTGATATGAAGCATTGCCGCACCCCCTTTTTCTATATCGTTCACCGCTGCCGGTATCCCCGTCGGCAGAGGTTTTCTTCCGTCAATTCAGAAAGCGTGCCGCTGGCGCCCTTTCTGCATGGAAATACGAACAGCTCGTCACGGGCGCTCTTCTCGCTTGGAAATGCGTTTCCCCCAGTAAGCATATCCGTCCCGATCAAAGCCGGTTACCGTTACGACCGGCCGACTGTTCTCGAAATCCCAGCATCTGTGAAATACGCCGCCCTTTATCAACTCCGCAGCCTCCTGCGGATCAAAATCTGCTGAAACCACGATGCGATTCCCGTTCTCTGCGAATCGAACGATCTCCCAGCCGGCCGCTGCATCTTCCGTATTCGCTAACAAATCCAAGACGTCCGCACAATTTTCGTCTGCCACGCTGCCCGCTGATGACTCTTTCCGGACATGCGGCTTCTCTGACCGACTACCCGCTGCAACGCCAGCTGTCATTGATTCCTCGGCATACAGCTTCTCTGGCTTGCCAGCCACCGCAGTTTCGGCTACTGCCGGTTCCCCGACATCCAACTTCTCCGGCTTGCCAGCTACTGCCGGTTCCCCAACATCCAACTTCTCCGGCTTGCCAGCCATCGCAGTTCCGTCTGCCGCTGGTTCCCCAACATCCAACTTCTCCGGTTTGCCATCCGGCATCGCCTCGTCCGTCATCGGCTCCCCGGCGTACGGCTCCGGTCCCAGCGCCGGCCAGCCATTTATAAAAAACATCGGCCGTATCATCAGATAGTGCATCCGGTAGCTGTCCCTCTGCATATGCGGGTCGTACTTCCGGTAAATATTCGCGCCGTCCCGTATATGGTGGACGAAGAAATACGCGCTCCTCTGCGGGTCATAAAACGGCACGCCGTGCCCCGGCCCGCGGAATCCGTTAAAACTCCAGCCCTTCTCGGCGCCGCCCGCGTTCGGCGCTGCCGCCCGGAAACGGTAACTGCCCGCGATACGCACGCCCATCGATTCCTCGACCAGACAGCGGCCCTGCCGGTCCAGATAAGGCCCCTGCACCTTCCGGCTGCGCCCCACGCGGATATCGTAATTATCACCCAGCCAGCCATAGGACTGGAACAGATAGAAATATCCGGTCTCCGGCACGTAAATCACCGCCGCACCCTCCGGCCCGTCGATGACCGGCCGCGGGTTCTTCTTCGAAATACACTGTCCGAACGATTTCGGATCGCCGTCTAGCGGCAGGCCCGTCTCCCCGTCCAGCTCCTTCAGGAAAATGCCGCCGAAGAAGGAACCGTATACCAGAAAGCAGCGGTCCCCGTCCCATATGATATGGGGATCGATGGCATTCGGATAAGTATCGTCCGTCCCCCAGGTGTCCATCACCACGCCCCGGTTCTCGAAAGGCCCCAGCGGATGGTCCGCCACAGCCAGCCAGATCCGTGACTCCGAACTTCCGAACGCCCTGGTCGCCGCATAGTACAGCCGGTATTCGCCCTTCACATACTCCGCGTAAGGCGCCCAGAAGCTCCGCGTCGGCGGGTACGCGCCGTTATCACGCCCCTGCGCGACAGCCGTCTCCGACAGTACCGTTCCTTCATACTGGAAATGTACCAGATCCTTCGAGGAACGCACCGGAACGCCGACCTTCGGCTTCATCCCGCAATAAGGCATATAACTGTCAGTCGAATAGGAATAATAGGTCCGCGTCACCGGATCCCACATCATCGACGGATCATGGGAGCCGATGGCCGCGTTGCTGTTGATATCGTAATCATTCAGCCGCAGGATTCCGTCCATCCGGGTTCCCTTCCTTTCCATCGTCCATCCTTTTCTCGGCCTGCTATTTGCCCTGTCCACAATTTCCTTTACATTCTTCTAAAATTATAGCACAAGATTTTACAATCTACAATATGATTATACAATTATCTAAAGTATTACTCTCCTGTCTCGAACACCGGCCGCCCCTCCGCGTCCCATTTGACGCGCATCAAAAACACATGGCGGTTGGGATTGTACAGCGGATTGCCCGTGATCTCACTCTCGGTCCGCGCATGATAGACCATGACCGGATTCCCCTCGCTGTCGGTGGTAAAGGAGTTATGGCCGGGCCCGTAGATGCCGTGTTCCACATTGGACGCCAGCACCGGATGGCGCTCCTTCTTCCAGGATCTGGGATCCAGGAGGTCCGCGTCCTCATCCGCGGTCAGCATGCCCATGCAGTAAGCCGCGCCGGTTTCGCTGGCGGAGTAGGTCACATAGATCTTCCCGTCGTGCTTGATCACCGCGGGACCTTCATTGACCCAGAAGCCCACCCGCTCCCAGTCGTAATCCGGCGTGGTCAGAAGCACCTGGACGGTCTTAAGCTGGCAGGGTGATTCCATTTCCGCGATATAAAGATTGGAGATCTGCTTTCCCACGCCTACCTTCTCCGCCCAGATATAATAATGCTTTCCGTGATTCTCAAATACCGTGGCGTCCAGGGAAAATGCGCGGAAGGAGAACTTATCCTCCGGCGCCGCTTTCATCTTGCCCTTCTCCATCCATTTATCCTTCATCGGGTCCTGTCCCATACACTCCAGCACATACGGCCGGATCTTCCAGGGACTGTCCGCCTCGCCTCCGGCGAAATACACATACCATTTCCCGTCCAGATAATGGATCTCCGGGGCCCAGATATGCCTGCTCATGGGGCCGAAACGGTGCTTGTGCCAGATCGCGGTCTCCTCCGCATCGTAAAGCCCGCCCAGGGTATCGGCGTGACGCAGCACGATCCGGTCGTAATCCGGCACCGAGGCCGTGAAATAATAGGTTCCGTCCGTATGTCTATATACATATGGATCCGCCCTCTGCAGGATCCAGGGCTGATTCCATTTTAATTTCTCATCCATAGTTTGTTCCTCCTGTTCATACAGCTTTCCGGGCGCAGGCCGGGCGCCGCCGATCCCGAAAATTCTCCAAAACAAGCTGCAATATATCGCAATATAATGATTTAGTCAAATATATAGTATTATAGAACTTCTTGAACAATTTGTCAAAAATGCAGGAGGGGAACACCCCCTCCCCTCCTGCAGTGGACGCTTCATTTACGCCCGGATTTTTTATAAGCACGCTCTTAAGCGCCCCTATTTCTTCGTACCCCTCTTTGACTCTGTCCTTATGACCTTTCGCATCCTGTCTGACAGGCCTTTTCTGCTGCCGTCGATTACTCCGCCGGCGTCAGGCCTGCAGCTTCCATCGCCTGCCGGTTGTACTCGTTGGCCTTCTCGGTCAGCTCGGCCACCCAGTCGCTGGCATTGGTCGCTCCGCTGGTTACAGAATCCTCAACGCCCGCATAAGGACCTGCGATGAACGCCGCGAAGCCCGGAATCTGGCAGTCGCCGAACGGAACCACGCCGTGACGAACCTCTGCGAAGAAGTCGTCGAAGTACTTGCCGTACTTCTGATCCTTCTCGTTGATGTCGCCGTCGTCATGCAGGGACGGGAAGAATGTCGCCTGGAAATCAGCCCAGATGTCCTCGTCCATAGTCAGAGGGCACGGCATGGACTGCTGCCATACGTACACATTAGCCGCCTCGTCGAACAGGGTCTTGTAGCCTTCCATCTTATACTTCCAGCCTTCCAGGCCCCAGCCCATGAACTTCAGAAGCTCATAAGCCTCTCTCGGATGCTCTGTGCCGGAGGAGATGCCTCCAAAGTCCAGAACGCCGAACTTATACTTCACGTCGTTGCCTTCCACAGAAGGTGTCGCATAGGGAACGAACTCGATTCCCTTGTTCCTGTAGTCATCAGTATCGAACAGGTTCAGATAGGTCCAGAACGCGTCGATCTGGAAGCCCAGACGGCCGGAGTACGCGGCCCAGTCGGTGGAACCCTGCCATGCGATCAGCTCATCCTCGGTTACCGGAGCGCGGTATTTGCCGTTGATCAGCTCAGCCAGCGTGTTCACGCCCACCGCCCAGTCAGTCATGTCGAATTCCTTGCCGTTCCAGCCGAACTCGCCGATGGCGTTGGGGTTGGCGGCTACCGGATAGTATGTAACGATGTTGTGGAACATATTGAAGCCGTAAATGCCCTCGTCGGGAGAGGTCACGTCCTTGAACGCCTGAACCATCTCGTCCCAGGTCCAGTCGGTCGGAGGCATTTCCACATTCAGCTTCTCAAACACAGCCATGTCGGCGTAGATCGCGTCCGGGAAGAACTTGATCGGGGTCGCCAGCTTCTGGTTGGAGCCGTAGTAGCCCAGCTTCGCGCCGTTGATGGACGGAAGGATGTTGTCGTTCTCCGGGTCGTTCTCCCAGTACTCGGTCATATCGCCCAGAAGGCTGTTGGACAGGGCGAAATCGCAGTTGCCCAGGATCATGAAGCAGTCCGGCGTCTGGCCGGTGCTGACCAGGTTAAGCAGGGTGTTATTGTAATCGTCGCCTGCTACCTCATAGATCACATTGACCTTGATGTTGGGATGAAGTTCGGTGAACTTCTCGGCCAGCCACTCGGTCAGGACCTTGTTGTCAAAGTTCATGTAGGTCAGGGTGATCTCCTCATCCGTCAGAGGCGGAAGCGCGGACTCTGCTTCTGCAGCCGCCCCCCCATTTCCGCTGTCGGCGTCTCCGGCAGGAGCCGCGGTCTCGGAGCCGCCGGCCGCCGCGGTGGTTGCCGCCGCCTGGGTCTCGCTACTGCTACTGCTGCCGCTGCTGCTTCCGCCGCCGCAGCCGGTCAGGACGGCCGTAGATACCATGGCCGCGCACAGAAGTGCGCTGATTAATCTTTTCTTCATACTTGAATCCTCCTTGTTTTTTTATAGCAGCCCGGCCCCCGGTACGGGGGACAGGCGAACTACTTTTTTGAAATACGTTCCGCTTTCCGGAACAATCATCGGTTCCCGGCCATGAAACTGTGTTCTTTACTCGCCGGTGATACCGGTCCGGTCGACGCTCTCCACGAACTGCTTCTGCAGTACGAAGTACATCACAAGCACCGGAAGGATGGACAGCATCGTCGCCGCCATTTTGATGCCTTCGTTCAGACTTCCCATGGCGTCTCCGGTCACGGACGCGCCGGCCGTGCTGTAGCTGTCGTTAAAGCCCTTAAGCGCCACCATCAGGGTGTTCCATTCGCTGCCGCCTAAGATACCGCAGACGTACAGCTGGGTCAGATAGGACTCGTTCCAGTACCACACGATGGAGAACAGGAATACGACCAGGATCGCCGGGGCCGCGGACGGCACCGCGATCTTAAAGAAGGTCTTGAAGTGGCCGCAGCCGTCGATCTTCGCCGCCTCGATCAGAGCCTGCGGGATCTGACGGAAGAACTGGTAAAAGATCAGGATGTAAAGCTGCGCCTTGATCCCCTGTCCGAAGAAGGACGGCACCACAAAGGCTGCCAGGGAGTTCAGGATCTTCATGTCATTGTACAGCAGATAGTTGGGCATCATCGTGATCTGCGGCGGCAGGATGAAGGAGAAGATCAAAATCCCCATCATCACCGTCTTCAGCGGGAAATCGTACCGGGCGAAGCCGTAGCCGATGACGCCGCACATGACCACATTTACCAGGGTGGGCACGCCGGCGATGACCACCGACTGCCACAGGGTCTTTACAAAGTTCATGCTGGTGAACGCGTCGATGTAGTTCTTCACATACAGCACGCTGGGAATCCAGTTCACCGAGCTGTCCAGCAGGTCGGCGCGCTGCATGAAGCTCTTGCTGATCATGTAGAGCAGCGGATAGATGTAGACGAATCCGATACAGATCAGCAGGCCGTAGATCGCGATGATCTTGCCGGCGCCCTGGGTATCCTTGGAGCCGAAGAACCATTTCTTAAGCGCGTACCTGTCGATTCTCCTCTTCGGGAGCGCAGCTGCCTTAGCGCCGCTCTTTGATTGGTTTGCCTGCGCGTTTTGCTTCTTGCTTTGCATACCGGATCCCCTTTCTCTTTAATTTCTTCGCCAGCTGCTCCTGGTGCTTCATCTCCTGGCGGGCTTTCTTGGCCTGTTTCGCGTACACGTCCTTCTTAAGCATCAGAGCGGCGGCGAATACCAGCACCAGCACCGTCACGATCACCGCGTACAGCCAGGCCATGGCGGACGCGTAACCGTATCCCTTGCTTCCCGTCGTGCCGAACATGGCGTCCTTGATCGTCTCAATGATCGTGTTCTGCTCGTTGTTGGACAGGAAAATGATGGTGTAGACCACATTTAACAGGGTCATGTTCTTGATGGTCGGCAGCGTGATCTTCCAGAAGCACTCCCAGGTGGAACCGCCGTCGATCTTGGCGGCCTCGTAAAGCGAGGTGTCGATCTTCTGCACGGCGGCCAAAAAGATCAGGATCTGGATGCCGGAATACCACAGGTACATGACGATGTTCTCAAACAGCCCCATGATCGCGTCCTCCAGGAAATCCGGCAGGAAACCGATCAGGCTGCTGATGGCGCTGGTGTTCATGGACGGTATGGAGCCCGCGCCCTGACTGACCAGCTGCTCCATCACAGGACCCGACGCGATGATCACGGGCAGGAAGAAGATCAGCCGGAAGAAGCCTTTCCCTTTGATCTTGCTGTTCAGAAGCAATGCGATGATCAGCGCGAACACCACGATGACCGGAGTGGCCAGCACGGTCTTCATCAGGTAGGCCACCAGCTCCGTCGGGAACGTGGCGTCCTCCTGAAGGATCTGGGTGAAGTTCAGAATCCCGATGAAGCTGACTTCGCGGCCCTTCGGCGTGATCCTCACGTTGCTTAACGCAAAGTTGAAGGACTGGATCAGCGGGCGGATCACGAAGATCGCTGCGCCGATGATCCACGGCAGCACGAAGAGGTAACCCATCATGTTCTCACGCTGTTTCAGTGAGAGGCGGCGTCTCTTTACCGCAGGAGCCTGCGGCGCTTTCTCTTTTTTCTCATTCTTACTCATCCGACCTCACCTACCTTATAGGACATGGCCTCGATGGTCATGCCGTCATATTCGACAGCGTTCTCGCTGTGGTTTACGTAGACCTTTACGCCATTCGAGTAGGTGACGACAGCCAGATCATCGGCAGTCCTCTCATGGTCTACGATAGTTGCGCCGGCTACCGCGTCGTTGACTTCCCTAAGCTTCTCGTAGTACTCGACGATCTCGCTCTTGTACACCGAATACTTGGAAGTGTACAGGTCGGAGGAATTCGTGTACAGCAGGTCCACCGGATCCTCCCAGGTCAGATAGAAGGACGGATAGATGCCGGTCTCTACCAGTTCCAGGAAGTACTCGCTCCGGTTGGCCTCGAAGTTGGTGTAGTCCGCGTACATCGGCAGGATTCCCTTTAACGCGATGGACATGAACGGAACCTCTTTGTCGGTGAATACATAATTGGATGTGTTCACCGGCATGCCCATGATGCCGCTTGTCAGGCTCCAGTATTCGGAAATGGGCTGCTCCATCAAAAGATCCATATCCTGGGCCGCGCCTGCGATGGCCGGCTCCAGTACGCCGAGCGTATCCGACCGGTTGTAAAGCTTATTGTTGTAATTGTAGCTGAACAGGTGATTGGTAACGCCGGTCAGCGCCAGCTGCTTTACGCCTTCCTTCTTATAGGAGGCCAGGGCGCTGTTCAGCCGTTCCACCGCCTTGTCGGGCGTCTGGTAGTTGAAATACTCGTAAATCTCCTTGTAGGTATCCTCCTCGTAGACGCTCTCGTTCAGCTTCTTGATGATATTGAAGGTTGTGTTCACGGTATCCGGATTGGCCCGCAGGGCGTCCTGATACAGATAGAACTTGATCCCCTTGCCTTCCGCTTCCCCGATCAGCTTGGTCAGGTCATGGGTGCCGCCGATCTTGCTGTCCGCCTTGTAGCTGGTGATCGGGACGCTCCAGATACCGCCTTTCTGCCAGCCCTTGTACACCGTCGTGATGTCGGTGACGCCGCTGGCCGCCAGATCGTCGTAGATATCCCGGATATTGTCCGTGGTGGTCATGGTCACGGCCTTCTTGCCGACGATGCCGTTCTCACGGTCGGTTCCCAGGAAATCCAGCTTGATCCGGAAACCGTCGTCCTTCGCGGTCAGCCCCTGGTCATTCAAGAGATACTCACGGTACTTGACCGCCATGCCGGCGTAGTCCGCCTCGTCGCCGCCCAGGAAAATGTAGCGCATCTTTAAGTCGCACTGGGAATGGCGGCTCTCCTGGAGCTTGACGGAAGCGGTGGCTTCCTTGCTCAGAAGCTGGGTGTAGATCCGCCGCATGGTAAACCGCGGGGTGATCCAGTTATAATTGGTGATCGCGCCGTTGGGATATGCGATGATCCTGGAATCCTCCGCGCCGCTCTCGATGATGCTTAATACCGCCATCTGCGAATCCGTATGGACCATGCCGAAGACCGGCGCCATGACAGGTTCGCCTTCATTGATGGTCTGGTACTCGTCCCAGAACAGGCTCAGCACGTAGGTTTCGTCCACGCCGGCGTTGCTGCCCCAGACGCTTAAGGTCTGCGGGGAACTGAACCGTCCGTCGTTGTCCTCCAGATAGATCAGCGAGCCGTTGCCGTCCGGCACGAACATGTAGCCGGTACGCTCCGCGGAGTAGGTGTAGCCCAGGAACGGATAAATGTAAATGCTTCCGATGGTCACGGGCGTGGCCGCGTTCGCCTGTTCCTCCATGATGGAGCTGTTGGGGATCTCGGCGGTAAAGCCGTCGTCCGTTAAGGCCACATTCAGCGTCATCCTGATCTGATACTTGGTCAGATTGATGTCCGCCGAGAAGCCGTTGTCCGTGCAATTCACACTGATCTCGGCTCCGCCCGCCGTCAGATCGCTTCTTTCTTCGTTCAGGCCGTTTAAGATCTCGAAGCCCAGACCGGAATGGATGAAGCTCTCCCAGGTCGTATTCAAGGTGCCGTCGCTTTCGCCGACGGTGGATTCCATAATGGCCCCGCTATTCTTGTCGCGGACGATCACCGACAGGGTGGGCTCATAGAGGTAAAGCTGCAGCTTATCGTTCTCCGCCACCAGCTTGTGGCCGTTGATGGTGTCGCCGGGATTCTCGATGATCGCGTCGTCAAGCGCCTCGCGCTTCTCCTCCGCCGAAACCTCCACGTCGGCGACCGCGCCGGCATTCTCCGTGGCGTACGCCGTCATGGGGGACGTTACTGCGCAGGCCGCCAGTATGGCGCACGCGAACATCCCTGCCAGGCCGTTTATCAGATAACGTCTCCGTTTATTATCTGCCATATCGATACACCACCTCTCCAGCTACCGCCGACACGAAGTCGATGATCTGCTTAAACAGTACGTAAATGATGAACGCCAGAAGCGCTACGATCAGCACGGTGAACGCGGTCAGGAAGATGATCTTGAATGTCTCCGCAACCGTGTAGTTATTCACTTCCTTGATCGTCATAAACAGCAGGATGACGCACCAGGAATAGATGAATATCTGTCCGAAATCGATCAGGAACACTTCGTTGTAGGTGATCACATTGCTTAAGATGATGCAAAGGGGCTCAAACAGGATGTAGGGCGTAAGCGAAAACGCAAAGCCGCAGAACAGGCGCTTGAAGCTTCCTTCGCCGTCGTTGATGGTACACATCAGGTAGTTGCAGGCCGTCAGCACCACGAACACGCCGACGATCGTCATGATGTCCTGGGGGATCGTGTAGCGTCCCTCACGGATCGTGCGCAGCAGGAATCCGCAGTAGTACTTGTTGATCACGAAGATCAGCGTGGTCAGGATGAGCAGAATCCCCGCCGTGATCCAGGAGCTCTTGTTCTCGTAGCGCAGGCCGTAGGCGCCGTCCACCGGATGCTTCATGTAATAGGTCATGTATTTCTGGCGCTGCCAGAAATTGCCTTTGCGGAAGCCCTCGGTCGCGTTCAGAAGCGGGTTGAAGATCCCCTTCTTCTGCTGCAGCTTCTTAAGGAGCCAGATCACAATGCAGACCGCCAGGACGACGCCCGCCGCCGTGATCAGGTTCTCGCGCAGCCAGGTATTTCTGACCTCCCAGAACGCGTCGGAGTAGACCTCAAAGGCCTTGGAAACCCGCGCGTACTTTAAGGCGTTGGCGTAATCCTCCACCTGCAGGTAGGAACGGCTGATGGCCTCGTTGGCGTAATCGAAGAGGCTGTTGGTCTCCAGCACCTGCAAAAGCGGAGACATACTCTCGATGTAGCGGCCGTTCTCATAGAGGTTCAAGGCGCTGTGCAGCAGGTTCGTAAACTCGGTCGCCTGGAAGTATTGAACCTGGCGGCTGTCGGAGTCCACGATGTAAATATTGTCGTTAGCGTCCACCGCAATGGCCTCGACACGGCTGGACAGACCGATGCGGAACCGGCCATCGTCACGTCCGCCGAACACGAAGAGCATGTCGCCTTCCGCGTTGTACTCGTAGATGTAGCCGTCGGAGGACGCCACATATACGTTGTCATGGTTTCCTACCGTGACCGCGGCTTCCCGGCCGTCGAAGGCGTCGGGCTCGATCAGGTTGGTGCCGGCGATGTTTAACTTCTTAAGGCTTAAGTTCTTAAGGCCGGGGGTGATCGTGTAGATCAGTCCCTGCTTGTCGATCGCCACGTTCACCGGCGTGGACGGAAGGTTGCTCACCATTCTGGCCAGCTGCTCATCCGTGAAGACCGCCTCCTGGATCATACGCAGCACCGTGACGTTGGCGTTGTTGGTGCCGAAGTATCCAAGGAAGGTGCCGCCCTCGGTCGGGGTCAGCTGTACAAGGCCGTTGGAGTTACCTTCGCAGACGATGTACATATCGCCGCCGGCGTTGACCACGATCTTCACCGGCTTAAAATCGCCTTTGCCGTATAACGGGTGATTGGGCTTTGTGTAGGTGGCGATGACCTCGCCTGCCGGATTAAATACCACGACCTTGCCGGAGCGGTCCGCCACATAAAGCTGTTTCTCTTCCGTAACAAAGATCCCGTAGGGCTCCACCAGCTCCCCCTCGCCGATGGTGTCCACATATTCGCCGGTCAGGGTGCTGACCCAGACCACCTTGGCGCCCGCATCCGCGATATAGATGTAGCCGTCCTCCGTGATCTTGATGTCGGTGGGCTTCACCAGGGAATTGTCGCCGATCTTATTGAAAGACCCCTTGGGCGTGTATGCCGTCTGTGTTTCCGTAACATAACCGTAACCGTCGATGGTGTAGGTCTTATAGGGCACCTCCGCGTATGCCTGCAGAGGCGTGATGGCCAGGCTCAGTACGGAAAGAACAGCAGGCAGAAGCATTTTCCATTTTTTCATGTTCTTTCCTCCTACTTGATACCGGAATGAGCCATGGTGTTCATAATGCTCTTCTGGCAGAATATAAACACGACCAGGTTCGGTATGAACATGATCAGCGTCGCCGCGGCCGCGATACCCTGACCGGCTACCGTGTTGTTCGTGGAGGCCAGCGTATTCATATAGAAGGCCAGGGTCCGCAGACCGTCCTCGTTCATGTAGAGGTTGGAGCTCTCCACATTGGTCCATACCTGCTGGAAGGCCAGGATCGCGCTGGTGGCGATGGCCGGCTTGATCATCGGGATGATGATCTTTCGGTACACCACGTATTCGGTGGCGCCGTCCATGTACGCCGCGTCGATTAAGGCGTCCGGGATCTGGTCGATGAACTGCTTTACCAGGAACAGGTTCACAGGCATGGCCAGAAGGGGCAGGATGTGGGCCAGGTAGTTATTGGTCATTCCCAGGGCGTCGATCACCAGGTAACGGGGGATCATGACTGCGACGGGAACGAACATCAGGGCCGCGTTATTGATCTCCAAAAGCGTGTTCTTGCCTTTGAAGCGGAGCTTGGACAGCGCGTAGCCGGCCATGGATGAAAGCAGGATCGAGCAGATCACATCCGCGGCGGTCACGATCAGGCTGTTGAACGCGTAGCGGCTCAGCGGAATGCCGGAGGTCTGGGACGCCTTCATCAGGCCCCGGAAGTTATCCAGCGTCGGGTTCCGCACGAAGAACTTGGGCGGGAACGCGAACAGCTCCTCCATGGGCTTAAACGCGTGGCAGAAGATGTAAATGATCGGGAGCAGCATGAAAAGCGCCAGCGGGGCTACCGCAACGATCAGCTTGATCTGTCCGCGCTCAAATTTTCTCGGATTGATATTACTTCCTTTATATGCCATAATCTTTCGCCCCCTTTCAGTCTTTCTCTGCAAACAGCTTCTTCGCCATAGTGGAGAAGAGCCAGATGATCGCTAACAGTACGACGGATACGGCCGCCGCGTAACCCATCTCGTAACGGATGAAGCCGTAGTCCTCGATGTGGTTGACGATCAGCTGCGCCGCGTAGCCGGGCGTCGGGTTGGCGCCGGTTAAGGATACGCCGATAGCGCCGTTGGAGAAGGTGTTGACCACCGCCATGACCGCGCCGAACAGCATCTGGGGCTTCATGGTCGGGATCGTGATGTAGATCATCTCCTGGAACCGGTTTTTGATCCCGTCGATGGCTCCCGCCTCGTAGAGCTCCTCATCCGCGTTTAAGATACCGGCCAGCATGGAGAGGAACCCTACGCCCATGCTGGACCACAGCGCCACGATGATGACGATGGGCAGCAGGTAGGTCGTATTGGTCAGCCAGATGATAGGCTCGTTGATGATCCCCAGGTTCATCAGGATACTGTTTAAGTATCCGGTCTGGTCGCCGGTGAAAATGATCTTCCACAGGACGGCCATCGCCACGCCGCTTGTCATGCTGGGCGAGTAGAAAATCAGCGCCAGGATCGTCCTGGGCACGCTGGACAGCTGCGCCAGCACCCAGGCCAGCAGAAACGAGAGCAGGTAGCCGCCGATACCGACGATGATGACGTACACCACCGTATTGGGCAGGACGTTCTGCATGAATATCTCGTCCTGGGTGATCAGGTTGATATAATTGAGGAACCCGGCGAAGGTCGGGAACTCAATCGTATTGAAATTCGTAAAGGAAAGGCCGATCGCGATCACCATCGGGACGATGATGAATACGACGAACAGGATCAGGTAAGGAGCCAGGAAAACCAGCGCCGCCGGATTGGACGCCTCGCGCTTGCTGATCTGATTCTTCTTGCCTTTTGATTCGGCTTTGCTCATCAGTCATCTCCTCCTTCCGTCTTTCCTATGATCTGCCGCACTTTCTCAAGCGTCGGCACCTCGTAAGGCGTGATCACGTTGCCGTTCTGGTCATTGTATCCGAACTCCTCCAGCTTGCGCTCCGTCTCACGGTTGATGCGCTTCACGGCGTTGTCAAGGGTTCTTCTTAAATTCTCGCCGTCCACGACGATGGAGTTGTAGGCATTAGAGATCTCGCGCTCCACCATGTAGGAGCCCGGAAGCCTCGGGGCCTCGTTGATCCACTCGGCCATATCCAGAATGGTCTCCTTGTCCTGGGTCTTCCACGGCAGCCGGCGGAACGCCTCTTTATTCGCCGTGTTCCACATGAAGGTGCTTCCGTAGGTGACCTGCAGAGTCTGTCCGAACTCGGCCTGCACGTCGGCGGAGGACCACCACTTCATGAATTCCCAGGTCTTCGCCTCGCGCTCCGGATCGGACTTGAACATGACCGTACTCTCGGCGCCGCCGGATATGTAGCGGAGCACATTTCCATTTTCATCCACCGTGCCGGGCACCGGGTAGATATCCCAGCTGTTGGCGATCTCGGGCGCCGCGTTGATCAGCAGATTGTAGACGCCGTAATCCGCGATCCCGATCGGCATGGAGCCGTTGCGGAAATGCTGGTAGAAGTTGGGGATGTCCTTGGGCATATTGTAAATGGTAAAGAGCTCGGTCAGCTCCTTAAAGCCCCTGACGGATTCCTCGCTGTTCATGTTCGAATCGCCGGCGTACTGAGTGTACAGCGATCCGCCGTTCTGCAGGATCAGCGGCGTGGTGCCGTGGAAATTCCTCATGGCCTGCATACCGGCCGTCGGATAGTAGAAATTCATACCTCGCATCTGCAGGCTCGGCAGGAGGTTGCGCACATCCTGGATCGTGTCCGGCACTTCCAGTCCCAGCTTCTCGAACACATCGGTTCTCACATACAGGACATAGAAATTCATGGTCTCCGGCAGGGAATAGATCCCGTCCTCAATCGTAGACGGCACCAGGAGCCCTTCCTCAAACCGGCTGGCGACCTCCGGAAAATCATCAAATTCCGTCAGGTCCTTGATGGCGCCGCGGATACCCAGCTCGAACGGCACCGCGTAGTTGATGCCGGTCGCCACATCGGGGGCGTCGCCGGAAGCGTTGGCCAGGATCAGCTTGTTCTGGTCGGGCATCAGGGCCAGGTCGACCTGAATTCCGGTCTTGGCGGTAAAGTCCTCGTCGATCATCTTCTGCATGATCTCCAGATACTGTCTGGAACGATTCACCCATACCTGCAGGTGCTCCGGGTCGTTGCCGCTGGTGGAGTAGGCCTGGGAGGTAAAGGATGTGACGAACCGCTTGATGCTGGCGGCAAGGGAGGCGAAGAAGCCCGAACCGGTCGGAACCTTCGCGCCGTCCTGGTACAGATAGATCCGGTCGATACCAAGGGCGTTCTCATTGATGCTGTCGATCAGGTTCGCCAGGAACTGGTTCACCGAGTTCGAACTGGTGGTCAGCTCCGAGACGCGGAACGCCAGCTCGTCCGGCTCGCCGGCCAGGGAACGCAGCTGCCCGCTGGCTACGCCTGCGGAAGAAAACGCGCCGATCTTCTTGGCCGTCGGATTGTACTGCTTCACGCTCTCGACCAGTTCATCCAGTCTGTCGGCGTAATCGCTGAGCCTGGTGATCGCGTCGGGGATGTACTCCTCGATATTTAAGTCACGGTATTTGTCCTTATTGGTGCCCGCAACCTTGGTGATCTCCAGATTCAGGTTGTTGACGCCGTTCATGATCTCGTCCACGGCTTCCAGCACATGGCGGATCGGGTCGGCTGTGATCGTAAGGGTGATCGTGTGCTCCCCCGCGTCCAGATCCAGGCTCAGCGCGCTTCCCGCGTCGTCGGAAAGCTTCTCCACCTGGTAACCGGAGCCGTAGGGCAGCGGGTAATTCTCAAACTCTGTGTTGGGAATGACGCCGTCCACAGCCACATTGACGAAGACCGGGAAATCCGCCTTGCTGCTCTGAACGTAGTTCAGCGCCAGATGGTAGGTTCCCGCATTCTCCACATTCACCTTATAGGTGACGGACTGGCCGGCTTCGGAGAAGGACGCGCTGTCGATGGTATTCAGGGCCTTGGTCTCTACCTCATAGGGATCCAGGTCGATGTCGTACTCGCAGGCCGCGCGGATAGAGGATGCGTTCCTGTAATCCATCTTCTCTCCCTGGATCGTGATCAGCGCATTGCCCGGGGCTTCCTTCGAGCCGCTGTATTCCGCGATGGCCGGCTCCGGATTCAGATACAGGTTGCCCAAAAGCATCGTACCTTCGATCAGGGAGATCTCCAGTTCATTCTCTCCTTCCTTCAGTTCCACTGCCAGCGGACCGCTGTAGCGGTAGCTGGCGTCCCCCACATACTTGTTCTGCCACTGCAGAAGCTTGTCGGGCACCGGCACGATCTGATTCCCGTATCGGTCGTAGGAATCTTCTGCCGGATCGCGCCACATAGCCTCCAGCTTTATGTCCCTGAGTTCATAAAACTGGAACTCGCCGTTCACCTTAATGGACATCTCCAGGGCCAGAACACTGTCCCCGATATCGAGGTAATCCATGCTGATGAAGTAGCGTCCCGCCTGCGGCGCATTGACCGTCACGATCCCGGAGTCATGAATGTTCATCTGGATCGCGCCGCTTCCGTAGCCGTAGGTATCGCTGGCTGCGGAGGTTCCGCTGATCGCCGTGAAATTCGACGCCGTGTCGATGGTGACGGGCGCCCCCTCATAGAAGGGGCTTGTCAGGGACTGGCTGACCTTCGTGTAGTTGTTGTCGATCATATCGTTGGAGAAATTATCGTCCGTGATATAATTGGCAGCAGTTTCCGCGTTGACCTGGCCGTCCGCCGACGCCTGTTCGCTCGTTTTCAGATCTGTCGCCCAGACGGGTGTGCTCGCTGCCGCCATCGCCGCGGCCGTGAAGACTGCCAGCCATCTGCGCATTCTCTTGCCTGAAAACATACCTCCACCTTCTTTCTTTTATGCTTATATAGAAATGAATTACCGCTCGCATACTGTGCCGGCGCGGCCGGCGGGACGGATGATCTGCCTGCATCTGCTGTTACGCTCCGCGCCGGGTGATCTGCCTGCGTCCGCTGTCTTGCTCCGTGCCGGGTGATCTGCCTGCATCTGCTGTCTTGCTCCGCGCCGGGTGATCTGCCTGCGTCCGCTGTCTTACTCCGCGTCGGCCGAAAAGCAAACTCGGGGATTCTTTACTCCTTCACCTCATAGCCGCTGCCCCAGACCGTAATGCCTGTGTCAGACACCGCCGTAAAGGTACTGACGTTCTTAAAGCCGAACTGATCCCACTCGATCAGGAATTTTCCTTTATAAACGATGCCGTTTAGATCGATGGTCGCCGTGTTGTCGTCCTTTAGCTCCCAGGTGCCCTTGAAATCTCCGGTAATGGTGCCGTCGGCGTTCAGGACAATGTTCTTGGAATGGTTAATGTTGGCGCTGATATTGTGCAGATGGTTCACGACCCGGTAGGGACCTACGATATCCTCCGCCGTCACCTTCTCCACCTGATCGCCCACATAGCGGTGGGGAGACACCACGAACCAGCCGTCCTCGTTCAGATACATCTGGTGGACGCGCACATTATGCGCCTCACCCTTGCCCTCGAAGCGGGTATGGAAGATCAGGAAATACCGGCCGGTCTCCTCGTCGTAATACGCGCTGTTGTGTCCCGGAGAGACATACCCAGCGCGGAACTGGCCCCACTCGCCTTCCTGGTAATCGAAGCTGAAATTGCCCATCAGCTTGACGCCGAACCTGCCTGCCGCGCCGTCGTCAAACGCGGTTCCCGCCGCCCCCACGCAGTTGATCATGTCCTGGCCTTCGGAATCGTAGTATGGACCGTCCGGATTCTCCGAGCGGCACACACGGATGTTATAGCCGCCGTCCGCGGCCAGCCCGCCAAAGGAGAGGAACATGTAGTAATAATCCGTCTCCGGGCTGTAGAGGATGTAGGGGGCTTCGATCCGCAGGTGGTTGCCGCCCAGAAGTTTCTTGCCGTATCCCGGCTCCAGGGGGAATCCGGTCTCCGGGTTCATTTCCTTAATGTAAATGCCGCCGGAATAGGAGCCATAGACCATCCAGAGCCTCCCTTCCTTGTCGAAGAACACGCAGGGGTCTACCGCGTTGGGCTTCACCGTGGCGTCGTAGACCTCGCCGTCCTCATCAAGCATGTCCGCGCCCTGCCCGGATTTCAGGAATACGCCCAGATCCTTATACGGGCCCTCGATGCTGTCCGCCACCGCCAGTCCCATGGCCGAAAGCGGCATGCTGCCCTGGCAGTTGCAGTAGTACATATAATACTTCCCGTCCGCCAGCTGGATCACGTCCGGGGCCCAGAAGGTATCCGTCTGCGCCCAGGTGAACGCCTCACTCATCTCGATCGTGGCGTTGGGAATGATCTTATTGTCCGAATGTACGCCGGAATCGATCTGCTCCCAGTGGATCAGATCGTCGGACTTGGCCGCCGCCAGATGGGAGCCGAATATGTAATAGGTATCGCCGTCCTTCACGACAGACGGGTCATGGACCGAAACCTCCTTCAGGTCGTAGGTCAAGGCCGGATCGGTCTTAAGCGTGATACCCCGCAGGAATTCCGGGACGGAATCATCTTCGGCGGCAGTCTCTGACGCGGCGCTGCCTGCGCCGGTGCCTTCTGCTCCGGCAGCACTGGATTGATCTGTTCCCGCAGCCGCTCCGGAAGTTCCTGCCTGAACCGATTCTGCGGAAGCTCCCGCCTCTCTCTTCGCGGCGTCCGCTGCTTCATTCTCTCCGGCGGCGTCCGCCCCCGCGGTCTCCTGACCGGCTGCCTGCGCCTCGGCAGCGGTCGTCTGGGAAACAGTCTGTCCATTGCCTCCGCAGGCGGTCAAGCCCACAGAAACAAGCATAAATACAGCTATCAAACGTTCTTTTTTCATAATGCCTCCTTTTCTAAAATAATTTAGAAAATTGTCAACAATAGAGTGAAAAAAACGATCTGCCATACGCAATTCCCTGCTGATGCAAATCGACAGTCTGTTGTGGGGAAATTCTCGTGATTATTTTACAATTTTGTCTATACGGCTCCTCTTCCCGGCTGTCGCTTAGTAAAAGTGGCAAATCCCATCGAACATTTTTGTCATTTTGTTTACAAAAGTATCTTATCACTTGTAAGCCGGTTTTTCAATATTTAATTGGCAAATACGCGATTTTTGGTAGATAGGGACAAAAAGAATGTGAATTTTTTGTGAATTATTCACATAGATTTAAATTATTTTAGAAAAATCTAAACATTATGAAACCCAACCATTTCTTTCAATATTTCCTTTGAAACGGCCGTGCTTCAACTCCAATGCTTCCTCGGAATGCAGCGTATCAACTTCCATACTTTCCTTACGGAATGCCACATTTCAGCTTCTGTACTCTCCTCTGGAACGACGCGTTTCAGCTTCTGTACTTTCCTCCGGAGCGACGCGTTTCAGTTTCTGCTCTTTCCTCCGGAATGACGCGTTTCAGCTTCTG
Organism: uncultured Lachnospiraceae bacterium; assembly: GCA_947589095.1. Lineage (GTDB taxonomy): Bacteria > Bacillota > Clostridia > Lachnospirales > Lachnospiraceae > UBA3402. The sequence continues at coordinate 65,743 of CANQBX010000009.1, forward strand.
CGCTTTCCTCCGGAATGACGCGTTTCAGCTTCTGCACTTCCCTTTGGAATGCTCCATTCCAACTGCCATATTTCCATATAGAGGCTGCCTCCCGCAGCAGAAGACAGCCTCTTCATTCTTCCTTCTTCACCAGCGCTTCACCGGGCACCGGGCCGTGCGCTTCAGCGCGCGCACCTCGGCGTAGCAGCCACACTGCATGCAGGTGGCGTTGTCCAGATAAGAACATTCCCGGCAGACCGACAGACGCCGGTCATATTCCGCGTCGTCCGCCTTCTCCGCCGCCGGCATGGCCTGGCGCAGACGGACGACGCTCTGATAATACGTCTCCTGGCCGTCCATCTCGTAGAGAAAACAGCGGCGGCAGCGCTGTTCCGCCGCGCCGCCGCCTGAGACATGATCTTTCACTGTCATACCAACTACTCCGTGATCGTAAACGCCGCCACGCTGCAGGCCGGCATCACTGCGGCAAATCCGCTTTCCGTCACCTGAATTCCATCCATCGCGGCCGGCTTCACATTCTCCGGCGCATCAAACGTATTGTAAGCGCCGGCAGCCCCAGCCAGTACCGTACCCTTCACGGTTCCGCGCCGTCCGATTCCGGACCACAGCACTTCCACCGGCGCAGCTTCCGTATCGCTCAAATTCGCCACGGTCAGCAGAACGCTTCCGTCCGCCGCCTGGCTGGCCGACACATGCAGGTTCGGCACCTGATCGCCGTCGGTGCCCACATTCTTCGTCTCCGCGTAGGTCTCCAGCTGCTTCGCGTTCTGATGTCCCTTGTACATATGGAACACATGATAGCTGGGCGTCAGCACCATTTTCTCACCCTCGGTCAGCACCATGGACTGAAGCACATTGACCGTCTGGGCGATATTTGCCATGACCACGATATCGCAGTGGTCATTGAAAATGTTCAGGTTGATGGCCGCCACCAGCGCGTCCCTCATCGTATTCTGCTGATAGAGGAAGCCCGGATTCGTACCCGGCTCCACATCATACCAGGTGCCCCACTCGTCCACCACCAGGCCCAGCTGATGATGCGGATTGGTCATGCGCATGATATTCGCGTGATTCTCCACCAGTTCCTTCATCCGCAGCGTCTTCTTAAGAACGCTGTAATACTCTTCCGCCGTGAATCCGGTCGCAGCTCCCTTGTGATTCCAGTCATCGCTGGGCAGCGTATAATAATGCAGGGAAAGCGCGTCGATCACATGGCCCGCTGTTCTGGCCACGGTCTCGGTCCAGCGGTAATCGCTTACATTGGCGCCGGAAGCGATCTTATAGATCTTATGCTCATGGTCATAATTGCGCAGATAGGTAGAATACTGACGGCACAGATCGCCGTAGTACTCCGGCCGCATATTGCCGCCGCAGCCCCAGGCCTCGTTGCCGATGCCCCAGTATTTCACATGCCACGGCTCGTCCTGGCCGTTAGCGCGGCGCAGGCTGGCCATCGGGGAAATGCCGCCCATGTTGCAGTACTCGACCCAGTCGGAAAACTCCTGAACCGTACCGGAGCCTACATTTCCGGAGATGTAGGGCTCGCAGCCCAGCTGACGGCACAGCTCCAGGAACTCGTGAGTGCCGAAGGAATTGTCCTCGGTGACGCCGCCCCAGTTGGTGTTGACGATGGTCTTGCGGCTCTCCTTCGGGCCGATGCCGTCCTGCCAGTGATAGGTGTCGGCGAAGCACCCGCCCGGCCAGCGGAGCACCGGAATATTCATATCCTTCAGCGCCTCCACCACGTCGGTGCGCATGCCGTTTACATTCGGGATATCGGAATCCTCGCCCACATACAGGCCGCCGTAGATGCAGCGCCCCAGATGCTCGGAAAAATGTCCGTAAATGTTCTTGTTGATGGTTCCTTTGGAACGGTTTCCATTGATAATGATACGCATGATACTTGTCCTCCTTGCCAGAACACCGGCCTGGCGCCGGTATCGGTCGCTTGTTTCTCATTTTCATATCATACAACATGCGGGAGCATTTTTCCAGTGGTTTTTATATTTATTTTAATTATTTTACATTTTTGTAAAATGTCATGCTAATAGCAGTATAATGTTTGCGCAGTCTGCCAGTAAAAAGTCAGTTGCGCTGGCTTTCCGTTCCGATTGACAATCTGTCGCCTCTCTGCTATACTATATCCACAATTCCTTCCGGTTTCCGTCCGGAAGGGTGTCTGGAATCTTTATTCCAGTCGGCATCCGCCGCGCTTTTCCTACATTTTTTCAGCTATGGGCAGCCTGTCAACCGCGTGTACACGCACATTTCTTTTTTATCAAGGAGGTTTTCTATGAAAAACACATCAGACACTCTTATCCCGCAAAATTTAAGCGCCGGACAGCCCGAGCCTCGCAGCGGGGATTCTTCCGGACAATACAGGAACGATGCCAGGGAGCGCATCCGCCTGGACGTGATCGGGGCGCAGAAGACCCGAAGCGCCGTTCTCAGTGAAATTGAAAAGGATCCGGCGGTTTCCTACACATTCCGCACCCTCACCGAACCTCTCAAAGAACAGTTTGTCGAATTCTGCATGGGCGTCAGGGGGCTTCAGGTATCCTATGACCGGATCTTTAAGCATGTCTTCGATCCGCTCCTGCATCCGGAACGCCTCAACGACTTTCTCTCTGTCTGCATTGGTCAGGAAGTGCGAATCCTGAAGGTTCTCCCTCATGAATCCATGCGCATGACCGACGAGGCCAGCCAGATCATCATGGATATTGTAGTCCAGTTCACCGACGGCAGCCTCGCCAACGTGGAGATCCAGAAAAACGGCTACAAATTTCCCGGCGCCCGATGCGCCTGCTACTCCAGCGACCTGACGGTAAGGCAATACATCCAGGTAAAAGAAGAATGTAAAAAAGCCGGCATCCCGTTCTCATACCAGATGCTCAGCAAAGTATATTCCATCGTCCTTATCCAGAACAGTACCCACGAGTTCCGTCATTATCCGGATACCTACATCCACCATGCGAAGCAGCGTTTCGACTCCGGCTTGGAACTGGACCTTTTGCAGGAATATTGCCTGATTCCCCTTGACATTTTCTTCGCCAGCCGTCAAAATAAAGACAGGAACACACAGCCGCCCGGCCGTCTTGAAGCCTGGCTGTATTTCATCGGCTCGGACCGTCCGGATGATATTCTGGACGTGATCCAGGCATGGCCGGATTTCGCGGAGCTGTACCGGGACGTGTTCCGGTTCCGCGACCACAGGAAGGAGCTGATCAGCATGTATTCAGAGATACTGAGCGAGTACGACCGCAATACGGTGTTTGAGATGATCGAGGACTACAAGGCTGAGATCCGGGAAGCTAAGGCGGCGATTGCGGAGATGGATTCGGCTCTCGCAGAAAAAGATTCGGCTCTCGCGGAAAAAGATGCCAGAATCCGTGAATTAGAAGCACGGCTTCAGGCATCCGAAAAGCGCAACAACTGATTCAGAGAGACATAATATATATCCGCCTCCGAACCGCTCCGTAACACTTGCGGCCCGGAGGCATTATCTTACAGCTTTCGGCTTCACTCTCCCTGACCAACTGCCTCCAGAATATAACCGGCATATTTCAACTTCATCCTATAAGTCAGACTGCAATGGCCACGTCCTGGAACCACGTCATACGTAATATCAAAGCCGTGCTCCTTCATCTCCTTCACGAATTTGTCCGAATGCTGCCGAATACTTACCGCTTTATCCTCATCGCAGTGAAAGATATGATATGGAATACGTGGCAGTCTGTCGATCAGATGCAGCGGAGAGATCGCTTTGAGCGCCGTCTCCATGTCCTCCGCCTCGTTCCAGACCGCACTGTAAAAAGTCCGCGACAGCTCCGGATGTCCCGCGTCATGATAATGATAAAGCATATCACAGACCGGACAGTCAGTCACTGCAGCAACCGGCGTCCGCTTTGCGTAAACCGGGTATACCAAGGCCCCCTGACCTCCCATACTGCCCCCGGTCGACACGATCGGGACTTTCTCATCCAGGTCGTACTTCTCAAACAGAACATCCAAAATCTCATCCGTATATGTTACCGCCTGCCGGTTCATCCAGGACCATGGATTATAGTAGGGAACCACGTACAAAATACCCTTCTCCCCATAAAACTCCCCCTCCGCTGTATCTGCGGCATACATAGTGATACAGTTCAGCCCAAAAAAGCTCAACACAATTCCGCGGACTGGCCTTGCGCAGACATTGTCATTCACATAAGCAAATCTTCTCAGATTCTCATAATTCATAATCCGATTCACAATCAATCCCTCCATATCACTTTTTGCCATTCCGATACTTTATCGGCTCTGTGTCTTGTTTCTTTCTGCCATACATCAAATCACTTCCAGATAATCCTTATCCGGAAGACGCGGGAACTTCACCGTTGGCAGCGTCTGATACCAGAATGCCACTGAGGCGATATCATCCTGCAGCGGCAGATACCGTCCGCCCTCCCGCCAGCCAAGCGCCTGTATCGTCACTCGGAGCTTTTTCTCAAAACGGATTGGATCCGTTATATGCCAACGGTACATCCCAAAACGGAACTGGCTCTTATAAAGCACGTCTGGTGTAATCACCTGTAGACCGGTATACGGAGTGGAAAACGGCACATACCGAGCATGGGTGACCGGGTCCTCAAAATTATAAGAGCCGCAGAAATAATCTTCTGTCCCCGTTCCGCAGATAGTTGGATATTCCTCATCGTCATCCATATAGAATTTAATCTCGCCTTCTCCCCACCAGCGGCAGTTATTGACGCCCCAAGCCATGTAGGTTCCCACATACTGCCCCCGGCCCTCGACTCCGTCCAGAATCGTGTATATTTCCTTATAAGGCAGAGGATTCACACGGCGGAACTGGGCGTGGAAATACGCGATCTCATCCGGCAGCTCCTGCAGCGTATAATCAATCTGGTAATAAATCTTCATTGATTCTTCCGCGATATTCTCCAGCGTGATCCTGCAGCGGCTCTTAAACGGCATCTGCCAATAGCAATTGAACGCGCTTCCCGGATTCACACAGACTGCCAGAGAACTGATCTGCGCATACTCATTCCAGCCCATACAGAAAAAGTCTCCCAGCGGGCACTCCACTGACGGATTCTCCTGTCCATCCCAGTAAAACCGCAGGATCACATTACGCCACCGCTTCGTTGGCGTACACCAGATATGATTGATCACGCCGCTGCCGGCAATATCCGCAAGTGTAACCGTGGTCTTCGGCTCTACAACATAATAGGGATTGACCTTCCAGCCAGTTCCCAGATCCCTTGCCGCATTGCGGGCAGATCCCTCCTCAAGCGGGCATCTGCCGCCCCCGCCCGATTCCCCCGTGGGATTTTCCGGACTAATGGAACGGGTTGTTGCATTTATGATCTTATAAAGATAATCCATCATACTCAGCTCCTCCTCTTTTTCAGGACACATCATGGTCCATTCAATTCATATTCCCCTGCACATGTTTTACGGTCTGCAATGTTTTTCTCGCTCCCTGCAAAACAAAATCATAATCCGCACCAGTGGAAATCATGTTAATCCCCATATCATGATATTGACTTAAAATTTCATACTCTGTCGCAAACGTGGAAACGCCCACAGTCTTTTTCTGCTTCTTAAATGCCTTTATCGTTCGAAGTGTCAACTCCAGATTTTCCTCGCAAAATATATCGCCAAGCCTACCAATAGAACCAGAAAGATCATACATCCCCAAAACACATCCATCCAGATAAGGGATCGCAGCAATCTTCTCTGCCTCCAACGCTGCTGTTTTCTGTTCAATCTGCACAAATCGGCACATGGTCTTATGATTATTCCGATAGTATTCCCGTTCATCATCAATACCATATCGGACTGCTCCCTTTGGTCCACATCCGCGATTCCCATATGGAGGATACAAAGTATATTCTATCAGCCGGCACGCATGTTCATAGTTTTTAATCATCGGAAAAATAATGCCATCAACCCCCAGCTCCAGTATTCTTTTCGTGATTGTGAGATCGTCGGCAGGAACCCTTATAAAAACAGGCGTTCCCATAGCTCTCGCAGCAAGCAAATGCATATGTACCTGTTCGCATGACAATGTTGTATGCTCCATATCGATCCACAAAAAATCATACCCTAATGCAGCTGCAATCTCCGTTACACATGTATCTGAAAGATTGATATGCGTACCACAAAGACGGTCACCTGCCAATACTTTTTCTTTTATACTCATAATTCCGCCTGCTTACCTTCCTTTGTGAATTGAAAAGAATATACCTCTGCATCTGACATTGTTATTCTTAATCGTACCGGTTTCCCTTCCTGTAATACCAGATTCTGTTTAAAACTGACTTTTCTGTCAATGCTGTTGCCAAACATCTCGCAACTTGTATATCCCTCGATCGGATGTCCGATCTTATCAAGAAGTTCCACTTTCATCCACCCTGCCGCGCTTGTTTCAAAATTAATCCGAAGCGTATCACCTTCAAACAGAAACGGTTTTGTAACAAGCGTCTCAGGCTTATATCCAGCATATCGGCCGATAAACCCATCCTTACGAAGTGTATGACGATAAATCCGAGTCCCTTCATTCTCTGTGATCCAACGTCGATGTGTTACAAAGAAAGATATTTCTGAATCGGCACCCGGAAAATCAGAAGGAACATCTATATCCAGAGATCCTGCCGCCATATAGCAGTCTCCGTATACCCACGACCAGTTGCTTTCTGGTTCTGGACGAATAAATGCTTCATTCGCACGTTCAAAATGAACCGTATCCCGTGAAAAAGCAAATAGCGTATCTGTAACTGCTAATCCAAACCGCTTATTAATCGGTATTCGATGCAATCTGGCCTCTCGGCCGCATAGTTGATCATAATTATCCGTCCATTCGTGTCTTTCCACATAGCGTACCGGAAAACCGACAAGAATATGCGGAGCCCTGGGATATCTCTGCATATTATTAAAATACATTTGAAAATCCGGAGCTTCACTTCCCCAATCCACAAACTCTATCTTGCTCCAGTGTTTAAAATCCCTTGACTCCATACGGCGAATGTCTCTTGTTCGATCTTTTGCTGCATGTATTCCGTCATTTTCCGGCAAGCCGTCCGAAGAATGCCATCCGCGACAATAGCAGATATATTTATCTTGTTCTTCATCATAATATACTGTATTCTGAGAATCAAAAAAATGCTGTTCTGAGCCCAAATACCAGCCAAACCGAAAATGAATGCCGTCTTCACTCACTAGACATTTCAGCGTATTCTTTTTTCCTTTCATCCACGCTCCATAAACCGCTTTATATCGTTCTTCAGACGGACAGGCTGGATTAGAGTCTTTAAATACAAATATCCCATCAATCTGGGCCTCACTACTATGCCAATCATCTTTGCTAATATCCCACAGAATATTATTTTCCAGAGAGTCATTAAACCTGCAAATCCCTAATACAGGTTTCTCCCAATGAATACCATCCGGGCTTTCCAGTGAAGTGAAAAGTTAACTTCCACTTCTAAAGACCCCGGCAAAAAAGTTGCCGTTAGTGTTGCAGGAAAGG
>CANQBX010000010.1 GCA_947589095.1 uncultured Lachnospiraceae bacterium
CGTATGGTTGGTGGATCGATCAGTCACTGCACAATGTATTTATAACATTTTCCGATGGACAGCGTCAATAGGAACGGGAAAGTTTTGCAAAAAATACAAGCGCGGAGTCACCGGCGCCTTGCCTGCATGGAAATACAATCAAGCCATTTTCCGGGGAACGCTTTACAAGAATGGCGAAAATTGGTATCATAGGATATGAGAATGAAATGCCGGAGCCCCGGCAGCGCGGGGCAAAGGAACAGAATGCAGCGCAGAGCGAAGCAACAGAATGCACGCAGAGTGAAGGAGCAGTATGCAGAGCGGGGCGGTAGGCGTAGAGTGAGAATGCAGTATGCGGCGGAACGAAGGGCGCAGAATGCGGCGCGGCAGGTCAACACAGAAAGGATGCAGAATGAAGAAAGAACGCGGCCATCGGATCCGCTCGGTGGATCCCGGATCCATCGCGGACGAGCTTGGGCTGGAGCCGGGCGACCGTCTGATCTCCATCGACGGACACGACCCGGAAGACATTTTTGATTATGAATACTACCTGGAGAATGAATCCGTCGTTGTGCTGGTAGAGAAAGCCGACGGCGAGGAGTGGGAGCTGGATATCGAGAACGACTATCAGGATCTGGGACTGACCTTTGAAAACGGCCTGATGAGCGAGTATCGATCCTGCACGAACAAGTGCATTTTCTGCTTCATCGACCAGATGCCGCCGGGAATGCGGGACACGCTGTATTTCAAGGACGACGATTCCCGGCTTTCGTTCCTGCAGGGGAATTATATTACGCTGACGAATATGAAGAAGAAGGATATCGACCGGATCATCCGCTTTAAGCTGTCGCCGATCAATATCTCGGTCCACACCACGAATCCGGAGCTTCGCTGCAGGATGCTAAATAATCGGTTCGCTGGGCAGTCGCTTAAGAATATCGACCGCCTCTATGAGGCGCAGACGCCGATGAACGCCCAGATCGTGCTCTGCAAGGGCATCAACGACGGGGACGAGCTGGAGCGGACGATCGGCGATCTGAGCCGATATATTCCGTATATGGAGAGCGTGTCGGTGGTGCCGGTAGGACTTACGAAATTCCGGGACGGACTGTATCCGCTTAAACCGTTTACGGCGGAGGATGCGGGGCGGGTCATTGATCAGATCGAGCGGTGGCAGAAGAAGTTATACGCGGAGTCTGGGACCCATTTCGTCCATGCCAGCGACGAGTTCTATATCCTGGCCGGGCGGGAGCTTCCGGAGGAGGCGCGCTATGACGGCTATATCCAATTGGAGAACGGCGTGGGCATGGTGCGGCTGATGACCGAGGAAGTGCATGAAGCGCTGGCGGAGATGGACGGCGACCGGGAGGCGGAGGAACTTTCCGTAGCCACAGGTCTTCTGGCGGAGAAGTATCTTCGTGGGTTCCTTAAGGAGATCGCGGAGAAATTCCCGAACCGGAAGGTGCATCTCTATCCGATTGTCAATGATTTCTTCGGGGAAATGATCACGGTATCCGGCCTGATCACCGGGCGTGATCTGATCCGGCAGCTGAGAGGGAAACCGCTGGGGAGCCGCCTGCTTCTGCCGGTCAATATGTTCCGCAGCGGCGAGGAGGTCCTTCTGGACGATGTGACCAGACAGCAGGTGGAAAATGCTTTACAAGTTCCGGTGAATATTGTAAAATCAAGCGGTCAGGACTTCGTGGCGGCGGTGCTTGCGCCGCCGGAAGACGACGGGCCCGCGGAGCATGGGGCCTATGAGCTGCCGGAGATATTGTGAGAACTTTTGATCGCTGGTATGGCGGGAACTTCATCCATAGTATCGCTGTTTATTGTCCGGCTTTATGTAAGAGCTTTTATGAAAGAAACAGGCTGTGGCCGTACCGGCAGTATATGTGGAAGTGTGCCGGCAGTGCATCTTCGGTGCGGCACAGCAAACAGACAGATTCAGCATGAAGACAGGAGACCGATATGAGCAAACCGATCGTAGCCATCGTAGGCCGCCCCAACGTGGGCAAGTCCACGCTGTTTAACGCCCTGGCGGGGCAGCAGATCGCCATTGTTAAGGATACGCCGGGCGTGACCAGGGACCGGATCTACGCGGACTGTACATGGCTTGATAAGAATTATACATTGATCGATACCGGAGGCATCGAGCCGGAGAGTAAGGATATCATCCTGTCCCAGATGCGGGAGCAGGCGGAGATTGCCATCGCCACGGCGGACGTGATCATTTTCATGGTGGATGTGCGCCAGGGACTGGTGGACGCGGACTTCAAAGTGGCGGACATGCTGCGCAAGGCGCAGAAGCCGGTGGTTCTCTGCGTCAATAAGGTGGACAGCGTCAAGAAATTCGGCAATGACGTCTATGAATTCTATAACCTGGGGATCGGCGATCCTTTCGGAATTTCGGCGGCTTCGATGCTGGGGCTTGGGGAACTGCTGGACGAGGTGGTGAAGCATTTCGATCTGAAGCAGTTCGAGGATGAGGACGACGACAGGCCGCGGGTGGCCATCATCGGCAAGCCCAACGTGGGCAAGTCTTCGCTGGTCAATAAGCTGGTGGGAGAGAACCGGATGATCGTTTCCGATATCGCCGGGACCACCAGGGACGCGGTGGACACGCAGGTGGTCTATAACGGCACGGAATACGTATTTATCGATACAGCGGGCCTGCGGCGGAAGAATAAGATTAAGGAAGAACTGGAGCGTTACAGTATCATCCGGGCTGTGGCCGCGGTGGAGCGGGCCGAGGTGGTGATCGTGGTCATCGACGCGACAGAGGGCGTCACGGAGCAGGACGCGAAGATCGCCGGGATCGCCCACGAGAGGGGCAAGGGCATTATTATCGCCGTCAATAAATGGGACGCCATCGAGAAGAACGATAAGACTATCTATGAGTTTACGCGGAAGGTGCGGGATACACTGTCCTTCATGCCTTACGCGGAGATCGTATTTATCTCGGCGGTGACAGGCCAGCGGCTTAATAAAATGTTTGAGACCATCGATATGGTGCGGCAGAATCAGAACCTGCGGGTGGCGACCGGCGTGCTTAACGAGATCATTACCCAGGCGGTGGCCATGAAGCAGCCGCCGTCGGACAAGGGCAAACGGCTGAAGATCTTCTATGTGACCCAGGTGGCGGTGAAGCCGCCGGCGTTCGTGGTATTTGTGAATGATAAGGAGCTGATGCATTTCTCCTATCAGCGGTATCTGGAGAACCAGATCCGGGAAACCTTCGGATTTAAAGGGACGCCGCTTAGATTCATGATTCGGGAGAGAAACGCGAAGGAGAACGCATAAGAGAGGAGAAAGCGATGGAACGAATCATCTGTCTTATGATTGGGTATGCCTGCGGGCTTATCCAGACCGGGTATTTCTACACGAAGGCGCACCATGTGGATATCCGAAGCGTGGGAAGCGGCAATTCCGGCAGCACCAACGTAATGCGGACTATGGGGGCGAAGGCGGGACTGATCGTATTTCTGGGGGACGCGTTTAAGACGCTGATCCCCTGCCTGATCGTTCGCGAGGTATTTCAGGCGCGGATGCCGGAGATGGCGAACCTTCTGGTGCTCTATACGGCGTTTGGCACGATCCTGGGGCACAACTTTCCGTTCTACTTAAAGTTTAAGGGCGGCAAGGGGATCGCTTCCACAGCGGGGCTTCTGGCGGCCATGGACTGGAGGGTGATGATCATCTGCCTCGTGGCGTTCATCATCATCGTGGCGGCGACCCGATATGTGTCGCTGGGGTCGCTGGTCGTGGTGAGCCTCTTCCTGATCGGTATGATCTTCTTCGGAAGCCGCGGCGACTATGGTCTGGCCCCTCAGCTTCTGCCGGAATTCTATGTGCTTTCCGCGGCGGTGACGGCGATGGCGTTCTGGCGGCACAGGGCGAATATCGTCCGGCTGATCCACGGGAATGAGAATAAGATCAGCATCGGGCATGCGAAGTGATGCAATATCGGGCGGAGGAAGCAGAGCCGCCCGTTTGCTGTGCGCAGTGTGGTAAGAATGTTATTTTGAGATGTAAGTATAAATTGGTGTCTGATGGAATAACTCTGTTGCTGATTCAGTGATATAAAAACAGCAGCGGCATCAGGCAGATATAGTCAAAGAATCAGAATATACGCTCATTGTGGGCGGGAGAAGGGGGACGTTCAATTTGACGGATATCGGAATCATCGGAGCGGGAAGCTGGGGCGTGGCGCTTTCGGTCCTTCTGCATGGGAGCGGCCATCGGATCACGGTCTGGTCGGCGCTTCCGCAGGAGATCGCGGAGCTTAAGGAGAAGCATGAGCACCGGACGCTGCCGGGCGTGATCCTGCCGGAGGAGATGGCATTTACGACGGAGCTGGGAGAGGCCATGGAGCAGAAGGATATGCTGGTTCTGGCGGTACCTTCCGTCTATACGAGGCGGACGGCGGCGTCCATGAAGCCTTACCTGAAGCCGGGACAGCTGGTGGTTAATGTGGCGAAGGGAATCGAGGAGAGCACGCTGATGACGCTTTCCGAGATCATTGAACAGGAGCTTCCCGAAGCGGTCGTGGCGGTGCTTTCCGGGCCCAGCCATGCGGAGGAGGTGAGCCGCGGACTTCCCACGACCTGCGTGGCGGCGGCCCGTTCGAAGGAAGCGGCCGAGACGGTCCAGAACCTGTTCATGGGACCGGTATTCCGGGTCTATACAAGTCCGGACGTCCTTGGCGTGGAGCTGGGGGGAGCGCTGAAAAATGTGATTGCCCTGGCGGCCGGTATCGCCGACGGCCTGGGATACGGCGACAACACGAAGGCGGCCCTGATCACCCGCGGTATCCATGAGATCGCCCGCCTGGGCATGGCCATGGGCGGCAAGTTCGAGACCTTCTGCGGGCTGTCCGGCATCGGCGATCTGATCGTCACCTGCGCCAGCATGCACAGCCGCAACCGCCGGGCCGGTATCCTGATCGGCAAAGGCTATACGATGCAGCAGGCCATAGACGAGGTCAGTATGGTGGTGGAGGGCGTTTATTCCGCTAAGGCGGCGCTTAAGCTGGCGGAGAAGTACCAGGTTCCCATGCCGATCATCGAACAGGTGAATAAAGTGCTTTTTGAGGGCAAGCCTGCGGCGGACGCGGTGGGGGATCTGATGATGCGTGACAAGGCGGTGGAGGCCCCTGCGCTTCCATGGAGTAAAGCGTAAAATTGCCCCTGAAAATATATTTCGCGAATGTCAAAAATAAGATTGCTTTATGGTTTAAAATATGGTAGAGTGGTGGCGATGTCGGACATCTCCACCATTCTTTTATGTTAGGAAAGCTTGCGGGAGAACCTGTGCGGCAGCGCGCCTTCCGCATTGAAAATGGACGCGGCGGGCCGGCAGAATCGAGTCGATAACGAAAGAAAAGAACGGAACAGCAACGAAAACAGGAGGGTGACATGCATTTTCTAGACAAGCGGGTTCAGGTGATCTGTAATGAACTCAAGAAGCTGCGCGTTAAGGGCAGGATCCCGGTTATGGAATGGGAATACAAGAAAGGAAATTTCTTCCATCCGGAGGATGCACAGAACTGCGAAACTCCGTGGGAGCATTTTGACAGCAGGACCATGCACTGGTACGGTCCCGATGAACACTACTGGTTTAAGACGACATTTACGGTTCCGGAGGAAATGGACGGCAGGAGGCTTTGGATGCACGTGTCCACCCAGATCAAGGAGTGGGACGACGGCAAGAATCCCCAGTTTCTTCTGTTTATCAACGGGGAGGTGATCCAGGGCATCGATATGAACCACCGCATGGTGAATATCACGGAGTGCGCCAGGGGCGGCGAGGAGCTTACGATCGAGCTTCAGTCCTATACCGGCACGCTTCACGATGAGTTCCAGCTGCGAGTGGATTTCTTCGAGATGGACGCTCTGATCAACAAAGTTTACTATGACCTGCAGGTACCCCTGTGGGCGTTTACGCGGATGGACAAGGAAGACAAGACCCGCATGGAGATTGAGAATGTGCTCAATGAGACGATCAATCTTATCGACCTGCGGACTCCTTATTCCGACGATTTCTACAGTACGCTGCAGGCGGCCAGCGACTACATTGACAAGGCTCTCTATACGGATATGGCCGGTTACAGCGACGTGATCGCCACCTGCATCGGCCATACCCATATCGACGTGGCCTGGTGGTGGACAGTAGAGCAGACCAGGGAGAAAACCGGCCGTAGCTTCGCGACGGTCCTGAAGCTGATGGATGAGTTCCCGTCCTACCATTTCATGTCCAGCCAGCCTCAGCTCTACGTGTTCTTAAAGGAGCGCTACCCGGAGCTGTTTGCGAAGATCAAGGAGCGTGTGAAAGAGCACCGCTGGGAGCCGGAAGGCGGCATGTGGCTGGAGTCGGATACGAACCTGACCTCCGGCGAGTCATTGGTGCGCCAGTTTATGCACGGCAAGAAGTTCTTTAAGGACGAGTTCGGCGTGGACAGTAAGATCCTGTGGCTGCCGGATGTGTTCGGCTACAGCGGGGCGCTTCCCCAGATCATGAAGAAATGCGGCATCGATTACTTCATGACTACCAAGTTGTCCTGGAACCAGTTCAACAAGGTGCCCTATGACACCATGCGCTGGAGAGGCATCGACGGCTCGGAAGTGCTGACCCATCTGATCACGACCTTGGGCATCAAGCAGCCGGCGACAGATTTCTTTACCACATATAACGGCTCACTGCATCCGGACTCCATCATGGGCGGATGGATGCGCTACCAGAATAAAGACATCAACAACGACATCCTGATCTCCTACGGCTACGGCGACGGCGGCGGCGGTCCCACCAGGGAGATGCTGGAGACCTCCGTGCGTATGGAGAAAGGCATCAAGGGGATCCCCAAGGTGCGCCAGGAGTTCGCCGGCGTGTTCTTCGACGAGCTGAAGGAGAGAGTGTGGGATAATAAGCGTCTGCCCGTGTGGGAAGGCGAACTGTATTTCGAGTATCACCGCGGCACGCTGACTTCTATGGCGCGCAACAAGCGGGCCAACCGGAAGACCGAGCTGGGCCTCATGGATCTGGAGCTTCTTAGCGTGCTGGCCGAGGATAAGACCGCTTATCCGGCGGAGCAGATCTATAAGATGTGGGAGACGGTGCTTCTGAACCAATTCCACGACATCCTGCCTGGTTCCTCGATCCACGAGGTCTACGAAGTGACGAAGCGGGAGTACGATCAGCTGCATGAGCAGATCGGCGCCCTGACTGGCGAACGGCTTCACGCCCTGGCCGGAAACGGACACTGCATGATGATCGTCAATACTACCGGCAAACGCCGCGACGACATCGTGTCTTTGGGCGACTGCGACGCGGAGTGGCTGGTGGATATGGCCGGACAGGTCTATCCCTGCCAGAAGACGGCGGACGGGACCGTGGCCTTCGTGAAGAACATTCCCGCCAAGGGCTATTCCGTCATGTATCAGGTACACGCCGGTTCCGGAAAGCCCCAGACCGAAGAGAAGCATCCTTTTAACCTGGTGGATGAGCATACGCTGGAGACTCCCTTCTATACGGTCCATTTCGATGAGAACGGCGAGATCGACCGGCTGTATGATAAGGACTGCGGCCGCGAGGTGCTGCAGGAGGGAAAGAAAGCCAACGCCCTTGTGATGTACGAGGATAAGCCCATTTACTATGATAACTGGGATATCGATATCTTCTATACCGAGAAGAGCTGGCCGGTGAATGAAGTGGAGTCCATGAAATGGACGGAGATGGGCGACGTCTGCGCCGTGCTTGAGATCAGGCGGAAGGCCAGCAAGTCCGCGTTCACCCAGAAGATCGTCTTCTACGCCGGCAGCCGAAGGATCGATTTTAAGACCAATGTGGACTGGAAGGAGCACCAGACGCTTCTGAAGGTGCATTTCCCGATCAACGTCCATACGGATCAGGCCACCTTCGACGTCCAGTTCGGCAATCTGACCAGGAAGACCCATTCCAACACCAGCTGGGACGTGGCCAGATTCGAGAGCTGCGGCCAGAAGTGGATGGATCTGTCGGAAGGCCATTACGGCGTCAGCCTGTTAAACGACTGCAAGTACGGCCATTCCGTCAAGGACAGCGTGATCGGTCTGAGCCTAATCAAGTCCGGAATCGAGCCGAACCCGGTGGCGGATCAGGAGCAGCATGTATTTACCTACGCTCTGTATCCCCATGCGGAGGGATGGCAGGCGGCGCAGACCGTGGCGGAGAGCTACAAGCTGAACCAGCCGTTACTGGCCGTGGACGGAGCGGCGGAAGGGCCGGAATATTCCTTCGCGTCCGTGGACGCTCCCAACGTGATCATCGAGACCGTGAAGAAGGCGGAGGACGGAAACGGCGTGATCATCCGCATGTACGAGTCGGAGAACAGCCTGACCCACGCGAAGCTTACCGTGGACAGCGTGTATAAGAAGGCTTACAGCTGCAATCTTCTGGAGGAGAATGAGAGCGAGCTTACGGTGGAGAACGGACAGATCGGCGTTGTGCTGAAGCCGTATGAGATCGTTACCGTACGAATGATGTAAGACAGAGAGAGTGAGATTTGCCGTGATAGTGCCAAAATATTTTGAAGACCTGAAAGTGCTTCATGTTAATACCATGCCGGAGAGGGCCTATTATATTCCGTCCGGCGCGGGTGAGGCTTCTTTGTGGGATCCCGTAGAGCGCAGGGAAGAGTCGGATCGGTTCGTATCGCTGAACGGTGAGTGGGATTTCCGGTATTACAGCGGGATCTGTGAGCTTAAAGAGAAGTTTTTCGAAGAGGATGCCGGTCGGGAACGGGGATGGAGTACCATCCCTGTTCCCTCGGTCTGGCAGATGAACGGATATGACCGTCACCAGTATACCAATGTCCGGTATCCGTTCCCCCTCGATCCGCCTCATGTGCCATATGAAAATCCCTGCGGCGCTTACCGCCGCAGGTTTAACTGGGCTGCGGATGAGGCGGCGCCCCGCGCGTATCTGAATTTCGAAGGCGTGGATTCCTGCTTTTATGTATGGCTGAACGGCAGATTTGTCGGCTACAGTCAGGTGTCCCATTCCACCAGTGAATTCGATGTGACAGAGTATCTGCGGGAAGGCGAAAACCTCCTGGCGGTTCTGGTGCTGAAATGGTGCGACGGAAGCTATCTGGAGGATCAGGATAAATTCCGTATGAGCGGGATCTTTCGGGATGTATATCTGCTCAGGAGGCCGGATGCGTGCGTCTATGATTATTTTATTAAGACCGAGCCGCGGGCGGACGGAAGCGCCCGCGTGAGGGCTGCATTTACATATCTGAACCGCAGCGGCGGTGATGGCGACCGGTTCAATAAAATCCCTGTGCGTGTGGGTATCTACGACGCAGAGGGTCATTTGGTGTGCGAAGCCGCGGACGCGGCCCCGGAAATCCTGGAGCTTACGATCCCGCAGGCAAAGCTGTGGAACGCGGAGAAGCCGTACCTGTACCGGGTGGAGATCCGGACGGAGAATGAGAGGATCGTGGATTTCACCGGCGTGCGCAGCGTGGAGATCCGGGACGCGGTGCTGCGCTTTAACGGACAGAAAATTAAGCTTCACGGCGTCAACCGGCATGACAGCGATCCGGTGACCGGCTTTTCCATAAGCTTGGAGCAGATGAAGAAGGATCTGCTTTTGATGAAGCGGCACAATGTGAACGCCATCCGCACCAGCCACTATCCCAACGCGCCTGTATTTTACCATCTGTGCGACCGGTACGGCTTCTATGTGCTGGATGAGGCGGATATGGAGAGCCACGGCGCGGAGATGGCCTATAAGCAGAAATGGGGAGAAGAATGCGCCCGGATCTCGGATAATCCGGAATTCGCACCGGCCATTCTGGACCGGGTGAAGCGCTGCGTGACGCGGGACAAAAACCGTCCCTGCGTCTTCGGCTGGTCCATGGGCAATGAGAGCGCTTACGGATGCGGCATCGAGGAGGCGCTTCGGTGGACCAAGTCCTATGACGATACCAGGATCACCCATTACGAGGGCGCCTGGCATGTGACGGATGAGAGCAAATACGATTATTCCAATCTCGACGTATACAGCCGTATGTATCCGGGGCTGAACGAGATACACGCATATTTTGCCCAGGCGGCGCCTGGCGGACCGGAAAGCGCAGGCCGGGAGCCGAACGGTCGCGAGCCCGTCGGCTCTGCGCCGGGGGACTGGCGGCACAAATACGCGGCGCCTGCTGTGCGCCCGCTGATCCTCTGCGAATACTGTCACGCCATGGGCAACGGCCCCGGCAATCTGGAGGATTATTTCCGGGCAGTGCAGAAGTACGACGGCGCCTGCGGCGGGATGGTGTGGGAGTGGTGCGACCACGCGGTCTATAAGGGAACCGATGAAGCCGGAAGGAAGAAATACGCGTATGGCGGCGATCACGGGGAATTCCCCCACGACGGCAATTTCTGCATGGACGGTCTGGTCTATCCCGACCGGCGGCCCCATACCGGGCTTCTGGAGCATAAAAATGTATACCGGCCCGCAAGGGTGACGGCCTTTGATCCGGAGAGCGGAACCGTCCGGATCCATAACTATATGGATTTCCTGGATCTGCGGGATTCCTGCGTCATGCGGTGGGAAGTGAGCCGCGACGGAGAGGTGACCGCTGCGGATGCGGGATCTCTTCCGTCCGTGCCTCCTCATGGGGAGGGCGAGACCGTGATCCCGTGCGGCATCCTTCCGCGAACCGGACGATGCTATCTGAAAGTGACCTGGCTCCTGAAAGAGGACCTGGGCGTTCTGAAAGCGGGAACGGAGATGGGCTTTGATGAGATCGAACTGCCGTCCGACGGGAAGTGCGCCAGGGCAGATGAACTGCTGGCAAAGCCGTATACAGGAATCGGCGCCTTCCGTATCGCCGAAGACGACCGCCGTCTGACCATCGAAACGCCGGAATTCCGCTACCGTCTCGATAAGTTCACCGGACTGTTCGATACCATGGTCTGGCATAACCGACGGATTCTGGAGCGGCCGATGGAGCTTAACATCTGGCGGGCCCCTACGGACAACGACCGCAACGACCGGGGACTCTGGTCGCAGCTGGATTACGACAAGCCGGTGACGCGGGCGGAGAATATTTCCTGGTCGGCCGAAACGTCGCAGCCGGAAGAACGGGCGGCGCAGGTAGGGACGGACGGCCCGGATCGTTACGTCGAGATCCGCGGAAGCATTTCCCTGTTCTGCCGGTATATGCAGCGGATCCTGAAGGCGGAAGCGCTGTACCGCGTGTGGGCGGACGGAAGCCTGGATATAAACCTGTCCGTCAATAAGGATCCGGTATTCCCGCGGCTTCCGCGCTTTGGCGTGCGTCTGATGCTGCCGGAGGAGCTTCAGAATGTGACTTACTATGGGTTAGGGCCCACCGAGAGCTACGCCGACAAGCGGCGGGCGGCTTATCACGGATTGTTCGCGGAGACGGTGGATTCGCTTTTTGAGGATTATATTAAACCTCAGGAGAACGGAAGCCACTGCGATGTGAGCTTCGCGGCGGCCGGCGGCCCCGGCCTTACGGTGTCCGCGGCAGGAACCGTCCCGTTTTCCTTCAGCGTTTCCCGCTATACGCAGGAGGAGCTGACCGAAAAGGCCCATAACTATGAACTGCGGGACAGCGGCATGACCGTATTCTGCATCGATTACAAACAGGACGGCATCGGTTCCGCCAGCTGCGGGCCGGGGCTGGAGAAAGAATACCTCTTTGCGGAGAATGAATTTCGATTTGAGTTCGGACTGCGTTTTGACGACGGCGCGGTTCCGGCTCCGAAAGGAGAATAGGCGGCAATGATGAACAGCACACAGGCACAGGATTGTGTCAGGAATCTCTGGGAGCAGCACTGCAGAGAACTTCGGGAGGATCCCAAACGGATCCGGGAAGTGGAGGAAAAGTGCATCGCCTTCGGGGATGTGCGGATGAAGTATGGCCTGGAGGTGATCGGAGAGCCGGGAGAGAACGGCTATCCGGTCTACATTGCCCTTCACGGAGGCGGCGGAGCGCCGTTTCCGGATATCAATAACCAGCAGTGGGCGCATATGGGGATTTATTATAAAGACAGCGTGAAGAACGGCATCTATGTGAATCCCCGCGGCGTCCGCGACACCTGGGATACCCATGCCAATCCGGAATCCTATCCTCTTTACGACAGGCTGATCGAGAACCTGATCGTATTCTACGGGGCGGATCCCAACCGGATCTATCTGCTGGGCTTCTCGGCCGGAGGCGACGGCGTCTATCTGGTGGGACCTCGCATGGCGGACCGTTTCGCGGCGCTCCATATGTCCGCGGGACATCCCAATAAGGGGAGCATGGTCAATCTCTACCACACGCCGATCCAGCTGCAGGTAGGCATGAACGACGCCGCTTACGACCGGAATCATGAGACCGTGCGCTACCAGATGGTTCTTGACCGGCTGGAAAAGGAGAATCCGGACGGCTACACCCACAATGTCTATGTCCATGTGGATAAGCCCCATAATTTCCGGGACAATTCCCAGGAGTTCCAGCAGGTGATGATCGATAACCTGAGCTGGCTGCATACGGGGCTGGTGACCCGGCGGACCGTGGATTCCAACGCGGTGCATTTCCTGGATGAATTCACCAGACAGCCGGTTCCGGACCGGGTGATCTGGGATCTGGATACCAGGGATCGGCTCGTAGATCGGAGCGTGGACAGCTTCTACTGGCTGAAGGTTCCGGCGGAAGTCGACAGCGGGACGGTGATCCTTCATCTGGATCCGAAGGAAAATGGCATCGTAGTGGAGCGGGACGATACCCGCGGACAGGTTACTGTGCTTCTGCGCGACGGTATGCTGGATCTGGACCGCCCGGTGACGGTGCGGTACCCGGACGGAATGAAAAGAAGGTTCAAGGTGGAGCGCTCGGCGGAGACCATCCGGGAGACCCTGGCGGAGCGGGGCGATCCGAATTATATCTTTACAACGAGTTTAAAAGTGGGAGCATGAGGCTGCCGGCTGGCCCGGCAAAGACATCTTAAGGATACGGCCGTAACCGGTCGCCGCATCAAAAAGGAGAGTATGAGTATGATTTTGCTGCCGACACCCAAGCAGGTAGTGACGAAGGAAGGAACTTTGAAGCTGAATCTCGGAACCATGATCGCAATCGACGGTTCCTGCCCGGCAGGTACCATGGTGTACGCCCGGATGCTGAAGGAAGAGATCCGTGAGTGGGCCGGACTGAATCTGGCCATTGTGCGCGGCGCCGCCCGGAAGGGAGACATCCTTCTGAAAACGGACGCCGCCCTTGCCGAACAGGCCTATCGCATGGAAATTACGGAAACCGGCGCCGTCCTCTGCGGCGGAAGCAATGCGGCCGTCGGCTACGCGGTTGCCACCCTGCGCCAGATCGTGCGTCAATACGCCGGTCTGCTGCCCTGTGTGAAGATCGACGACGAGCCGATGCTGAAAGCCAGGGGCTTCTACCATGACGCGACCAGGGGCCGCATCCAGACCCTTGAGAATCTGAAAAAGATGGCCGACACGATGGCGTTTTATAAGCTGAACCAGCTGCAGCTGAATGTGGAGCATACCTATCTGTTCCGCGGCATCTCGGAGCTGTGGCGGGACGACACGCCGCTGACGGCCGAGGAGATCATGGAGCTGGACGATTACTGCTATGAGAGAGGGATCGAACTGGTGCCGTCCCTGGCGACCTTCGGCCATCTGCATAAGCTGTTGAGCTCCAGAACCTATGAGCATCTCTGCGAGCTGCCCGACAGCGCCGGCAGGCCCTTCTCCTTCGAGGACCGGATGGCGCTGCACACGGTGAATGTGTCCGACCCGGATTCCATAAAGCTGATCAAGGAAATGATCACGGAGTATATGTCCCTGTTCCGCACGAACAAATTCAATATCTGCGCGGACGAGACATTCGCTCTGGGCAAGGGCAGAAGCAAGGCCCTGGCGGACGAGAAAGGCGTCGGCACCCTGTATGTGGATTATATCTGTGAGCTGTTTGATTTCCTTAAGAAAGCCGGGAAAGAGCCCATGTTCTGGGGTGACATCATCTGCCGCCATCCGGAGCAGGCAGACCGCATTCCGAAGGATGTAATCTGCTTAAACTGGGGCTACAGCCCGACCCAGAGGGAATACGAGACGCAGGTTCTCGCGGAAGCGGGGGTCGTTCAGTATGTATGCCCCGGCGTCTGCGGCTGGAACACCTGGGTCAATATCCTGTCCAACAGCTATTACAACGTGAAGACCATGATCGGCTACGCGAAGAAGCACGGCGCGGTCGGCATGCTGAATACCGACTGGGGCGATTTCGGCCATGTCAACCATCCGGTATTCTCCATTCCAGGGATGATCTACGGCGCAGTGTTCGCCTGGAGCGGCGAAGCGCCGGAATTTGAGGAGATCAATAAGCAGATCTCGGAGCTGGAGTTTACCGATCGGAGCGGTGAACTTGTGGCCTGCTTAAAGGAAATTTCCGATGAGATGCGCTTCTCCTGGCACAACGCGGTGAAGCTGAAAGAGCATACCCAGAAGGGCTTTCCGCGCGAGAAGCTGGAAGAACTGTTCTATCAGGAGGATATGGGAAAGGTGCCCGCAAGCAACGCGAAGCTGGGCCAGATGGAAGAATGGCTTCGCGTGATCAGCCGCAGTATGGACAGCAGCCGGCGGGGCATCGTGGCGGTCACCCTTTCGGCGATCGACGCCATGCGGATCTTTAATGACGTGGGCGTGTACCTGGCCTGTATGAAGGATGGAAAGGCCGCAGAAGGCCAGGACGGTTTCGCGCTGGCGGAACGGCTGGAGAACTGCCTGTACCATTATAAGAAGCAGTGGCTGGAAAACAGCAAGCAGAGCGATCTGGAGAAGGTGGCGGAGGTGTTCTACTGGTATGCGGATCTGCTGAGAAAGTCATCGAAGTAGATGAGAGCGTACCTGAGACTGCCTGCGGTTTATATTTGACTTTGATAAGTTTGGCTATGTTTGTATATTGAAATTGCGCTGCAAACAGTGTCAGGCGAAAAATGGATAATATAATATGCGGCCGCCGGATCACGGCGGCAGACAGGAGAATCCGATTATGAAAAATGAGATCATCGGCTATGTAGGAAGCGGCGCTTTCACGGAGAGCGACGCGAAGAAGCTGACCGGCATCAATCTGGCGTTCGGCCAGTTGCACCGGGACGGCAGCGTCACGGTGCAGGGACGGATCGATAAGCTGGAAATGATCCCTCAGATCCGCAAATGGAACCCGGACCTGCGGATCATCCTTTCCATGGTCCAGGCGGACCGGGACGCATTTACACGATGCTGCGCGGATGAGAAACTCCGCAGAACCGCGGCCGCGGCCCTGGCGGACGTGACGGTGCGCTATGACCTGGACGGCGTGGATCTGGACTGGGAGTATCCCTGCGTCCCCTCCAACGGGAGCAAGGTGTCGCCGGACGACCGGCATAACTTTACGCTGCTGTGCGCGGAGATCCGTAAGTGCCTGGACGGTATCGGCGGCGGGCGGAAGTATTATCTGACCATCGCGGCGGGCGCGGATCTTTACTATGTGAACTGCGTGGAACTCCCCGAGCTTATGGAGTATCTGGACTATATCAATGTGATGACCTACGACCTGAAATGCGGCTTCCACGCGCTGGCGGGGCATCATACGGCGCTGTATTCCAACCGGGGCGACGTATTTTCCAACAGCTGCGCCCAGGCGCTGGCGCTCTTCGAGTCAAGGGGCGTTCCGGCGGACCGGCTGCTGATGGGCGCCGCCTTCTATTCCCGCAAATGGACGGATCTGGAGGACAATGAGAACCATGGTCTCCTGGTGCTCTGTCCCAAGGGCGGCGGCTACGGCCCGGATTATGAGCCGCTTGTGAAGGATTATGTGAATAAGAACGGCTATGTGGAGTACTGGGACGACGAGGCCCAGGCACCGTATCTGTTCAACGGCTCCACGTTCCTGTCCTACGATAACCCCAGGTCCCTGGCGGCAAAAGCGGCGTATGTGAAAGAGAAGGGGTACGGCGGGATCTTCTACTGGGAGCACAAGTGCGACGGCACCGGCGTGCTTCTGGATACGCTGTACCGCGAGCTGCGGTGAGACAGATATAACAGTTTCGGAGGTTTTGTGATGTTTTCGAATGAATATATGCGGGAGATCAGACAGGGCTTTGACCGGCAGATGGTGCTGATCGACGACGAGATCGGAAAACTGGAGAAAGCGTTGGCCGGGCCAGATCAGCCGCTGACGCTTATTTCCGGCGGTCTGGGGGCGATCCGCCTTCCGCTGCTTCGGGAAAAGAAACAGGAGATCCTGGATGCCCTCGGCGGATGTACCGCTGATGAGGCGGAGGCGCTGCAGTTTCTCTACAGCGCCATGCCCATAAGCGACCTTCTGGATTATCCGGCACAGCTTTTCCTGACGTACGCCCGGCACGGCGTGTTTCTGTGGAAGCAGGGGCCCTTCGCGGGCAAAGTCCCGGAGCGTCTGTTTGCCAATTATGTCCTGCATCACCGTGTGAATAACGAGGATATCGTGGATCTGCGTCCGTTTTTCTATGAAAAAGTAATCGGCCGCGCGGTTCCGGAAAGCATGGAGAAGACGGTCGTCGAGATCAATTACTGGTGCGCCCAGGAGGGAACCTACCGTTCCACCGACGGACGCACCCAGAACGCCAGAACCATGTATTCGACGGCCACAGGCCGCTGTGGCGAGGAATCGACCTTCGCGGTTTCCATTCTGCGCAGCATCGGCATTCCGGCCCGGCAGGTCTACGCGCCGCTTTGGACCCATTGTGACGATAATCACGCGTGGGTGGAGGCCTGGTGCGATGGAAAATGGATCTTCTTTGGCGCGTGTGAGCCGGAAGAACGGCTCAACTACGGCTGGTTTATCGGACCGGCTTCCCGCGCCATGCTTCTGCATTCCAGATGGTTCGGACCGGATGAACCGCTGGATCCGGTGCTGGGAAGAAAGGGCATGAGCCGGATCCTAAATCATCTGGAACGGTATGCTTATACGACTTATCTGACGATCCGCGTGGAGGATGAGAATGGACGCCCTGTGCCGGATGCGAAGGTGGAATGCCAGGTGGTGAACGCCGGCGAGCTGCGTCCGATTGCGTTCCTTAAGACCGCAGGGGCCGATTCACCGGACTGTGGAACCGTCCGGATGCTGACCGGCTATGGGGATCTGTATGTGACGGCGTCGGCGGAAGACGAGTCGTCCAGCCGCGCACAGCGGACGGAAGCTTCGGAAGCGGGGCGGATCGACATCATGTACGGGGCAGAAGCTTTGGAAACCGGGCGGACCTGCCATGCCGTGTTGTATGGCGAGACAAAAGTCTCCATGATCGGTCTTGCGGCAGGACAGGAGGCGGAAGCCGTAGTTGTCCTGCACGACGGTCCCCGGTGTACGGATGGATTCGAGGATCTGGAATTCTATGCCCCGAAGGTAGGCAATATTAACGACGATACATTGACGGATGAGCAGAAGACCATCGGTCTGGCCCGCAACCAGGAAGCCGCCAAATACCGCGCCCGGAAGAAGGAAGCGTTCTATGACCGGGACAAGGCGGAGACGGTTCTTAAGCGGTTCCCGGAGGCGGAGCGTGCGGAACTGGATGAGCTTCTGCACAGATCCCTTGGAAATATGTCCGAGATCCTTGATTTCCTAACCTGGGAATCCGACTGTCTGGCTGCCCAGGAGCGACGCGACGCGAAAGCGGATGCTTCAGAATACGCCGGATGGTTCAGGGGGCGCCACGGAGAGCCGGAAGAGAGAAAGCCGGGCAGCTGGAAGCTGGAAGTGCTGCGGGCGCTTCGGGAAAAGGATCTGTGGGATATTAAGGCGGACATTCTGAAAGAGTGCTGTGAAATGGCCGCGCCCTATGCGGGGAGTATGCCGGGCGGGGTATTCTATCATTTCCTGGTAAATCCAAGGGTGGCCAACGAGATGATCCGGCCATGCAGACGGTTCCTGGCGGAACACGTGAGCGCGGAACAGAAGGAAGCGATCCGAAAGGATCCGTCCATATTGCCGGCGCTGGCGGATCTGTGGATCCATTCGGTTCCCGATCAGGAGTATGAGGATCTGGTTACCTCGCCTGCAGCGTGCCTTAGGGGCGGCATCGCGAGCGTCATGTCGAAGAAGGTTTTCTGCGTTATCCTGTACCGGGCTTTGGGAATCCCGGCGAGGGTCCGTATGATCGACCGCAGTCTGGAATATTACCGGGACGGCGTATTTGTGCCGACGCAGCCGGGCAGTCCGAAGAAGGCGGGGCTTACGATAAGCGGAAGCGAATCCCTGCATCTGACTGACTGGGCTCATTATTCGCTGGACCGTTTCGAGGAAGATCATTATGTCCGCGTGGGCATGTGGGATCATTTTGAGGAGCTTCAGAAGAATGAAGTCTATCTGGATCTGGAGCCGGGCATTTACCGTGCGCTGACCAGCAACCGCCGTGCGGACGGCAGCCAGCTGGTGAAATTCATGACCTTTGAGCTGAAGGACGGGGAACGCCGCGAACTGGAACTGAGCCTGCGGGAGATCTCGCCGACGGCCCTGCGGACTGAGTACGAAGTCCGCGATTTGGGACTTAAGACGATGGACGGCAGAGATGTGCGCCTTAAGGATCTGTCCGGAGACGGCAGGGCGCTTCTTGTATGGCTGGAGGTCACAAGAGAACCGACGGAGCATATTTTGAACGAACTGTATGAGAAGAGCGCTGATTTCGCCGCGCTGACGCAGCCGCTCTATGTGGTGGTGAAGAAGCCGGAAGACTTAAAAGATGCCACGCTGGCCCGAACGATGGCGGCGATCCCGAATCTGAAGCCGCTGCTGCACGATTTCGGCGAGGAGTATAAGGTTCTTGCGGAGGAGATCGGTCTTGTGGCCGGACGCCTGCCGTTAGCCATGGTGCTGGAGGGCGGCGCGAAGTCGGTCTACGGCGACGCCGGCTACAATGTGGGGCTGGCGGATATGCTGTACCGGATTTTGAGCGCGGAGGCGTGATTCGATCAAGGGTCTTATGTGTAGCTGCGAGATCTGGTCGATACATGATGAAAACCTGCTGTTCGTTACTGTCGTAAGTAGTCTGAAATTTTGGTGTAGGCAGATAATATATCGTTGATGCAGACAGATTAAAGGGTAGACTAGTATTGGTTATAGGGAGACAGGACTGTAGTTTGCGGGTGGTGTAAAAGACCCGGTTAGTAAGGTAGAGCTACCACAACTGCAGAGAACAGTTCAGAGGCAGGAGAAGGGTGGAAACGATGATATCATTTCTGAAGGAGGCCGCGGCGGTCGCTCCGTCGAAACGGCAGTTGGACTGGTTTGACATCGGGTTTTACGCGTTCGTTCATTTCGGCATGAATACATTTACGGACCGGGAATGGGGCGACGGGACGGAGAGCGAGCGGCTGTTCACACCGTCTGATCTGGACTGCGATCAGTGGGTGGAGACGGTGAAGCAGGCCGGCATGAAGGGCCTGATCCTAACGGCGAAGCATCACGACGGCTTCTGTCTGTGGCCGTCCAAGTACACAGAGCACTGTGTGAAGAATTCCCCGGTTCCCGTCGATGTGGTCGGCGAGGCGGCCAGAGCTTGCCAAAAGGGCGGTATCCGCTTCGGCGTCTATCTGTCGCCGTGGGACCGCAACAGCGCTTACTACGGCACACCGGAGTATAACGACTATTACTGCAATCAGCTCACGGAGCTTCTGACCGGCTACGGCGATCTGTTCTGCGTCTGGTTCGACGGCGCCTGCGGGGAAGGCCCAAACGGCAAAAAGCAGGTCTACGATTTCCCGAGATATGTGGAACTGATCCGTAAGTATCAGCCCGGCGCCGTGATCTTCTATGACAAGGGGCCGGATGTCCGCTGGTGCGGCAACGAGGCGGGCAACGGACGTATTTCCGAATGGGCCGTCGTGCCTGGCGAGCTCTGTACGCTGGCGCAGCGGCAGACCGGACCGGGACCGATGGCGGACGAGGGCGATCTGGGCTATCTGTATAATACGGACCAGTATCTGGGCGGTATGAGCAGTATCCTGTACTCCAAGGGACTGGCTTACGTTCCCGCAGAGGTGGATACCTCCATACGGAAAGGCTGGTTCTGGCACGAGAACGAGGATCCCAAGTCTCTTCCGGAGCTGTTTCGGATCTATAAGGCCTCCGTTGGCGGAAACGCCTGCCTGAACTTAAATATTCCGCCGGACCGCCGCGGACGGATGGATGATCGGGATGTAAAACGCTTGAAGGAGTTCGGCGATCTGCTGCAGCAGGAATTCGGAACGCCTGTCGAGGCGAAGGTGGAGAAGCCGGATAACGGCTATCCGACCCAGCCGGAGTACTTGGTCACATTGGCGCATCCGGTGTCCCGTGTGAAGCATGTGGTGCTGGAGGAAGACATCGCGAAGGGCCAGCGCGTGGAGAATTTCCGCATCGAGGCCATGTTTACCAGCGAAAGCCAGTTCCCGCTGTATCAGGGTACGACGATCGGCCACAGGAAGATCTGCACGCTCACGGATCCGTTCGCGGAGCAGAACCGCCTTCTGGATGACAGCGCGGATAGGATCGACCGGCTGCGCGTCCGGGTGACGGCGGCCAGGGGAGAGGTATTCTTAAAGGACGTGAAAATATACTAGGATCAGGATCGGATACAGAAACTGACCAAGCTGCCGGCCCTTGCGGGCGATCGGACATAAATCCCGCGGGGCCGGCATTTTGCGTACATTTTAGGTATTAACGCGCGAAAGGTGGTCGATTCTGCACATTATTTATGCGTGAATGCTTAGCGTGAGAGAACGGAGTTATTTTTGATGAAATAGGTTGATAAACGCGATAATTTCGGCTATAATAATATCAAATATTAAATTAGCCGAAGGAGTACTGTATTGTGTATATCAATAGACACGCAGAAAGAACTGTGCAGGAGCTGGCGCGGATGTTTGGCGCAGTGCTTGTTGCGGGACCAAGACAGGTCGGCAAGACCACCATGCTGGAGAGACTGACCAGCGGAATGAATTACGCCGCATTGGACGATCCCATACTCCGTGCAAGCGCTGAGGAGGAAAGCGGAACTTTTTTTAAGGATAATCCGCCTCCTGTGTTTGTGGATGAAATTCAAAAGGCGCCGGCTTTATTTGAACAGATCAAGCTGTTTCTTGACCGGGAGCGGAAAAAGGGGCAGTTCTTTCTGTGCGGCTCTCAGCAGTTCAGAATGATGAAGGGAGTAAGCGAATCCCTGGCCGGACGCATTGGGCTTGTCACACTGCTCGGCTTCTCTCTGCGTGAATCCCACGGGATTGCGTTCGATGTTCCGTTCCTGCCCACAGAGGAATATTTTTCGCAGAGAAGACTGCACACGGCGAGTATTTCCTACGACGAGGTATGGAATACGATTCACAGGGGGTGTATGCCGGAATTACATGACAATCCTGATTTCAACTGGCAGATGTTTTACGGCGCGTATGTACGTACCTACATCGAACGTGACGTTCGGGAACTGTCGGAGATCGGGGATACCGTAAAATTTACAAGATTCATGGTGGCAGCCGCGGCTTCCACGGGGCAGCTTTTAAATCTGTCGTCTTTGGCAAGGGATGTCGGCGTCAGTCAGCCCACTGCCGAAAGGTGGCTTTCGATCCTCGTGGCATCCAATCTTGTGTACCTTCTTCCTCCCTATTCGAATAACATTACGAAGAGAGCGGTCAAAACGCCGAAACTGTATTTCCTTGACACGGGACTTGCCGCTTATCTGACCAGATGGAACACGCCGGACGTCCTGAAAAACGGCGCGATGGCGGGAGCGTTTTTTGAAAGTTTTGTGTTATCTGAGATTGTGAAGAGTTACTACAATCGGGGGATTTTGGAGCTTCCGCTGTATTTTTACCGCGACAAGGACATGAATGAGATCGATCTTCTGATCGAAGAAAATGGTATTCTGTATCCGATTGAAATGAAAAAGCACGCTGATCCGCGGAAAAAGGACGTGGAAGCCTTCGACCTGCTGGATAAGATTCCGGGCGTAAAGCGCGGGCCGGGCGGAGTTGTCTGCCTGTACGATAAGCTTATAGCTCTTCGGGGAGCGGACAGAATCATCCCTGTGAATTTCCTGTAATCATAAATAATGCGGATTTCCGCGTTTTTTAAAACAAACTATCTGCTTGCCATCGGCCCCGTGAAACTTTATAATAAAATGTGACCCGGAGATTTCGGGAGTTTATTCTGTATAAGCGGAGGGCATATGAACAAGCATAAAAGTATCGACAACCTGCTCTTTGGCGTCCGGCGGCTTTGGGATCAGTCGCCGGGCTTTGTTATGCTTACTTTTCTGGGGATCCCGGTGAGTCTGGGCATTTCCCTGCTTGGCGTCTATCTGCCGTCGGTGCTGGTGGATGATATTTCCTCCCGGACGGCAATCCCCGTGATACTGACCCATCTGGCGCTGCTGGGCGGCGGCATGGTCCTGCTGAGTGGCTGTGGGAGCTGGATGGAGAATATAAAGATTCTGAAGAAAGAGCGGATCGGGTTTGACGGCTCCATGGAGATTCACCGGCTGGCGCTGCAGGCGGACTATGAGACGATCGAAGATTCCGAGTTCGAGACGGAGTACTGGCAGCTGCTGAACCGGTCCATGTGGAATGATGCCTACACGCTTTTAGGCGGGCGTTTCGCGGAGACAGCCTGCGCCGTGATCGCCCTTGTGATGTATGCGGGGATGCTTTCGGGCCTGACGCCGTGGCTTGTGATCCTGGCGGCGGCCTGCTCGGCGTTTCATCTGGTGGTAAGCATGAAATGCAACCGCTGGGACGCCGCTCACCGGCAGGAACTGTGGGATCTGGACAACCAGATGGTTTATCTGTGCAGGAACGTTGCTTCCTTTGACGTCTCCAAGGACGTCCACCTCTACGATATGCCCGGATGGCTTGCAGAGCTTTACGAAAAGGCGCTGAAAAAGCGGATGAAAAAGACTGTCTTTCAGCAGATGAACTATTATATATCGGGAAGCAGCGCGAGACTGGGGCAGATGCTCTGCGAGGGAGTCGCGTATCTGTACCTGATCGGAGGCGTCTGCCGGGGACAGCTTTCGGCTGCTCAGTTCGTGCTTTATTTCGGGATCCTGACCGCCTTTGCCGGGTACTGCAATTCCATCGCGGACTGTGTATCCGGACTGCACCAGACGCTGCTGCAGATCGGGGAGGACCGCGCCTTTCGGGAGAGGCTGCAGCCCGGCTCGGCGGCTCTGGCAGATGCAGACTTAGGGAATCTGCCGCAGGACGATCCGGGAAAGAAGACACAGGCACCCGCCGGATGTGAAGAGGATCTGGTTATCCCCGACGGCCATATCCCCGAGATCACATTTTCCGACGTGACCTTCCGATACCGCGGCGCGGAGGACGCGGTGCTTCACGGACTGAATCTGACGTTAAGGCCGGGAGAGAATCTGGCTTTGGTGGGCTTAAACGGCGCCGGAAAAACCACATTTATCAAATTGCTCTGCGGTTTCTATGAGCCTACGGAAGGGAAGATCCTGATCGACGGCGTGGACCGCAGGCGCTACACGAAAAGCTCCTGGTTTCAGGCATTTTCCGCCGTGTTCCAGGATACGGAGTTACTGCCGTTTTCCCTGCGGGACAACCTGGTTCTGAATGGAGGCGCGGATGAGAAGCGCTTGTGGGAGGCTCTTGACTGGTCCGGCATGGGTGAACGTGTGGAAAAAACGCCGGGGCAGCTGGATACGATGGCCGGACTCAGTTATATTGACGGCGCGGCGGAGTTCTCCGGCGGGGAGGAACAGAGGCTGATGCTGTCCAGGGCGCTGTATAAGCAGGCACCGATACTGGTTCTGGACGAGCCCACGTCGGCGCTGGATCCGCTGATCGAGAGCGAACTCTATGAGAATTACCACCGCCTGTCCGCCGATAAGACGACGGTTTTCATTTCCCACAGGCTGGCCAGCACCCGCTTCTGCGACCGGATCCTTCTGATGGAGAACGGCAGGATCACAGAGGAAGGAACCCATGAGGAACTGATGGCACAGGGGGGAACCTACGCCTGGATGTTCGGGCTGCAGAGCCGGTATTATCTTCAGAAGGAAGCGGGACTGGAAGGGGAGGTGTGCGGCGATGTGTAAAGGACTTTTCAAAAAGATGCATGGGGAAAGCCTGAAAAAGGCCGTCCGCGTTCTGGTAAAAGACTGCCCGGCCTGCTTCCCGGCGGCGATCGCGCTGGCGGTTCTTAGGGCCGTTCAGCCTTATATCGGGCTCCTGCTGTCTTCGGAGATACTAAACGGGCTTGCGGGGCCGCAGCCGCAGATGAAACGTCTCGCCGTTCTGGCCGTGCTTCTGGTGGCGTTTAATTTTCTGGCCCAGCAGCTGTGCGGATTTCTCGGCCAGTTCTACGATGTGCTGAAATACAGGGAAATGAAGCAGGCGGTGGACGGCCGCGTCGCGCTAAAGGCATGGGGCATGGATTACGCCATGCTTTCCGACCCGGAGATCAATTCCCGGCGGATGCAGATCGCTCTGCATCTCTATGAACACGGCATTGTACAGCTGATGGAAGAGTTCCAGGCGTTTCTCAGTTCGCTTATCACTATCGGCATCTCGCTGGCATTGGCAGCGGAATTCTTTTCCGCCAGGGCTGTGTCCGGCGGAAAGCTCGCGGTGTTTCTGAACTGCTGGCAGGCGCCGCTCATTTTCCTCGGACTCTTCGCGTTCAGTTCCTGGTTCACCCTGTGGTCGGCCGCCCGGCGCGAGAAGCTGCTTTACCGGAGAGAAGAGGACAACAGGGACGATATCAATCAATTCTACGGCGTCGCCGACGCCTGCTGCGCCCGGTATAAGAACGGAAAAGACCTTCGGATCTTCGGCGGAAGCGGGCTGGCTTTCAGGCGGCTTAGAGAGATTACGGACCGGATGATTCTGCGGTACGGGGCATTTACGTCTGCGGCCCGGCCGCTTGAAGTGGCGGATACGCTGATCGACCGCAGCTTTGACCTTCTGATCTATCTGTTCGTGGGCTTAAAGGCGGTCTGCGGCGCGTTCGGCCCCGGAAGTATCCTGCGCTATACCGGTATGGTGGCGCAGCTGGGGAGAGGCGTCACGGGACTTTTCGATGTGATCCGGGCGTTTCTGCAGAACGGCGCTTATCTGGACGACTATTTCGCCTATCTGGAACTGCCCAACCGCACGGCGGAGGGGACGAAGCCGGTCACCGACGAGATCCGAAACGATTACCGCTTCGAGTTTCAGAATGTGACATTTACGTATCCGGGAGCCGCCGCGCCCAGTCTTTCCCGCATCAGCTGCAGTTTCCGCAAGGGTGAGAAGATCGCGGTCGTCGGCCGCAACGGCTCCGGCAAGAGCACATGGATCAAGCTGCTCTGCCGTCTCTACGATCCCCAGGAGGGGAGGATCCTCTTAAACGGCACGGACATCCGGGAGTATAACTATGAGAACTATCTGCGGTTTTTCTCTACCGTATTCCAGGATTACCAGCTCTTTTCCTTTAAGCTTGGGGAAAATGTGGCCGCAACCGGCGATTATTCTGCGGAAAGGGTGAAAACAGCCCTGGAGCAGGCCGGGTTCGGAGAGCGGCTGCGGCAGCTTAAGGATGGACTGGATACGCTTCTGTTCCAGTATTATTCCGATGACGGCGTGGAACTGTCCGGCGGCGAATCCCAGAAAGTGGCGATCGCCCGCTGCCTCTATAAGGACGCCCCCTGCGTGATACTGGATGAGCCTACCTCGGCGCTGGACGCCGTGGCGGAGGCGGATATCTACCGGCGGATGGACCGTTTTACCAGCGGAAAAGGAGCCGTCTACATTTCCCACCGCCTGTCCAGCTGCCGTTTCTGCGATCGGGTATTCGTGTTTGACGAAGGAAGGCTTGCGGAGATGGGAACCCATGAGGCGCTTTTAGAGCGGAAAGGGCTTTACGCGAAGCTCTGGCACGCGCAGGCGCAGTATTACCAGACGTGAGGACATTTATTTTAAAACAAACTATCTGCTTGTCATTTGCCTTATGAAACTTTATAATAAAAAGAGTGTGTACAAGCCTGACTATGGGCCGGATGGCAGAAGGAGGGGAAGACATGAATTATCTATATAAGAATTACGGGTATTTTATCCACGCAGAGTAGCATGCATATAGGATTTTGCGTGGGTTGAAAGTTCTATATGCACTGCTGCTTCTGCACTTAATGATCATTACATTTCTATCATTAAGGAGGACAGAATGAAATATCAGAACGCAGCAGAGGTATTACCGGAGGAACTGTTAAAGACCCTTCAGGGATATTTTCAGGGAGGACTGCTCTACATACCGGGAACGGATGAGAAGACGAAGTGGGGCAGCATCAACGGCGCCAGGGAATATTACGAACGGCGCAACCGTCAGATCCGCGAAGCTTATAAGGAGAACATCTCCACGAAGGAGCTTGCGAAACAGTTCGGTTTGGCGGAGAACACGATCAAGAAGATCTTATATCAATAAAAAATGGGACGGTCCGGGGAGGCGTGCTGCCTGATACGGACGGTCCCATTTTATAGAGTGCAGGGCGCCGGTGACGTTCTGTATACGTATTTCCATGCGGCAGGGTGCCGGAGACGTTCTGGCCGTATTTCCATTAGGGCTGACATTCTGGCCGTATTTTCATGAGGGTAGAATGCCAGTGACACTCTCGCTGTGTTTTTTTGAAATTCTGTTCGTATTTCCTGGCGGTATCGGCGGGCCGGGAATGCGCTGTCGGCATATGACGGCTATCCGAATATCTCCGTTCGCCCGTCAGAGAAGACGGCGATCACGCCCTGGCCGTCTGCCGTCGGACAGGTGATCTCGAAAGAATGAGGCGTGACGAACAGGGTATAGGTCAGATCCAGGACAGTGCGATTGGCATCGCAGGGGCTGTTCTCCGCAAGAACCGATGTCAGTGTTTCCAGGCTGTCCGTATAGCAGCCGTGAGTGTCCAGATAGGCCTGCTGGGCATAGTAAAGCTTTCGCAGTTCCCATTTGCGGATTTCGTCCTCGGGAATCGTGAAATCATCTGCGGATTGGTTCCCGTCCGCGAAGAAGACAAAGCTCCACAGCTCCGGATAATGGATATTGACCACGCCGGTGGGCACCCAGACCCAGTTGTCTTCTGGAAGAGGCGTATCGGTGCCGGGACGGAGCCGCTTGTGGAATGCACCATCCGTTATGTCCACTTTCCACTGTACCCGGGAGAAATTGACACGGTAATAATCGCCGCGCGCAGGCTTCTTGCTCGCCATATTGCATTCAGCCAGCGTGTAGAAGGGGATTACGACCTCCACGGACCAGCGGCGGTTCTGCGGGCCGGGGGCATTCAGCGTCCCGTCGATCTTAACAGCGCTTTGAAGGCCGCGGATCTCCAGGCTGTTGACCGGCTTTCCCATGTCGCGGTAGGCCTTAGTCAGCAGAAGGTCCCAGTTGGTATTCATCGCATTCATTTCATATTCGATATAGATCTGTGTATCCGAGTCCGTGTCAATAAAGATCTCGAAATCGTTGTCCCGGAAGATCACGTCGTCGTGCTCGGTTACATTTGCCCAGATCTCATCGCCTTCCAGAACCGCGCCGATATACAGGTTCTCATCATCCCACGTCATCTTGGCGCGGGTCGTAAAGCGCGGCTTTGGGCGGATATCGCCTTCGATGTCCGTAAACGGTTCTGTGAACGGAATGTCCTTCCAGAAGTCCTTGTCCAGATCGCCGTCCAATGTGAACGGCTTCGGGTTATAGCGGCAGGCGTAGACCGGCGGAGCAAAAGAAACCGCCGGGATCGGGATTCGAAGTTCGTTGTCCATGGTATCCTCGCTTTCATTGTGTGATGCATTGGTGACGTCTGCGAAAGAGCCTCATCCAGCCGTTCCGCATTGTCCATTTCTACGTGAAAGTATACCATCAGTACTACGGCGTGTAAATAGAGTATCCGTCAAAAACAGATTGATCTGTCAAAAAACATGGTTGCCGTATCGCCCCGAATGTGCTATAGTAAATATGTTCATTTCTATTCTGTAATCTGGTTTTTCGTTCGGCAGATCCCGGCGAATTCCAACTATTTTGTTACAGGTTGTTTACAAACAACACAATTTTGAGGTACAATAAGGGGGTAGTGGAATGGCAGAAAGCTATGTAAACAGAGAGTATAAATCCAGTCTGTTCGCCTGGATTTTCTCAGACAGGGAGGCGGCGGTAAAAGAGTGCATTCAGGAAGGTGTTTTAGCGGAATTTCTTTCAAAGCACAGGGCGGAGGTGACGAAAATGATTTTAGAAGAGTTTGATCTGGAACGTCATATGCAGAGTGAGAAACAGTTAAGTTATGAAGAGGGGCGAGAAGAAGGACGAGAAGAAGGACGAGAAGAAGGCCGGGAGAAAGGCCTTATTAAACATATATGCCGCGCTCTCAGCCGGGGAAATAGTCCGGCTGCGATAGCGGATCTGCTTGGCGAAAAGCTGTCTCTGGTTGAAGCGATATGCGGGATCGCGGGAGACTTTGCTCCGGACTATAACGAGGATAATATCTATGAGGCGCTGAAACGCAGGAATAAATGATGAACGCTGCCTGCGCGGCTGAGAAAGCCGGCTCGCAGCGTTTTTTTAAAGGAGACGACATCAATGGGACCGAAATATATCGGAGAAATACATCCAAACTGCGATTATTTTCATGGGCAGATCCCTTACGCGAAGGGAGTACATTTGTATCAGGTATCGCGGGCGAACCGGGAGGAGCCGGAACTGGACGACGGCACCGGCCACACCTATAAGCACGCGCCTGACCTGTGCTGGTATGCGGGAAAATACTATATCCAGTATCTGACGAACCCGAAGGATGAGCATGGAGGAGCCGGAGTGTCGGTATTGGCATCTTCCGCGGACGGTTGCGAGTGGGGAGATTATCAGATCTCATTTCCGGAATACCGGATCCCGGCGTGCGAAGTGACGGACTATAAAGGTCTCCATCATGTGTTCGACGGTACGAAGCCGGCGTTCATGCACCAGAGGATGGCATTCTATCAGGCGAAAAACGGCGTGATGCTGGTGCTGGGTTTCTACGGCTGGTCGCCGGAAATGTGGATGACCAACTGGGACAACTATGGTATCGGGCGGGTAGTACGCAGGCTTTATCCGGACGGACATATGGGGGAGATTTTCTTTATCCGCGTGAACTGGCAGGGCGGGTGGAAGGAAGAGCAGCTTCTCTATCCGATCTATGAGGAGAGCGGGGACGAGCCGTTTAAAACCGCGTGCCGGGAACTTTTGAATAATCCGCTGGCGGTTCAGCAGTGGGCGGAGGAGAACGGGGATCAAGACCCGATGATCCGCATCAAACATCCGGAGCGGGGGACGTATCAGGCGTTTTGCTGGTATCATCGTTCCGAAAAGGATGTGGTGGGCCTGTGGAAGCATTCCTTTGTGTCAGAGAGCCATGACGGCGGAGAAAGCTGGGAGACGCCGGTGAAATCGCCGAGCCTCGTCATGAGCGGGCAGAAGATATGGGGAGCGAATACATCGGACGGACGGTACGCCCTGGTCTATGATCCGACGCTGGAGACCCAGCACCGTTTCCCGATGTGCGTTGTGACCTCGGACGACGGACTGCGTTTTGATCATATGCGGCTCGTCCACGGAGAGGTGCCGCCGATCCGTTATGAGGGTTTCTGCAAGGATCTGGGTCCCCAGTATATGCGTGGGATCAGCGAGGGGAATCCCAGGCCGGACGGGGAACTCTGCTTAACCTATTCCGTAAATAAAGAGGACATCTGGTTCGCCAGGATCCCGGTACCGGTGCTGGGAGGAACACAGTCGGCTGCAGAAAAGGTGCAGAGTGACTGTGCTGCGATACATTCTTCAATCGGTATCAATGAGATGAATGGAAACAGAACGGATATCTGTGAAAATGCTCCAGATGAAGCGGTGATTGAAAGCGACAGAGCGATCAGGGAGTCTTTCTTTGACGATACCATTCTTGACCGGTGGAACCTCTATCAGCCTTCCTGGTGCCGCATCGTCTGCCTGTCGGCGGGCCGTCTGCTCATGGAAGATCATGAGCCCTATGACTACGCCCGTCTGGCGCGGGTATTTGCACCGGCCAGAAGGATCCGTGTCACGCTGCGCCTGCGTATCCTGGCCCTTGCGGACGGTAAGTCTCTGCAGATCGAACTGTGCAGCGCGAAGCACCAGACCGCCGTCCGGATCCTGTTCCGCCCGGGCGGGAGGATCCGTCACCGCACCGTATGCGAACTGGATCTTGGAAAGGAACACTGGCGGGAAGGAGAGGAGATCGAACTCGCTGTTGAGGCGGACTGCAGAAGTTTTTCCTATACGGTGACGGTCAGAAAGCCCGGTGAAAATGCCGGTGCAGTGCCGGACAGCCCGAAGACAGCTGTTGAGAAGCGCCGTTTCCCATTCATGGCGGCCGTGAATGAAATTGCCGAACTATCCCTGCGGACCGGCGAGCCCCGGTATCTGGCGGATGTGGAGAGAAATCCGGACGGCCTGCCGAAAGAACCGCTTGTGGGCGGAATGCTGAAAGAAGGAGCGCAGATAGAGCTTCTTGGGATATGCGCAGAGTGTGAATAATCTGCCAGAGAAGCTGCTTAGTACATAGGTCGGACGCTTTTCAGAGGCATGAGAGTGCAGTGTCCGGCGGAAATCTGCGATGGCTGAGCCTGTATAATTATTCATGAAAAGCCTGAAATACCACAGTATTTTCCTAAATGAGGGAATATTTGCGGCAGCTTCGGGGATTCAGAAAATGTTCAGAGAATATTTGGTTGATAAAAAATTAACGAAATTATTGGGAATAGTATCTAATTTTTGCAATTGTATGGAAAAAATACATTGACAAATTGTTCAATTCCGTTATATATTAAAAGAAGCAGTTTATTGCTTTTGACGGTAGTTACAGCCGGGCTTAGGAAGTGGGTGCGGCTGAGACTATAAATCTATACGACAACGTATAAAAAAGGAGGACTATTGATGAGAAAGTCAATGAAGAAGCTTTGCGCTGTAGCACTTACAGCAGCAATGGCCGGAAGCCTTGTCGCCTGCGGCGGCGGTGGCGGCACCACATCTACAACTGCGGCTCCGGCGGAGACCCAGGCTGCGCAGACTACGGCGGCAGCGGAGACCACAGCAGCGGCAGCCGGTGAAGAGACCACGGCAGCGGCGGCTGAGGAGACAGCAGCACCCGAAGAAACTTACGACTTCGGGGGGGCGACCGTACGTGTAAGCGGCGGTATCTTCGGTGACCTGAACGAAGAGAACAGCGCGAATGCAAGCTATGTCACCAAGTGGGATATGGCGCATCAGGTTGAAGAGAAGTACAACATCAAGTTTGAGTATACCAAGCTTGAAGGCGACGATGGTTATACCACCATGGACGCCATTCTGGCCGGCATCACCAATGGTGAGGCATATGCCGACATCTTCTGCCAGGGCGATGATATCGTCGTGGGTCTGAGAGATTATCTTGCTGATATCACAGATACGGTTGATGAGCTGCAGATCGGTTCTATCTATAAGGAAGCCGGTACATGGGCGGGCCATACATATGGCTGGACCTATGACAACATGGGCAGCGTTTACGTTATGGCCTACAGCCGTGACTATCTTGATTCCATCGGTATGGATACGACGCCGACCGATATGTTCGAGCAGGGCAAGTGGAGTTATGATGACTGCATCGAGTATCTGACTGAACTTAAGAGCAAGCTTCCGGATGGAACCTATCCGATCAGCGTACATCCCAACCACTGGGTTGCCATGGCTCCGGCAGCCAACGGCGTTGTTTCCGTTGATTCCGACGGCAACATTCATCTGGCCGATGAGCCGTATGCTTCCTCTCTGGAGTTTTATAAGCAGCTGCTTCAGTTAGGCCTTGCGGCTCCGTTTACTGGCCTTGAGATCGATGCGGAGTCCGGCGCCATCGGCGCTGACATGCCTTACGGCACGAACGGTCTGAGCGCAGTTGGTAATCCCGGAACGCATGTTATGACCATGGTCGAGGCTTGGCAGATGGAAGGTCTGCAGAGCAGCATCGGCGACTGGGGCATTGTTCCGTGGCCGTGGGATCCGAATTATGTGACCTGCAGCGGCGATTACACGACTCTGAGCGATACCTATAAGACGGCTCAGGCTATCTGGACCGACGTTCTGGTTCCGAAGGCAGAGTATCGTGCGGCAGGCGCGAAGGACATTCCGGACATCGTTCTGCACAAGATCGCACAGGATTTCGTTGATCTGACCAGCGCTGACGGCGCGGCGGCGAGACTGAAGATGTATGAAGCCGAGAAGAACGGCGAAACCTACGTGAACATGGGATATACTCCCGGCACAGCAGGTGCGTTCAGCACCGAGCAGGATGTTGCGATTTATGACTGGCTGCATTCCAGAGTTGTCTGCGATTGGGGTCATTCCATGAATTCCAACTCGATCGTCAGAGTGAACCGTAACGCTATGTACGTAATCGGCAATGGCGATGACGCCAGATCCAGCGGCGAGTCCTACAAGGCGGCCGGCGATCAGGCTATGAAGGATCAGGGATTCAAATAAATCTCTGAAGAGACACGCAGTACTGCATCTTTAATCTTAATCTCAATATGTGGCCACGGAATCTACGGCAGTAGGGCCGTGGCCGCATGTTATTTGAAAAGAAAGGGTTAATGGCGTGAAAAAGAAAAAACAGCGTGCTCGCATTCGAAACATATGCATCCTGGTCGCATTGATCGTAGTCGCTGTGGTCGCCTTTAGGCTGGCGTCCAGCGATGAATACGCACAGACCCGTGAGGATGTGCTGGCGAAGAATTTGAGCTATGAAGATTCAGACGCGGTCACTTATGATGACTATCTGGCCCTCCATCAGGGGGCGTATCCGTCCGGTTCGGCTGGGACGGTCGCGCTGAATGCTTCTGATTATTCCGAGACGGACATGGAAGGCCTTACAGAGACGAACGGCGTTCTGTGGACGCAGGATGAAGGCTCCGTTACATATGCGTTTGATGTGCCGGAGGCCGGACTGTATCACATCCGTCTCACCTATTATCCGGATACGACCGGAACACAGAGCATACTTCGCGATGTATATGTGAATGGCGAGATTCCATTTGATGATTGTGAAGATATGAGCATCTCCCGGCTCTGGGTAGATGACAATAAGAACTGGCTTATGAACACTTCCGGCAACCAGGCGGCGCCTACGCAGGTGCAGGATGCAGGACCGGGAGTTGCTTATCTTGAGTCGGACGACTGCGATACGATTGGAAGTTATATGTTCTATCTTAATCAGGGAAGCAATACGCTGACTTTCACTTCCAAGCAGGCTCCTCTGGGACTTTCCGAGATCGCTCTGGTGCCGGCATCGGCGGTTCCGACTTATAACGATTATATCGCGTCCTATCAGGGCAGCGCTTCCCAGGTGGCAAGCAGCGAGATCCCGGACGGCGCGTTTATTGTTCAGGCCGAAGACGCGTCCTTAAAGTCCAGTTCTTCCCTTTCGGCCAATAACGACCGTACTTCTGTAGCGACGCAGCCGTATCATCCCTCCTATATCATTTACAATACGATAGGCGGAGAGAACTGGGCGAGCGCGGGCCAGCGGATCAGCTGGACGGTGCAGGCCCCCAAGGCAGGTCTCTATAAGATCGGCGTCCGTTTCAAACAGTATCTGAACCGCGGTTTCTATTCCGCGCGTTATCTGACCGTGAACGGAGAACTTCCGTTTGAGGAAGCGGCGCAGATCGATTTCTATTACGGTCCCGACTGGCAGATCAGTTACCTGGGCGGCGACGCGGGCGACTACTATTTCTATCTGAATGAAGGCGCGAACACCATCGCCATGACGGCTACTCTCGGCGATCTGGCGGATGCGGTCGATATGGCCAGCTTAAGCGTTGACAACCTGAATATTCTTTACCGTGAACTGACGGCGGTTACCGGAACGGATCCGGACGAGTACCGTGATTACCAGATTACGACTTACGTTCCTGGTATGACGGAAGTACTCGAGAAGGAATACACCAGACTGAACGCTGTTGTGGAAGCCTTCGGCGAGAGTATGGATTCCGCCAACAAGACTTCCCCTGTCGTTGATATGATGAACGCGATGGTCAAGCTGATCAAGAAGCCGGACGACGTGGCCAAGTATCTGGGAGATTTCAATGACGCACTGTCTGCTCTGGCTGAGTGGCTTACCAGCGTGAACAACCTGCCGCTGGAACTGGATTACCTGATGGTGACCGGCGACGGCTATAAGCTTCCCGCTGCGGAAGGCGGATTCTTCGCCGGACTGGCCCATAACTTTAACGCGTTTATCGGATCCTTTACCAACGACTTCCAGGTACATTCCGAAGGCGAGTCCAAGGATAAGAAGACGCTGACCGTATGGGTGGCGGTAGACGCGAGGGCGCAGTACGATATCATCCAGAAGATGGTGCTCGCCAGCTTTGCTGATTCTCCGTACAATGTGAATATCAGCATGGTCGGCGGCGATACGGTTCTTCCCGCGACGGTCGCAGGATCCGGTCCCGACGTTGTGCTTCAGTCCAGCTACAGCACGCCTGTGAACTTCGCGTACCGCAACGCTGCGCTGGATCTGACCCAGTTTGCTGATTTTGAGGATATTTTCAAACGGTTCCCGGCGGATACCAGGGCGTTCCTTCAGTATGAAGGCGGCGTCTACGGACTTCCGG
This sequence comes from uncultured Lachnospiraceae bacterium, assembly GCA_947589095.1. Lineage (GTDB taxonomy): Bacteria > Bacillota > Clostridia > Lachnospirales > Lachnospiraceae > UBA3402. Next base: position 34,666 of record CANQBX010000010.1, read on the forward strand.
ATCAGGTCACGTTCCCGGTGACGATCTACCGGAAGGATATTCTGGAGGCCAAGGGACTGGAGGTTCCGGAGACATGGGATGACCTGATCGCTATCATTCCTTATCTGGAAGCCGACAATATGACCGTTTATCTGGGCAGCAACGAATATACGACGCTGGGCGGCGGCACCAGTTCCACGACGGTGCCTGTGAACAGCATCTTCCTTTCCATGCTGTATCAGAACGGCTATGAACTTTATAATAAGGATTTCACCGCCACGAATCTGGATCAGGTGGAACTGATGGAGGTCTTCAAGTACTGGACCGAGTATTATACGAAGCAGGGCCTGAATTACTCCATCAACTTCGTGACCAGGTTCCGTACCGGCGAAGTTCCGCTGGCGGTTGTTGATTACAACAGCTATGTAAACCAGCTGAACGTGTCTGCTCCGGAGATCGCCGGCAAGTGGTCCATCGCCAAGATGCCGGGCACCGTGAAGGCGGACGGCACCGTGGATCACACCGCGGCCAGCATGATCAGTACCTGCTTCATCGTTTCCACAACGGTGGAGAAGGACGGCATGAAGGATGAGGCGTGGGATTTCCTGAAGTGGTGGACAGACGCAGAGACGCAGGCTAATTATTCTACCGAACTGAAGGCTAAGAACGGTGAAGCTTCCGAGTTCCCGGTGGCCAATGTCGAGGCGATCGCCAACGGAAGCCTGAACGAGGAGTTCAAGCAGGTTGTTCTTTCCCTGCTCGATGACCTCCGCGCGGAGCCCCAGGTTCCCGGCGGATATATCACAGGCCGTGTGCTCCGCAACGCGTTTACCACAGTTGTAACCGATAACGTGGATCCGGTCGATACGCTTTATATCCAGCTTGACGAGATCAACGCCGAGATTGACAGCAAGCGTACCGAGTTCGGTCTGAACACAGCAGAATAGGAGGGGAGTCATGGCTGCGAATAAGATTTCTATGAAGAGAAGGGCGCAACTGACCCTCAGGGATATGAAGCGCAGTGTTCCGCTTTATATCATGATTGCCCCCTTTATGATCCTGTTTTTTGTATTCGTAGTATATCCGGTCCTTACCGCGATCTGGTACAGCTTTACGGACTTCAACGTCCTGGAGAAAGCCAATTTTATCGGACTGAATAACTACAAGAAACTGTTCCTGGACGACAGCATTTTCATCACTGCCATCAAAAATACGCTGATCATCGCGGTGATCGTAGGCCCCGGCGGATATATCATGTCCTTCCTGCTGGCCTGGATGATCAATGAGCTGCCCCACAAGCTGGGCGTGGTTCTGACCGTGATCTTCTACGCGCCGAGTATGGCCGGCAGCGCGGTGCTTTCCGTCTTCCAGCAGATCTTCTCCAACGACAGCAACGGCTATCTGAACGCGTTTTTGCAGAACCTCGGAATTATCAGCGAGCCGATCCTCTGGCTTTCCGATTCCGACTATGTCATGGTCGTTGTGGTGCTGGCTTCCCTGTGGACCAGCATGGGCGTAGGCTTCCTGTCCTTCGTCGCCGGCATTAAGGGCGTTGACGACGCCCAGTATGAGGCGGGCGCCATCGACGGGATCAAGAACCGCTGGCAGGAGCTGTGGTTCATCACGCTTCCCAACATGAAGCCCCAGCTGATGTTCGGCGCCGTCATGGCGATCACCAGCTCCCTCTCCGTAGGAAGCGTCGGCGACGGCCTTGTCGGTTTCCCGAGCCCCAACTACGCGACACATACCATTTATAACCATCTGATGGACTATGGTTCCATACGTATGGAGATGGGGTACGCGTCCGCGATCGCTTTTGTCCTGTTCCTGCTGATGATCGTTGCGAACATGCTGATTCAGAAGCTGCTTAGCAAGGTTGGAACCTGATGGGTGAAAGGAGAAGTGACTATGGATATCATTACTAAGATCAGAGCGAATTATCTGAAAAAGAAGAAATCCAAGCTTGATTTTGCCCCATCAGTCAAGAAGTCGGAGAGAAGTTTCTGGGGGAATGTGCTCCTGGGCCTGTTCCTTTTCGCCATGGGCTTCGCGTTCTTCTTCCCGGTCATTTTCATGATCAGCCAGTCTCTGAAGCCGATGAACGAGATGTTCATTTTCCCGCCGAGGATCCTGGTCCATAATCCGACGATGAACAACTACCGCGACTTTGTGAACGTCCTGGCCAATACGGTCGTCCCGGTAACCAGATCCCTTTATAACTCCCTGTTCGTGGTTGTAGTCGGATCGGTGGGACATATCGTCATCGCGTCCCTGTGCGCGTTCCCGCTGGCCAAGTTCCGTTTCCCGGGCTCCAAGTTCTTCAATCAGCTGATCGTGTATTCGCTGATGTTCAACGGAGCGGTTACGATGATCCCCAACTTCTTAACCATTGCCCGTCTGGGCTTTCTGGATACGCAGTGGGCTATCATTATCCCGGGTTTCGCGTCCACGCTGGGTCTGTACCTGATGAGAAACTTCATGGAGCAGATCCCGGACAGCCTGACTGAGGCGGCTCAGATCGACGGAGCGGGATATTTCCGCATCCATTTTACGATCGTTATGCCGGTGGTGAAACCGGCGCTGGTTACGGCATTTATCATGGTGTTCCAGAGCTTCTGGACCAACACGGGCGCCAGCTTCATCTATGCGGAAGCTGAGAAAGGCTTCGCTTATGTAGTAGGCCAGCTGGCCAGCGGCAACGTCGCCGGCGTAGGCGCTTCCTACAAGGGCATCGCATCCGCGTCCTCGGTCATCATGTTTGCCGTACCGCTTATCGTGTTCCTGATTATGCAGAACAACGTAGTATCTACGATGGCAACATCCGGCATGAAAGAATAAGAGGTGGCGTATGAAGATATCTGTTAAGATCCGGAGAAAGTGCGCAGGCGTACTTGCTCTCGTATTATGTGCCATCCTTGGATTTGGCACGGTGTCCTATGCGGCAGATACTTATTCTTATGACATCTGGGGCAATCTCGTAGAGGCTCCGGTTGCGTATGAATTGGAACAGACGATTTATGGCGCTGACCTGGGACTCAGTTCCATGGCATCAGCATCTGCCGTGTTCTATCGGAATGACAAGCTGTATCTTGCACTGAACGGCTATATCGTCATCACCGATAAGAACTTTGAGAATGTAAGCTATATTACAGAATACACAAGAGAAGACGGTACAAAGAGTGCGGTCACGGCTCCCACAGGCATTTTTGTCACGGAAGATGAGCATATCTACATCTGTGAGAAGGATAAAGGGGAGATCATCGAGTTCGATGAGAACGGACAGTATGTGCGCGCCATCGGCGATCCGCACTGCATCGGTCTGACGACGACCTACCGTCCCAAACGGCTTGTCGTGGACAACGTGGGACGTATCTATGTACTGGTTGAGAACTGCTACGAAGGTTTCGCAGAGCTGGATCCGGAAGGCAACTTCAACCGCTATGTCGGTGCGACGGAAGTAACTTATTCGGCATTGGATCTGTTCTGGAGACAGTTCTCCACGGAAGAGCAGCTGGCCAGAAGCGAACTGTGGCTGCCGACTTCCTACAGCGACCTGGCTATCGATCAGGATGGGTTCATCTTCGCAAGCGTTGCGGATTCCACGACGGAGCATCCGATCAAGAAGCTGAACTCCTCCGGTAAGGACGTTATGCAGGAGCATGATTTCGTCAATCCGCCGATCGGCGATTATGAAGGTGAGAAATCCATTTCGAACCTGGTCAGTATCGCATGTGCGGATGACGGAAGATTCGCGGTTCTGGATTCCAACTACTCCAGGATCTTCGTCTACAGCGCGGACGGCTATCTGCTGTACGAACTGGGCGGAAGCGGCAACAAGCAGGGACTTTTAAGTTCCCCGTCTACCTTCTGCTTCATGGACAATAAGATCGTGGTAGTCGACATCGTATTCCAGACACTGGAGGTCTTTGCGCCTACCACTTACGGCGCTCTGATCAATTCCGCGCTGGAGGCCCAGTCCAAATATGATTATGAGACGGCCGCCGGTTACTGGGAGCAGGTGCTGGACATCAACAATAACTTCTATTACGCGAACCTTGGCCTGGGCAAATACCAGATGCGTACGGGAGAGTATGACAAGGCGCTTGACAACTTCTACAAAGGCGCCGATCAGTCTTACTATTCCAGCGCTTATGAGCAGGTAAGCGGCGTATGGATGGATGAGCATTTCGGCATCATCGTCGGCGTCATCGTCGCGATCCTCGTTCTGCTCGTCGCCTGGATGCTTTACAAGAAGTTCCGTAAGGGCGAGCCCAAGGATACGAAGCTTCGGAGAGCGTGGAAGAAGTTCAAGTTCACGGTATTCGAGTGGCCGGGATATGTGCTTTCCAGTCCGTTCAAGGCCTTCGACGACGTGAAGTATTATGACGACGGTTCGCTGGCATTCTCCATCATCGTCATTATCCTGTACGGATGGGTCATGCTGGTCAAGTACCGCTACACGGGCTTCCTTGTAAGCTTCGTGGATATCGAACATGTGAACGTGCCGATGATCGTGGGCAGCGCGATCCTTCCCTATGTGGCCTTTATCGCGGGCAACTGGGCGGTGGGCGTGCTCATGTCCGGCAAAGGCAAAGCAGTCCATATCACCAAGGTCGTCGGATATTCCCTGTATCCCGCGCTGTGGCTGAACCTGCTGGGGACGCTGCTCTCGAACTTCGTAAGCCTGAATGAGGCCGCTCTGGTAAGCGCTTTGTTCATCCTGGCCTACGTGCTGTTCTTCTTCTATATGTTCGTGGGCACCCTGATGGTGAACCAGTACACATTTACGAAGAACGTGGGAACGCTTCTGTTGTCGGCTGTGGCTTTGCTGATCATCTGCTTTGTGGCAATGCTGTTTGCGACACTCCTCGGACAGTTTGTAAACGACTGGGTACAGATTGTCAGAGAGTTCATGATGCTGTAGAAAGGAGGCATAGAGGATGAGAAAATTCAGAGTTTTATCGTATGGTTTAATATCCGTTCTTTGCCTTACCCTTCTTAGCGGCTGCGGTTCCGGAGAAGAAGCAGTCACCACCACCACGGAGGAGACAGAAAGCTACTGGGAGACGCAGACCTATGACAATGTGAGCGGAGCCGATTTCGTGAAGGTGGGAGAGAGCGCTAAGATGCAGCTGCTCTTAAACCCCGCTACCGGCACCGTCCGCTGGCTGGAAACTGCCACCGGTATTTTCCAGGACACAAATATGGCGAAGGATGAAGGAATGGCGGGCGCCCTGTCGAACGCGGAGCAGTCTGACCTGATCGTCCGGTATTTCTCCGGCTCCAAGAACGCCAACAAGCTTTACTGGAGCACCAGTACCTACGACTCCTACAGTATGTGCGCGAGCCTTGGCCAGCTGTCCTATCAGCTTATGGATAACGGCGTGCGCATCGTCTACACGCTGGGCGACGACAGCGTTACATACAAGAACTTCCCTTACCGTATCTCGGATGAGAGGATGCAGGAATATGTGATACAGTACTTAAGCAGTTCCCAGCAGGAGATCTTAAAGAGCCGTTATACTCAGCTGTCTTCCGGCGACTGGATCCGCGGATTTGGCGGCGGCGAAGGCGGTGCGCAGAACAGACTGGGTACTCTGGCCATGAAGGAAATCTACAATATCTTCTATGAGGTTGGCCAGTATACGGATGAACTGCTGTACGAGGATCTGGCTACCTGGGAGGTTGCTGCCGATGAATATCCCAGCAACTTAAAGATCCGTATCCCGATTGAGTACTATCTGGACGGCGACGAGCTGATCGTGAATCTGGATACGTCGAAGATCGAGACCGGCAAGGACAACCCGATCAACAACATTCAGCTGCTGCCGTATTTCCTGAATTCCAGCTCGACGATCGATGCGGAAGAAGGATATATGTTCATTCCGGACGGAAGCGGAGCCCTGATTTATCTGGACAGCACAAAGAACAAAGAATACCATTATCAGGCTCAGTACTTCGGCGGTGATAAACTGGTTGGTTCCAAGACTTACAGCGGTCTGAATAACCTGATGCAGCTGCCGGTACTTGGCATGAAGACTTCCGAGCACACCATTTTCGGAGTGATTGAGGAAGGCGCTGAGGTCGCGACTCTTGATGCGTATGTGAGCGGTACGGATAATTCCGAGCCCTTCAGCAAGATGAAGCTGAGCTTCGAGATCCAGACCCAGCAGATCATGTCTTCCGGTGCCAAGAGCAGTTCCGGCGACTTCAATCTGTACAAGGCATCCACCGATGTCTATGATGAGAACATCACTCTTCGTTATTTCTGGCTGGGCAAGGATGCCGGATATGTGCAGATGGCCCAGTGCTACGCGGATTATCTTGAAGGGAAAGGCGTGCTGACCGAGAAGACGAAGGAAGCGGATCCGCCGTTCTTTGTGGAATTCCTCGGAACGACAGACAAGACCCAGTATATGCTGGGTATCCCCTACGACGGCACGCAGGCGCTGACGACCTTTAAGCAGGCGAAGCAGATCCTGGAGGATGTGACTGCTCAGGGCGTCAAGAACGTGAAGCTGATCTACAGCGGTATCGTCAATGGAGGTATCAACCAGCGGTCCCTGGCTAATAAGGTCAAGTTTGCACCGGGCTTGGGCGGAAGCAGTGATTTCAATGCCCTGAAGACCTATGCGGATTCCATCGGTACGATGATCTATCCGAACCTGCTTCTGCAGACGGCGGATACGAAGGCGAAGCTTTCCAACGAGCTGGTAGCCTGGAACATCATCAATGAGAAGGCGCAGATATACAAGTTCGATCATGTCAAGCATCAGATTGACGAGGAGAACAAGTTCCCGGTTTATATTATTAACCCGAACGCGCTGGCTTCTTACCTTCTGAATGCGAAGGGCTCCTATTCCAGCCTGACCGGATTGAGCAACATGGCGTCGGAAGATCTGTATACCTTTATCAGTACCAATTATGGCGAAGGTGAGGTGTCTCCGTCTACAGGTGCGGATATGATAAAGGATGCTGTTTCGCAGTTTGCGGACGGTATGTCCCTGATGCTGAGCAATCCGATCGTGGACGCTTACGCTTATGCCGATTATATCATGGATGTTCCGGTTGAGAACAGCGGCATGAGAGTGCTTGACGCGTCTGTACCCTTCATGGGCATGGTGCTTGACGGACATCTCCAGTATTCTGCGGAGAGCTCCAACAGGGAGAGCACCGATGTATTCCTGAACATCATGCATGCGATCGAGAGCAACGCGCAGCCGAAGTTCACTCTGATGTACGAGAACAGTTCCCTGCTGACCGGCACGGAGCAGGAGCACTATTTCGCGGTCGATTACTCTTACTGGAAGGACCAGATCGGATTCTATTACAACGAGTACCGGAACTTCTATGATAAGACGAAAGACGCGAAGATCGTGGACCATGAGATCGTAGACCGCAACGACAAGCTCCGCGTGGTGACGTATTCCAACGGAGTGAAGGCGTACTTCAACTACAGCGATCTTGATGAAACACTTGACGGCGTCACGGTTCCGGCATTCTCGTATCTGGTACAGTAAAGGAGGAGTTAAGATGAGTAAAGAAAAGAAAAAATCCGGTAATGCGTCGGCTCTCTCCTGGTATAAGAAAATGGATTTCTCCAAGAAGACTGCGATGTGGGGCGTCATTTTCCTGCTTCCGTGGCTGTTTGGTCTGATCTTCTTCTTCTTAAGGCCCATGGTGAATACCCTGTGGTACTCGCTGTGCAGTATGCAGCTGACAAACGGTAAGTTTTCAGGATCCTTTATCGGAGCCGAGAACTATAAGTGGGTTCTTGGAGTTGATACGAACTTTAACCGGATGTTTGTTGAGGCCTTTACCAACATGGTCAAGGAAGTACCGTTCCAGATCTTCCTGGGCCTGTTCATCGCGATCCTGCTGAACGGCGAGTATAAGGGGAGAGGATTCTTCCGTGCGATCTTCGTGATCCCGATCATCCTGGCCACGGGCGTGGCTTCCCCGACACTGTCCTCCGCTGAGGCACAGTTTACAACGGAGACCGCAGAGGCAGTTATGAACATGGAATGGCTGGAGCAGCTGGTCATCAATTCCGGTATTCCGCAGCAGCTGACTACGCTGTTAGTGGGCTACGTAGAGAATATCTTCGATGTGGTGACAAAATGCGGCGTACAGGTGCTTCTGTTCCTGGCCGGTCTGCAGGCGATTTCTCCGTCCCTCTATGAGGTGGCGAAGATGGAAGGCTGCACCCAGTTCGAGACTTTCTGTAAGATCACGCTGCCCATGGTCTCCCCGACCATTCTGGTGTGCCTGGTCTACAGCATTGCGGAGTCCTTCGCGAACGCGCAGGTAGCTTATGGTGATTCAACGATTGCGTTCTCAAGCTACATCCGCAGTATTACGTTCAACGGCAACGCGGCCTATTACGGCTACGGCGCAGCCATGAGCTTCATCTACTTCGCAGGAACGCTGGCAGCAATCGGCATCATCTGCGGTATCGTGTCGAAGGGGGTGTTCTACTATGACTAAAAAGGGAATGACCCGACAGGAACGGCGCGCGAAAGCGGAGACAACGGCCGGCATCAGCTTCTGGGTAGACTTAAAGAAAGGCCGACTGAGCAAGTATTACATCCAGAAGATCATCCGGAACTTTATCATGTCGCTCTTCCGGTATGTGATCCTGATCTGCCTGGGCTTCATCGTCATTAAGCCGCTCTGGTCGCTTCTGAAGAGCGCGATCACAGCGCCGGCTATGCTGGGCGACAAATCGGTCATGTGGATCCCGCAGCATATTTCCAGGATCTTCATAGACATGTCCATGTCCCAGAGCCTGATGAATTACTGGAAGAGTCTGGCGTATACCCTGCCGGTGACGGTGGCGCTGACAGCCCTGCAGGTAATCTCCGCGGGACTTGCGGCTTACGCGTTCGCGAGACTGAAGTTCAAGGGAAGCGGCATCCTGTTCTTCTTCGTGATCCTGACCATCGTTGTGCCGAGCGACGCGATCATGCTGGCGCAGTACGCTGCGTTCCGTAATTTCGATATCTTCGGAATTATCGGTTTGATCAACGGAACCGGTTCAGGCATCAACCTGATCGGCAAACCGGTGTCTCTGTATATCCTGGCCGGAACCGGTATGGGCCTTAAGAGCGGTCTGTACATTTACTTCCTCCGCCAGGCGGTCAGGGGTCTTCCGATCTCTGTCGAGGAGGCGGCGTTCGTGGACGGCGCAGGTTTCCTGCGTACCTTCTTCACGATCGTTATCCCGAGTATGTCCGGTTCCATCCTGACGGTATCGGTTCTGAGCTTCTTGTGGAACTACACGGATACGTACTACACAAGCCTTCTGAACCCGAATACCAGCCATCTGGCCTACAACCTGTCCTCCCTGTCCGGCAACATCCGCTGGTACATCACTACGGCGGCGCAGACAAATGAGACATGGCTGACGACCATCGATGCGACTAACCCGTTCGTACAGCAGGCTATGATCTCTGCCTGCTCCCTGCTGACGGTGCTGCCGCTGCTGATCATGTACGCGTTCGTACAGAAGAGATTCGTACAGGGCGCGGCCCGAAGCGGTCTGGGCGGCGATTGATCCAAGATATGTTATCGTATGCGGGTATTCCGGCTGCGGCCGGATTCCCGCGTACAGACGCAATTGTATTATGGTGGGGGAAGCGCATTATGTGCGTTTATTCCCGCATATTGATACGATTTACCGGGCGATGTCGGGAAGCTTCATTCAGGCATCGCCTGTTCTGTTGAACAGGAGGTTTCTATGCAGGACTGGTTTAAGAAGGCAAAATTAGGAATATTCATCCACTACGGGATCTACGCCGTGAAAGGCGTGTCGGAGTCATGGTCCTTCTATCACGGCTCCATTTCTTATGAGGACTATATGAAGCAGCTGGATGGGTTCACGGCGTCAAAATTTGACGCGGATAAATGGGCCGATCTGTTCAAAAAGAGCGGTGCGCGCTACAGCGTTCTGACGAGCAAGCATCATGACGGTGTGGCGCTGTTTGATACAAAATACAGTGATCTGAGCGTTGTGAAGAAGTCTCCGGCGGGCCGGGATATTCTGGGCGAATATATCGCGGCCGTCCGCAGGGCGGGGCTTAAGGTGGGAGTTTACTATTCCCTTCTGGACTGGTCTCATCCGGATTACGCTTCGGTCTACCCGGACTGGCGGGTGCCGGAAGATCTTAACACGGTGAACGGCTACAGTTCGCCGAAGGACGGAACGCAGGATAAGGAGGCGTGGCAGAGGTTTCTGCAGTTTGACCGGAACCAGCTTAAGGAGATCCTGTCGAACTACGGCAAAGTGGATCTTCTGTGGTTTGACGGAGACTGGGAGCGGAACGCCGAACAGTGGGGACTGCCGGAGTTTAAGGATTATCTGAAGAGTTTCAATGAAGACCTGATCATCAACAACCGGTTCGCCGGCTACGGCGATTATCTGACGCCGGAGCAGGGGATCCCGGTGAACCGTCCGAAGGGGGTATGGGAGTTCTGTACGACGATCAATTCCTCCTGGGGCTATCAGCACAGGGACAACCACTACAAGTCCCTGCGGCAGATCATTCATATGTTCTGTGACTGCTTAAGCATGGGCGGAAATATGCTTCTCGATATCGGGCCTATGGAGGACGGAACCGTGGATCCCAGGCAGGAGGCGGTGCTTCTGGGCCTTGGCGAGTGGATCCGTGCCAATGAGGAAGCGGTCTATGAGTCCGCGGCAGGGATTCCGGCCAATTATTATGGGGACGGAAGCGTCCTGTCGGAGGACGGGCAGACGCTGTATCTGTTCGTTCATAACCGTCCGGCGGAGGCGCTCTGCGTCAAAGGACTTAAGAACCGGGTGAAGAGGGCGGCTATCCTTCATTCCGGAAAGGAACTGCGGATGGACGTTCACGGCGGCGCGCCTTGGAACGGGATCCCCGGTATTTTGTGGATCTATATGACCGAAAAGGATTGCGCGGAGATGACAACTGTGGTAAAACTGGAACTGGACGGTCCGGTGCGGCTGTATGACGGCGGCGGGGCGGTCATTACGGATAACCAGTGATCGCTTATCTGCCGGATGAGGCTGAAGATGAAAGCCTATTGCTTTTTATGGCTGCAGGACAGGCTGCAGAGGCAAGAACGAAAGGCTTCATGCTGCAGAGGCAAAAGAACAGATCGTATCAGCTGTATGAGCAGCATGAACAAAGAGTACGGATCTGCATCGGCAGGATAAAATGAGACAACGGAGGAAACTGGATATGGATCTAACCGAAAACCATGGGCGGCTTGAGGAATACCGTAAGCGCGCCAGGGAGATCGTCAGTCAGATGACGCTGGAGGAGAAGATATTCCAGACGCTTTACAACGCCCCGGCGATCGAACGGCTGGGCGTTAAGGCGTACAACTGGTGGAACGAGGCGCTTCACGGCGTGGCAAGAGCAGGCGTGGCGACGGTATTTCCCCAGTCCATCGGTCTGGCGGCTACATTTGACGAGGATCTGATCGAAGAGATCGCCGACGCGATCTCTACGGAGGCCAGGGGCAAATTCAATCTCCAGCAGGCCAAGGACGACACGGACATCTACAAAGGCCTGACCTTCTGGTCCCCGAACGTGAACATTTTCCGGGATCCGAGATGGGGCAGAGGTCATGAGACCTTCGGGGAAGATCCGTATCTGACTTCCCGCATGGGCGTAAGGTTCGTGAAAGGCATTCAGGGACACGATGAGAAATACTTAAAGGCGGCGGCCTGCGCCAAGCACCTGGCGGTCCACAGCGGCCCGGAGGGCGTAAGGCACGGCTTCAATGCGGTCGTAGGAAAGCAGGATCTCTATGAGACCTATCTGTCGGCCTTCAAGGCCTGCGTTCAGGAAGGTCATGTGGAGGCGGTCATGGGCGCCTACAACCGCGTCAACGGCGTCCCCTGCTGCGCCAATCACGAACTGATCGAAGAGATCGTCCGCGACGAATTCGGATTTGAGGGCCATTTTGTCAGCGACTGCGGCGCGATCCAGGATATCTGCGACGGCCATCATGTCGCCGCGACCTACAAGGATGCGGCGGCGATGGCGATGGAGAACGGCTGCGACTTAAACTGCGGGAAAATGTTCTATTTCCTGAAGCAGGCCGTGGAGGAAGGCAAGGTGTCGGAGAAGCGGATCGACGAGGCGGTCGAGAGGCTCTTTACGACAAGGATCAAGCTCGGCGTGCTGGACCGAAAGGAAGAGAATCCCTTCGACCGGATCCCTTATACAGTAGTGGACAGCGAACCGATGCGCCGGCTGAATGAAGAAGCGGCCGCCCGCTGCGTGGTGCTTCTGAAGAATGAAGGCAGCTTGCTGCCGCTGGATCTCTCGAAGATAAAGACCATCGGCGTGATCGGTCCCAATGCGGACAGCCGCAGGGCGCTGGTGGGCAATTACGAGGGAACCGCTTCCCATTACTGGACGGTTCTGGAAGGGATCCAGGACTATGTGGGCGATCGCGCCCGGGTCATGTATTCGGAAGGCTGCCATCTGTATAAGGACCGTACCAGCGGGCTGGCGGAGGCCAACGACCGGATGAGCGAGGTAAAAGGGGTCTGCGATAACAGCGACGTAATCGTGGTCTGCCTGGGACTCGACGCCAGCATCGAGGGCGAGGAGGGCGACGCCAACAATGAGTACGGCAGCGGCGACAAGCCCGATCTGAACCTGCCGGGGCTGCAGGAGGAAGTCCTTAAGGCGGCCGGCGCGAGCGGAAAGCCGGTGATCCTCGTGCTTCTGTCCGGAAGCGCGCTGGCGGTGGACTGGGCCCAGGAGCGCGTGCCGGCGATCCTGCAGGGGTGGTATCCGGGCGCCTGCGGCGGCAAGGCGATCGCGAAGATTCTGTTCGGGGAGAAATGTCCGGAAGGGAAGCTGCCGGTGACATTTTACCACAAAGACGACGTGCTGCCGGATTTTGAAGACTACAGCATGAAGGGGCGGACCTACCGGTATATGAAGAATGAGGCGCTGTATCCCTTCGGGTACGGGCTGTCGTATACGAGCTTCGCGTATGAGAAGGTTTGGGCGGAAACAGCAGCGGATGGTTCAGAGACGGCGGGCAGTTCGGAAACGGCAGCGGATGGTTCGGAGACGGCGGCGGAGAGCTGCCCGGACAGGCAGGAAAGCGTCAGTGGAAATGCAGCTGTAGAAAACGGTGTTAGGTCTGGAGGTCGCTGCTCTGCAGAAACAGTCGGGGATGACTGCCTGACTGAGAAAAAGGCCGCAGTGACAATCCATGCGCTGGTAAAGAACACCGGCTCCGTTGCGGGTGCGGAAACCGTACAGGTCTATGTGAAGATCCCCGGTGAGGACACGCCTAATGCCCAGCTGAAAGGCATCCGCAAGGTGCGTCTCGCGCCCGGTGAGGAGAAAGATGTGGAGCTCCCGCTTCCGAGAGAGGCGTTCGGGCTTTACGATGAAGAGGGGCATTTCCATATTCATACCGGCGAGGCATTTGTCTATGCAGGCGGCCAGGGGCCGGACGCGCGGTCGGCTGAGCTGACAGGACAGAAGGTACACTGTCTGTCGGTTTCTATTGTTGAATAAACGTTTATGTAAACCCCACTGGAGAGATGTACGGATACAGTGCCGGATGAAATAATTACATATCAGGACGGAGAGAGAATTATGCAGAAACAATTACTGAATGAAGGCTGGCAGATGCGGGAATACGGCGTGGGCGAGTATCTGAGCGCCGCGGTGCCCGGAAGCGTTTTTCTGGATCTTCTGAAGAATGGACGGATCGAGGATCCGTTCTACCGGGACAACGAACTTAAGACGCTGCCCTTAAGCGACCGGGACTACGAATACCGCACGGTGTTCGGCGTTTCGGAGGAGCTGTTGGGCTGCGACGAGGTGCTGCTGCATTTTGACGGCATCGACACGCTGGCCACGATCATGCTGAACGGTCAGGCAGTGGGAGAGGCGAAGAATATGCACCGGGTCTGGGAATTCCCGGTGAAGGGGCTTCTGAAACCAGCCGGAAATGAACTCCATATCGTGTTCCATTCCCCGACGAAATTCATCGCTGAGAGCTATGAGGAGAATCCGATTCCAGGCGACGCCAACGGCATGAAGGGTATGCCGCGGCTCAGGAAAGCCCACTGCATGTTCGGATGGGACTGGGCGCCGCGGATCCCGGACTCGGGACTTTACCGGCCGGTGAGTCTGCTGGGGATTGAGAAGGCGCGGATCGACGGCGTCTATATCGAGCAGAAGCATGAAGACGGAAAGGTGCGGCTTAAACTGACTGTGGAGACGGAGAGTGCCTGTGAGGCAGCGGCCCGCAGCGCGGCAAAAGCTGTGGGCGGGGCAGTGGTACCGCTCGAATCGGATAAGACTACAGATGGAACAGCGCTTGCCATGGCCAAATCAGTGCTTTCGCTCGAATCAGAAAAAGACACGGCTGCGGTCGGGAACGCTTCTGTATCCACAGCGGCTGCATTTACTTACCGTGTGACTCTGACAGACCCGAACGGCCGTGAAACGGTTTATACAGACAGCCCGTCGGAGATCGTGATCGAGGATCCGCAGCTCTGGTGGCCCAACGGTCTGGGCGCGCAGCCGCTTTATACGGTGCGAGTGGAGCTGCTGGAGAGCGCAGAGGCCGGAAAAGGGGCCAGGCGCGCAGAAACCGGCAGCCAGACGGATACAAGAAGCGTGTCCGACGCAGACGTTCGCGTCCTTGACACCTGGCAGCGCCGTATCGGCCTGCGGACCATGACCATGCATCGGGTCAAAGACCAGTACGGCGAGTCCTTTGCGCACGAGGTCAACGGCATGCCGTTCTTCGGCGTGGGCGCGGACTATATCCCGATGGACAGCCTGGTGGCCCGGGTGGACGCAGAGAAGACCCGAAAGTTTATCGCCGCGGCAAAGGACGCCAATTTCAACGTGATGCGCGTCTGGGGCGGCGGCTATTATCCGGATGATTTCTTCTTCGACGCCTGCGATGAATGCGGACTGGTCGTGTGGCAGGATTTCATGTTCGCCTGCTGCGTCTACGACCTGACGGAGGATTTCGAAGCGAATATCACGGCGGAATTTATCGACAATGTGAAGCGGATCCGCCACCACGCCTCTCTGGGGCTCTGGTGCGGCAACAACGAGATGGAGCTGTTCCTCGCCGATGAGAAGAAGGTTTGGTGCGACAATCCGATCCGCTACAGCGATTACATCAAAATGTATGAGTACCTGATCCCGAAGGTGCTGAAGAAATATGATCCGCAGACCTATTACTGGCCGGCGAGCCCGTCCTGCGGCGGCGGCTTCGACAAGCCCAATGACGAGAACCGGGGCGACGTCCATTACTGGAGCGTATGGCATGGCGGACTGCCGTTCTCCGCTTACCGCAGGCTCTTCCCGCGCTATATGTCGGAATTCGGCTTCGAATCCCTGCCGGCGCTAAAGACTGTGGAGACCTTCACGGAGCCGGAGGACAGGAACATTTTCTCCTACGTGATGGAGAAACATCAGCGCTGCGCCTTCGGCAACGGTACGATCATGCGCTATATGGAGCAGACCTATCTGTATCCGACCAGCCTGGACATGATCATCTACGGCTCCCAGCTGATGCAGGCGGAGGCAATGCGCAACGGCGTGGAGCATTTCCGGCGGAACCGGGGACGCTGCATGGGCGCGGTGATCTGGCAGTTCAACGACTGCTGGCCGGTGGCCAGCTGGGCCATGGTGGATTATTTCGGCCGCTGGAAGGCCGTCATGTACTGCGCGAAACGGTTCTTCGCGCCGCTCCTTTTGTCCTGCGAGGAGGAGGGCATGCATACCCAGACGCTGAATCTGAACACCCAGCCCTTTGCCTATGAGAAATCCATCCGGCTCTGCGCGAACAATGAGACGCTCGCGGAGCGGAAGGTGACGGTCCGCTGGCAGCTTCGGGACGCTTCGGCCCGGATCCTTCGGGAGGAAAGCTGCGAGATGACCCTGGCGCCCATGTCGGCGACATGGCTTGACAAGGTGGAACTGCCGGATGCGGATGTATTTGAGAATTACGTGAGCTACCAGATGGAAGCGGACGGCGAGATCGTGTCGCAGGAGACGGTGCTCTTCTGTTTCCCGAAGTATTTCCATTTCCATAAGCCGGTATTTGAGGTGAAGGTGGAAGGCGACGAGCTGGTCGTAAGCGCGGACTGCTTCGCGAAGGGCGTGCGGATCCTGAATGCGGACGACGATATGCGGCTGGAGGACAATTATTTCGATATGAACGGCGGAACGCGGCGCGTGAAGATCGTTGAAGGAAAACCGGAAGGGATCACCGTCGGCAGCATATATGATATCAGGTAGATCGTTTTAATAGTTATTTATTGTTGAATTGTTTTGGATGAGAGCCGCTGTCCTGGAGAACATTTTTGGTGCGTACATTTCGGGATGGCGGCTCTTTTGTCGGATTAGCATCAAAAGCCGTTCCGCTTTATCACACTGCCGTATCACAAGTTTGTAAAAGAAAAGCGTTGACATTTGTACAGAATGGATTTATAATGTTGAAAGTTTTTTGAGGAAATAGTTCCTTAAAAACTGACAAAAAACGCAATTGTGCGTGCCGGAAACAGTCCGGCAAAGAAAGAATGAGGAGGAAACTATTATGAAAAAGGCATTAGCATTAGGTATGGCTATTGTGATGGCCGCTTCTCTGACTGCCTGTGGCGGCGGTTCCGGAAGTACCACGACGACGGCCGCTTCTTCTGAGACCACAGCAGCGGCTGCTGAGACGACTGCTGCGGCTGCGGGTGATACGACAGCGGCGGCTGAGACGGAAGTCGGCGCGGCGAGCACGGACGGAACATGGAAGCTTGGCGTAATTGGTCCGTTTACAGGTGGCGCTTCCGCCTATGGCCTGGCGGTAAGGAACGGTGCCGAGCTTGCTGTGAAAGAGATCAATGAAGCCGGAGGCATCAACGGTTATCAGGTCGAGTTGAATTCACAGGACGACGCCAACGTAGAGCAGAATTCCGTGAACGCTTACAATACCCTGAAGGACTGGGGAATGCAGATGCTGGTAGGTTCCGTTACTACGGCTCCCTGCATTGCTGTAGCTGAGGAAACCGTCATTGACAATATGTTCCAGATGACTCCGTCTGCTTCTGCAGAGGAGTGTATCGCTCATGACAATGTATTCCGCATCTGCTTCTCTGATCCTGATCAGGGAACCGCGGCTGCTATTTACATGGGTGAGAAGGGACTGGCGACAAAGATCGGGATTATCTACGACAGTTCCAGCGAGTATTCGTCCGGCATCCGTGAGTCCTTTGTAGCTGAGGCAGCGAATCAGGGACTTGAAATCGTGGCTGAGGAGGCTTTCACAGCCGACAGCGCGACGGATTTCTCTGTGCAGATTGATAAGATGAACGAGGCAGGCGCAGAGCTTGTATTTCTTCCGTTCTATTATCAGGAGGCATCTATTGTCTTGAAGCAGGCGTCTGATAAGGGCTTCGCGCCGATCTTCTTTGGCGTGGATGGTATGGACGGCATTCTGACAGTAGATAATTTTGATACTTCCCTGGCTGAGGATGTTATGCTTTTGACTCCGTTTGCCACTACGCAGGAAAGCAGCAAGAAGTTTACGGCTGACTATGTCGCGGCATATGGTGAGGATCCCAACCAGTTCGGCGCGGATGCTTATGACGTTGTGTATGCTATCAAGAAGGCGGCAGAGACTGCGGGCATCACTCCGGATATGAGTATTTCCGATATCTGCGAAGCGATGAAGTCTGCGATGGTTGAGATTTCTGTTGACGGGCTGACCGGTTCCAATATTACCTGGGACGCTTCCGGCGCACCGACGAAGGATCCGATCGTTGCCAAGATTGTAAACGGCGTATATGAAATTCAGTAATGAATCCGGATAGAATCATCTGATCCGAGGAGGGGTCGTCAGAAAAGACGGCTCCTCTTTTGGATTATTTCAATCGTTTGTATTCTTTCAAAATTGATTGTGTATTGTTTGTTTCTGTGGTATACTTTGATGCAGAATATCGGGGGAAGGTGGAAGGTCCATGAGCTTTTTGTCATATTTTATCAGCGGCGTCAGCCTTGGAGCGGTCTATGCGATCATTGCTCTGGGTTATACCATGGTATACGGAATCGCCAGAATGTTGAATTTTGCCCACGGCGATGTGATCATGGTAGGCAGTTTCATTATTTTTACAGTGGTCAGTACATTCGGCCTGAATCCTTTTATCGGTATTGCCGCAGGCGTCCTGGCCTGTACGCTTTTGGGCGTAACGGTAGAGAGGATCGCATATCGGCCGCTTCGTGAAGCGACTTCTCTGGCTGTTCTGATCACAGCGATTGGCGTCAGTTATTTCCTGCAGAATGTTGCCCTGTTGATTTTCGGGTCCAACGCACATCAGTTTACTTCAGTGGTCAGTCTGCCAAACCTGGTGCTGGCAGGAGGGAATCTGACTATATCGTCTACGGCAATTGTTACGATCATCAGCTGTATTATTATCATGATCGCCCTGACCGCATTTATCAATAAGACGAAGATGGGGCAAGCTATGCTGGCGGTTTCCGAGGATCGTGGCGCGGCGTCCCTGATGGGGATCGATGTGAATAAGACCATCGCTGTGACATTCGCCATCGGCTCAGCGCTGGCGGCCATCGCGGGTGCGCTGCTCTGTTCGGCTTATCCGTCCCTGACGCCCTATACAGGTTCGATGCCCGGCATCAAGGCGTTTACGGCGGCTGTATTCGGCGGCATAGGGTCGATCCCGGGAGCGCTGATCGGAGGCATCGTACTTGGTGTTATTGAGAATCTGTCAAAGGCATATATTTCTTCCCAGCTGTCGGACGCGATCGTGTTCGCGGTGCTGATCATCGTACTTCTGGTACGTCCTACCGGCATCCTGGGCAGGAAGATCAATGAGAAAGTGTAGGTGACGGACATGACGAAGAACAAAGTAAGAATTCAGAATGCAGTCACCTACGGGATGGTCATCCTGTTCTGGGTGGTGATCCAGGTGATGGACAAGACCGGCCATCTGAGCAGTCTTTTTAAGGGGCTTTTGGTACCGCTTTGTATGTATGCGATCCTGGCAGTGTCGCTGAATCTGACCGTGGGCATTCTGGGAGAGCTGAGCCTGGGCCACGCGGGATTCATGTGCCTGGGCGCGTTTTCCGGCGCGTTTCTGACCAACTGCCTGGAGACGGCGGTTCCCAGCGTTGGGCTGCGATTCTTTATGGCGCTGATACTGGGCGCGCTGGTGGCTGGTGTCTTCGGCCTGCTGATCGGTATTCCGGTCCTGCGGCTGAAGGGCGACTATCTTGCCATTGTGACGCTGGCTTTCGGCGAGATCATCAAGAATCTGATCAACGTCCTTTACGTGGGGCGCGACTCCAACGGGTTTCATTTTTCTATGAAAGATACCACTTCCCTCGGAATGGATAAGGAAACAGGAGTGGTTCTCATAAAGGGAGCGCAGGGTATTACAGGGACGCCGCGGGCGGCTACCTTTACGATTGGCATCCTGCTGCTTCTTCTGACGCTGTTTATCGTGCTGAACCTGATCCATTCCAGGACCGGGCGAGCGATCATGTCCATCCGCGATAACCGGATCGCGGCGGAGTCTATCGGCATCAATATTACCAAATATAAGCTGATGGCGTTTTCGATCTCGGCGGCTCTGGCGGGCATGGCCGGCGTACTTTACGCTCACAGCCTGTCCACCCTGAAGGCTTCTTCTGATAACTTCGGCTACAACAAGTCGATCCTGATCCTGGTGTTCGTGGTGTTGGGCGGCCTCGGCAATATGCGGGGCTCCATCATCGCGGCCATGCTTCTGACGGCGCTGCCGGAACTGCTGCGCGGACTCAACGACTACCGCATGCTGATCTACGCCATCGTGCTGATCGTCATGACGATCTTCAATTCCAGCCCGAAGGCGATCGAGCTGAGAAGCGTGGTCATGAGCAAGCTGCGCGGCGGCGCGAAGAAGGAGGTGGCGTGAGATGGCGGCAGATAGCAAGTCTGTGAAAATGGCGGACGGCGCGGTGAAAAGCGGCGGGTCAGCTGGACAGGCAGCCAAGGCAGGTACGGTACCTACCCTGGAGGTTAAAAACCTCAGCATTTCCTTCGGCGGCTTAAAAGCCGTGGACGGTTTCAACGTGGTTATCGAGAAAGGCCAGCTCTACGGCCTGATCGGCCCCAACGGCGCCGGCAAGACGACCGTATTTAATCTGCTGACCGGCGTATATAAGCCGGACACCGGCGTGATCCTTCTGGACGGCAAGAACATTACCGGCAGGAAGACCATCGAGATCAATCAGGAGGGCATCGCCAGGACATTCCAGAATATCCGCCTTTTCAAGGAACTGAGCGTTCTGGACAATGTCAAGGTGGGCCTGCACAATCATCATAAATATTCCACGCTGGAAGGCATTCTGCGTCTGCCGTCCTTCTATAAGGTCGAGAAGGAGATGAACGAGCGGGCGATGGAGCTTCTGTCCGTCTTCGATCTGGACAAGGAGTGCGATTACAAGGCGTCCAACCTTCCCTACGGCAAGCAGCGGAAGCTGGAGATTGCCAGGGCTCTGGCTACGGATCCGAAGCTTCTGCTTCTGGACGAGCCGGCGGCCGGAATGAACCCCAACGAGACCGCGGAGCTGATGGAGACGATTCGCTTCGTCCGGGAGAAATTCAACATGACGATCCTTCTGATCGAGCATGATATGAAGCTGGTGGCGGGCATCTGCGAGAGACTGACGGTGCTTAACTTCGGTCAGGTCCTGACCCAGGGCGAGACCTCGGAGGTGCTGAACGACCGCCGCGTGATCACGGCGTATCTCGGAGAGTAGGAGGAGAGGACATGGCGATACTGGAAGTCAGGGACCTGGAAGTTTATTACGGCGTGATCCAGGCCATCAAGGGAATCTCCTTCGAAGTGAACGAGGGAGAGATCATTGCGCTGATCGGCGCCAACGGTGCCGGCAAGACCACGACGCTGCAGACCATCACGGGGCTGATCCCGGCCAAGGCCGGCCGGATCGTTTACGACGGAACCGATATCACGAGAATGCCCGGCTATAAGCTGGTGTCCATGGGCATCGCCCATGTGCCGGAAGGCCGGCGGGTCTTCGCGGAGATGACGGTTTTACAGAACCTGCGCATGGGCGCCTACACCCGTAAGGACAAGGCAGAGGTGGAAGAAACCCTGAAGAGCATTTACCATCGTTTCCCGCGCCTTGAGGAACGCAAGAACCAGCCGGCCGGAACGCTAAGCGGCGGCGAACAGCAGATGCTTGCCATGGGCCGGGCCCTGATGTCGCGGCCGAAGCTGATGCTGATGGACGAGCCGTCCATGGGACTGTCGCCGATCTACGTGAATGAGATCTTCGATATAATAAAGGAGATCCATAAGAGCGGAACCACGGTCCTTCTGGTGGAGCAGAACGCGAAGAAGGCGCTGTCCATCGCCGATAAGGCGTATGTGCTGGAGACAGGCCGGATCGTCTTAAGCGGCGACGCCCGTGAGATGATGGACAACGAGCAGGTCAAGAAGGCATATCTGAGCGAATAAAACATGCATACCATTTTCCCCTTGCTGCATATATTTGTACCACCACAGCAAGGGGGTTATTTTTATGGAAATGTATTCGGTATACCGGGATATTAAAGCCCGGACCGGCGGCGAGATCTATCTGGGCGTGGTCGGCCCGGTTCGCACCGGCAAGTCCACATTTATCAAGAGATTCATGGAACTGATGGTGCTCCCCGGTATGGAAGACGAGCATGCCAGGACTCAGACCAGGGACGAACTGCCCCAGAGCGCTGCGGGCAAGACGATCATGACGACGGAACCTAAGTTTATTCCGAAGGAGGCCGCGCAGATAAAGCTAGACGACGCCGTTTCGGCGAAGGTACGCCTGATCGACTGCGTCGGCTTCATGGTGGACGGGGCCGCGGGGCACGTGGAAAATGACAGCGAGCGCATGGTGAGGACGCCCTGGTTCGATTACCAGATCCCGTTTGCGAAGGCGGCGGAGATCGGAACGCGTAAGGTGATCACGGATCATTCCACGATCGGTCTGGTGGTGACGACGGACGGAAGCATTGGAGATATCAGGCGGGAGGCTTATGTGCCGGCGGAGGAGCAGACGGTCGGGGAGCTTAAGGAGATCGGAAAGCCGTTCCTGGTGCTTCTTAATTCGGTAAAGCCTTACTCGGACGAGACAGTGAAGCTGGCGGATGAGATGGAGGAGAAATATGGCGTGTCGGTACTGCCCGTCAACTGCGAGCAGCTTCGGAAGGAGGACATTTTCCGGATCCTGCAGATGGTTCTGAACGAATTCCCGGTGACACAGCTGAACTTCAGGATCCCCAAATGGATGGAGATCCTGCCTGCGGATCACTGGCTGAAGGCGGGTGTGATCGCGGCGGTGAAGGAACTGATGGGCAGGGTGACCCAGATGAAGGACGTAGCCGCGGCGCTTGCGTCGGCGGCCGCGGAGGCGGTGCGCGGGATGAAGGCGGACCGGATGGATCTGTCCGACGGTACAGTGGAGGTGACCGTCGATGTGGACGACGGGTATTATTATCAGATCCTGAGCGATTACGTCGGAATGCCGATCGACGGCGAATGGCAGCTGATGCAGACGCTTAGCAGCCTGGCGAAGATGAAGAAGGAGTACGACAAAGTGCAGAACGCGCTGAGCCAGGTCCGGCTGCGGGGCTACGGCGTGGTGACGCCGGAGAAGTCGGAGATCCTGCTGGATGAACCGCAGGTGATCCGCCATGGCAACAAATACGGCGTAAAGATGCGGGCGGAGGCGCCGTCCATCAATATGATCAAGGCCCATATCGAGACGGAGATCGCTCCGATCGTCGGGAGCCAGCAGCAGGCGGAGGACCTGATCGCGTACATAAAGCAGAATGCGGCGGAGAGCGAGGACGGGATCTGGAAGACCAATATTTTCGGCAAATCCATCGAACAGATCGTGGAGGACGGCATTCAGGCGAAGGTGGCGCAGCTGACGGAGGACTGCCAGGTGAAGCTGCAGGACGCGCTGCAGAAGATCATCAATGATTCGAATGGGGGTATGATCTGCATTATCATCTGAGAAGTCCCCTCCCGGATGCACACAGGCTGGTTCCGTTTTTCGTACCGCTTTTAGCAAATCGCTGTGAACTTAGGCTTTTCCCGCGAGCAAACCTGAACCGCAGGAGGAGTATGCTTCCTTCGCGTATCTTCCGCGAATATAAGCAGTTTATTTTCAAAACGCCGCATCCTTTCGAGAAACTGCATTTTCTGCTATCTTTTTTCCCGTCCATGCGTTATACTCTCTAGGGAGGAGCGGAGACCATGCGGAAAAAGAGACTGCAGAGGAGAACGGTATCCGCAGATAAAGAATATGAACAGGGATTCCGAAAGGAATATAAAGCAAAGAAAGGTAAAACCAGGAAGACAGAAAACGCCGGAGCCGGAGCTGAATCTGGATATGCTGTGGCCGCCGGAGAACGACCCGGATCTGAAGGGTTATTACCTGGATGAAGATTATCCGGACGACGCGTTTTCAGAAGAAGACTACCTGTACGAGGATTATCCCGAAGTGGATGAGACCGTTTTGGAACAATACGATCTGCAAAAGAATGCTCCGAAGAGGAAGGACGCGGCCGGCGGCGCCGGGCAGCCCAGGCAGAAAAAGCGGCGGAAGAAAAAACGCTTCCGTCCGGGAAGGTTCCTTCTGCTTCTGCTTTTGCTGGTTGCCGCCGCGGCCGGTCTCTGGGGCTTTGCGGTCAGCACGGTGTATGACCGGATGCATTATGCTCCCATTGCGTCTTTACAGTATACGGCCATGGAGACGGAGGGCGTTACCAATATTCTCCTGATCGGCAATGACTCCAGGGACAAAGGCGACGACGGACGCTCGGACGCCATGCTGCTCGTGTCCGTGAATAACCGGACGAAAAAAATCTACCTGACTTCTTTCCTGCGGGATATGTATGTGGAAATACCGGGCCATAAGAATAACCGTCTGAATGAGGCGTATTCCTTTGGCGGCCCGGAGCTTCTGATGGAAACGATCCGGCTGAATTTCGGAATTGAAGTGAACCGGTACATGCTTGTGAATTTCCAGGCGTTCGCCCGCCTGGTGGACGCGGCGGGCGGCGTGGATCTGGAGCTGACCAACGGGGAAGTGATTTATGTCAACGGCTATCTGACGGAATACAACGCGTTAGAGAACCGGCCCGCCGGTACGGATTATCTGGACGAGACTCTGAGCGGAATGATCCATCTGAATGGACCGCAGGCCCTGGCTTACTGCCGGAACCGCTATATCGGTACGGATTTCGCACGGACCGGGCGGCAGAGAAAGGTGCTGTCCGCTCTTATGGAGAGGGCGCCGGTTATTCTGGCCGGTCATTTCGCGGAGCTGGTCCGCGATCCGCCCGCGGACCTGACGACCAATCTTACAAAGGGCGAGTGCCTGCGGCTGAGCCTTATGGCGCCTGCGGCGGCGGTCTATGGGATCGTACAGCAGAGCGTTCCCGTCGACGGGAGCTATTCGGATGCCAGGATCCGCGACATGGCGGTGCTCGAGGTGGACTTTGAGAAGAACCGGCAGTTCCTGCGCGAGAGTATCTATGGAGAACAGTAAAAACGGAATGGAATTGTAAAATCAGGTCCGGCGTGCTATACTGGTTATATCATAATTCGGAGAAGAAAGCAGGGGATGCGCATATGAGGCTGACGTTTATAGGGGCGGATCATGAAGTGACCGGGAGCTGCCATTATCTGGAATGCGGCAGTACGAAGCTCCTGGTTGACTGCGGTATGGAGCAGGGAGTCAACGTATATGAGAACGCGGAGCTGCCGGTCAGTTACGCGCAGATCGATTATGTGCTGGTGACCCACGCGCATGTGGACCATACAGGGTATCTGCCTCTGATTTACGCGAGGGGCTTTCGCGGGGAGATCGTCACTACGGTGGCTACCGGGGATCTGTGCGGGATCATGCTCCGTGACAGCGCCCACATTCAGGAGATGGAGGCGGAGTGGAAGAACCGGAAAGCCCGCCGCGCAGGCCGTGCGGAGGTAGAGCCTCTCTATACGCTGAATGACGCGGAGGGCGTGCTTCAGCTGATCCGGCCGCAGGAATATGACGAGATCGTGAAGCTGAACGACGACATTTCCCTTCGGTTTACAGACGCGGGACATCTGCTTGGCTCGGCGTCCATCGAAGTCTGGTGCCGGGAGAACGGCGTGGAGAAGAAGATCGTGTTCTCCGGCGACATCGGCAATAAGCACAAGCCGCTGATCCGGGATCCCCAGTACATCGAGGAAGCGGATTATGTTGTCATGGAATGCACCTACGGCGACCGCAGCCACGAGGTGGAAGGCGGCCGGAAGACCACGCAGGAGCATATCGCCCGGTTCGCGCAGATCATCCAGGAGACGTTGGATAAGGGCGGCAATGTGGTGATCCCGGCGTTCGCGGTCGGCCGCACCCAGGAGCTTTTGTATTTCCTGCGGAAGATCAAGCTCGACCATATGGTCAAAGGGCACGACGGCTTCGAGGTCTACGTGGACAGCCCTCTGGCGATCGAGGCGACCCATGTGTTTAAGAAGAATCTGCTGCGCTGCTATGACGAGGAGACGAAGGAGCTGGTGGAGCAGGGGATCAATCCCATCGAGTTCCCCGGCCTGAAGCTGGCGGTCACCAGCGAGGAATCCAAGGCCATCAATTTTGATAAGAATCCGAAGGTGATCATTTCGGCAGCCGGTATGTGCGATGCGGGCCGGATCCGCCATCATCTGAAGCATAATCTGTGGCGGCCGGAGTGCTGCGTGGTGTTCGCCGGCTATCAGGCGGCGGCGACTCTTGGACGTGCCCTGATGGACGGCGCGGCATCCGTGAAGATCTTCGGCGAGACCATCGACGTGGAGGCGCGGATTGCCGAGCTTCCGGGCCTGAGCGGACATGCGGATCGGGAAGGGCTTCTGGAGTGGATCCGGGCGTTTCACAAGAAGCCCGGTATGGTCTTCATGGTTCATGGCGAGGACAAGGTCTGCGGTCTTTTCGCGGAGCAGCTGAACCGGGAGGAGAAGCTGACGGCGTCGGCGCCGTTTTCCGGCTCTGTCTACGATCTGGCAGCCGGCCGGTGGATTCTGCAGACCGAGGGCGTACCGGTTGTTCGGGAGACCGCGGGCAGGAAGAGGAGCGACAGCGTATTCGCAAGGCTCGTGGCGGCCGCGGAGCGGCTCATGCAGGTCGTACGGAAGAATGAAGGCGGCGCGAATAAGGATCTGGCGAAATTCGCCGATCAGATCCAGTCGCTGTGCGATAAGTGGGACCGGTAACGGACCGGCGCGAAAGAAGAGCCGGGTCAGAAAGAGGAGCGGAGGGTAAATATGGGGAAAGTAATGATCTATACGGACGGAGCCGCCAGGGGCAATCCCGACGGTCCCGGAGGTTATGGGACCATCCTTCAGTATACGGACAGAAAGGGTGACTTATATGAGAAATGCATCTCCGCCGGTTATGAGCGCACCACCAACAACCGGATGGAGCTGATGGCCGCCATCGCCGGTCTGGAGGCGCTGAACCGTCCCTGCGAGGTGGAGATCTATTCGGATTCCAAATACCTGACCGACGCCTTCAATCAGGGCTGGATCGATAACTGGGTCAGCAATAACTGGAGGCGCGGCAAGAGCGGCCCGGTGAAGAACATCGACCTGTGGGAGCGGCTCCTGGAGGCCAAGCGCTGCCACCGGGTGACGTTTATCTGGGTGAAAGGACATGCGGGCAATCCTTTAAATGAACGCTGCGACCTTCTGGCGACCTCGGCGGCGGACAGCGGGAATCTGCTGGTGGATGAAGGCGTGGAGGAAGCGCTGTGAGCGGTATTCATTAAGATTGATTTACAATATATTACTATTTTGGGCAGGCTATTCCATTTTTATCTGCTTTGTGCTATGGTAGATTTGTGAATTTGTCTCTGCCCATTTTATATGGATCTGCGGATGCCTGCACATCCTGCCGGGCAGAGTCTGTCGGATTGGTGTATTGAGGGATAAGAATGAGGGATCGTAAGATTTTGTATATCCTGCTGCTGACGGCCGCGGTCGGAAGCGCGGTTACGCTTTGTACCGGTTTTCTGACGGGCGGCATGGATTGGGCCGGACAGGTAACGGTGACGCTGGAGGACAAGGCGGAGCCTGCCGGGAATGCGGAACGCATTGCCGCTTCGGACGCGGAAGGCGGCGTTAACGGGAATATCGCGCAGCCGCTCGGGGAGCCGCGGGCATACGAAGGGAACACCACGATAACCGGAACCGGGCAGGAGGGGCTGCCGGCCGTGGATGTTCAGCCGCAGGCGGACGCGGAAGCCGCAGCCGCGGCGGCGGATGTGGCGCTGGCGGGAGATATTCAGCCGCAGCCGGATGTGGCGCTGGCGGGAGATATTCAGCCGCAGCCGGATATGGCGCCGGCGGGAGATATTCAGGTTCAGGCGGATATGGCGCCGGCGGGGAATATTCAGCTGCAGGCGGATATGGCGCCGGCGGGAGATATTCAGGTTCAGGCGGATATGGCGCTGGCGGGAGATATTCAGCCGCAGGCGGATGCGGCGCCGTCCGGGGATACCGGGCAGGCGGGAGAGAAGCTTCCGGCGGGGGCGGAAGCGGCCCGGGATACGGCGGAGCCGGCGAAGACCGGACAGCAGGATGGCGGAACGGGCGGAAGCGCTTTGCAGGCTCCGCAGGATAACGGAACGTCCGCTTACGTGAAAGAGGAAGTCCGGCAGGTGGCGTTATCGCCGCTGGAAACGGCAGCCGTATATGACAGCGGCAGCGAGACGATGACCGCAAGCGCCGTGGCCGCCGACGGGGGGGCGTCTTCGGAGACGGAGAACGCTTACCTTAAGAGGCTTAAGGAGCTGGATGCCCAGATCCGGAAGAGCAGGGAAGCGCAGAGCGCAGCGAATACCGCAGGCGCCGGCGGCAATTCCCAGGCGAGGAACGCGGCGGACAATGAACTGAAGCTGTGGGACAGCGAACTGAGTACGATCTATAATGAGATCCTGAAATCCCTGGACGAGAAGGAAGTGCAGGATCTGGTCACGGCGGAACGGCAGTGGATGAAGAACCGGGACGCCGCGGCAGTGGAGGCGGCGAAGAATTCCGCGGGCGGATCGCTCGAAAGCGTGGAATATACGGCTTCGCTGGCGGAGACCACGCGGGCGCGGGCGTACGAGCTTGTGGGGTTGTACGCGTCGGTGCTGACGGAGCGGGAATAATAAATATCCTTGCTAAATCCGTTTTCTTGTGATAGGATAAGGGATGATCGAGAGTTATGTCTTTGGATCGCAGCGTTTTTGTTCCGGCAGGCGGAGAAGTGAGAAGGAGGCAGTGCATATGACGGCGATTCTTGGAAGCATCGCAGGCAATCTGATCAAGATGGTCATACTGGGCGCGGTAGCGGTGGCCGGTGTGATTTGCGGACGGAAGTTCCGGGATAAGAAGGATGCCGAGAAGGCGGCGAAGGCCGCGTCAGGATCAGAGAAGGAATAGCTTCACGGCCTGAATAACGATAACTGGAGGATGAAACAATTGGAAAAGTATGGCGTAAACGAACTCAGGAAGATGTTCCTGGAATTTTTTGAGAGCAAGGGCCATCTGGCGATGAAGAGCTTCTCGCTGGTGCCCCATAACGATAACAGCCTTTTATTGATCAATTCCGGCATGGCTCCCTTAAAGCCCTATTTTACGGGCCAGGAGATTCCGCCGCGCCGCCGGGTCACCACCTGTCAGAAGTGCATCCGGACCGGCGATATCGAGAACATCGGCAAGACCGCCCGTCACGGCACATTCTTTGAGATGCTCGGCAATTTCTCCTTTGGCGATTATTTTAAGAATGAGGCCATTTCCTGGTCGTGGGAGTTCCTGACGGAGGTGGTAGGACTGGATCCGGACAGGCTGTATCCGTCGGTCTATCTGGACGATGACGAAGCCTACGAGATTTGGAACAAGAAGATCGGCGTGCCCGCCGAGAAGATCTTCCGCTTCGGCAAGGAGGATAATTTCTGGGAGCACGGCGCGGGTCCCTGCGGCCCCTGCTCCGAGATCTACTATGACCGCGGTGAGAAATACGGCTGCGGCAAGCCCACCTGCACCGTCGGCTGCGACTGTGACCGCTATATCGAGGTCTGGAACAACGTATTTACCCAGTTCGACAACGACGGCCACGGCAACTATACCGAACTGAAGCAGAAGAACATTGATACCGGCATGGGCCTGGAGCGGCTGGCGGTCGTCGTTCAGGACGTGGATTCCCTGTTCACCGTGGACACGAATAAGGCGCTCCTGGACGAGGTATGCGCCATGGCCCATACGACCTACCAGGCGGACGAGAAGAAGGATGTGTCGCTGCGCATCATTGCCGACCATGTGAAGAGCTGTACCTTTATGATCTCCGACGGCATCATGCCCAGCAACGAGGGCCGCGGCTATGTGCTGCGCCGCCTTCTGCGCCGCGCCGCCCGCCACGGACGGATCCTGGGCATCGAGGGGCGTTTCATGGCGGAGCTGGCCAAGACGGTCATCGAACTGTCCAAGGGCGGATATCCGGAGCTGGAAGAGAAGAAGGTCATGATCTTAAAGGTCCTTTCCGAGGAGGAGGAGAAGTTCAATAAGACCATCGACCAGGGGCTTGAGATCCTGAGCGAGATGGAGCAGAAGATGGTGGCGGAAGGCGGGACGGTCCTGTCCGGCGCCGACGCGTTCAAGCTCTATGACACGTATGGCTTCCCGCTGGATCTGACGATCGAGATCCTGGCGGAGAAGAATTTTAAAGTAGATGAGGAAGGCTTTGCGGCCGCCATGAAGCAGCAGCGGGAGAAGGCCCGCGCGGCTCGCAAGACCACCAACTATATGGGTGCGGATGTGACGGTCTACCAGTCCATTCCGGCTGAGATCACGACGAAGTTCGTCGGCTACGACCGTCTGGTTCACGATTCGAAGATCACGGTGCTGACCACGGAGGACGAGATCGTGGAGGCGCTGACCGACGGCGAGAACGGAACCATCATCGTGGAGGAAACGCCGTTCTACGGCACCATGGGCGGCCAGCAGGCCGATATTGGCGTGATTGAGAGCGCGTCCGGAACCTTTACCGTGAAGGATACGATCCATCTGCAGGGCGGCAAGGTAGGCCATGTGGGAGTGATGACCGGCGGCATGTTCAAAGTCGGCGATGTGGTGACGCTTAAGGTGGACGAGGCCAACCGCGCCTCCACCTGCAAGAACCACAGCGCGACCCATCTGCTTCAGAAGGCGCTGCGCACGGTTCTGGGCGATCATGTGGAGCAGGCTGGTTCCTATGTGGACGCCGGGCGTCTGCGTTTCGATTTCACCCATTTCTCCGCGATGACGGCGGAGGAGCTTAGGCAGGTGGAGGATCTGGTGAACCAGGAGATCCGGGAGTCGCTTCCTGTCGTGACCCGGGAGATGAGCCTGGACGAGGCCAAGAAGACCGGCGCCATGGCTCTCTTCGGCGAGAAATACGGCGAGAAGGTCCGCGTGGTGAAGATGGGCGATTTCTCCATCGAGCTGTGCGGCGGTACCCATGTAGGCAATACGGGCGTCATTTCTCAGTTTAAGATCCTTTCGGAGACCGGCATCGCGGCCGGCGTCCGCCGGATCGAGGCGCTGACCGGGGAAGGCCTGACGGCTTACTATAAGGGCGTGGAGGAGCAGCTTCACGAGGCGGTGAAGGCAGCCAAGACGACGCCTGCGGAGCTGACGAAGAAGATCGAGTCCATGCTGGAGGAGATCCGCACCCTGCGTTCGGAGAATGAGAAGCTTAAGAGCAGGCTGGCAAGCAGCGCCATGGGCGACGTAATGAGCCAGGTGAAGGAGATCGGCGGCGTGAAGGCGCTGATCACCCGGGTGGCTGACGTGGATATGAACGGCCTGCGGAATCTGGGCGACCAGATGAAGGAGAAGCTGGGAGACGGCATCGTCGTTATCGCCTCGTCCCAGGGCGGCAAGGTGAACCTGATGGCTACGGCCACGGACGCGGCCCAGAAGGCGGGCGCACACGCCGGCAACCTGATCAAGGCCATCGCCGGCCTGGTCGGAGGAGGCGGCGGCGGACGGCCGAACATGGCCCAGGCAGGCGGCAAGGATCCGTCAGGCATTGATAAGGCGCTTGAGAAAGCCGCCGAGGTGCTGAAGGAGCAGCTGCACGGCTGATCATTGTCCGTAAGCTGCGCTATTTTCCGGAATACAGGGCCACAGTTTTGCGGTTCTTACGGACAGGCATCGACGAAATCATGAAAAAGTCGTCTTCTGTGAAAAAAACCAGTTGACGAATGGCAATTTTGTGGGTATAATCATCTCAGTGCTAGGAAATACCCAAACAGTTGTATTGTGCACAAATTAGCAACTGGAGGGAGGTTAGGTGTGAGCGATGTCGAACGTAATCGTTAAGGATAACGAGTCTCTGGACAGTGCCCTGCGCAGATTCAAGAGAAACTGCGCCAAGGCCGGCATTCAGCAGGAGATCCGCAAGAGAGAGCATTACGAGAAGCCCAGCGTAAGACGTAAGAAAAAGTCCGAAGCTGCGAGAAAAAGGAAGTACAACTAATTTTATCCGATCTGTATGTTCGAGTCCCCGGTTGTTTTGCGATCGGGGGCTTTTTTTCGCGGAGGCAGAGCGCCGCGGCGTTTTTGGCGTCTGCCCGAATCCTCTTCTAAATCCGCCGTTCCCCTCATAAACATAAATCAACGATAAACCTCAGGATAAGATGATGTGCATTCCGCAGGAGGTGATACCCGGAGAACCGGTAATCACGGTAACGGGACGTAAAAACGTGCATATTGAGAACTATCACCGGATCGAGCGCTTCAGCGGGGACGAGATCCGTCTGCGGGCGCGGACATGCCGCGTGACCGTAAGAGGGAAACGGCTCAGGATCGAGTATTACACGCCGGATGAGATGCTGATCGGCGGGCAGATCCTTTCCGTGAGTATGGAGGGCTGAGAGATGGGAGGGGATACGGATTGACAGTCGGACTAAACCGCCGAAGGAAAGGGTATCTGCGGTTAAGGATCAGCGGAGGCGGCCTGGAACGCTTCCTGAACCTGTGCTGCGCGAACGGCGTCGAACCATGGGATCTGCACGCGTGCGGCGGAGGAACCGCGGAGTGCAGCATGGAGCTGCCGCAGTTTCGCAGGATCAGGCCGTTTGCGAGAAAGGCGGGCGTAAAGGTGCGGATCGTGGGAAGATACGGGCTTCCCTTTTTTATTTACAGAAACAGAAAAAGAGAGGGCGCGGTCTGCGGGATCCTCCTGTGCGGGTTTCTGCTTTATACGCTGTCTCTTTTCATATGGAACATCACGTTTGAGGGAAATTGCCGTTACAGCCGCGATACGCTTCTGGATTATCTGGAAACGCTGGATATCCGGTACGGGATGCGCAGGGACCGGATCCGCTGTGAGGATCTGGAGGAGTCGATCCGAAGCATGTTTCCGGAGATCACCTGGGTATCGGCGGGCGTGACGGGGACGCGGCTGGTGGTGCGGATTAAGGAAAACGAAGTGCTTTCCTCCGTGCCGGTAAGGGATGAATCGCCCTGCGAGCTGGCGGCTTCGGAACCGGGAACCATCACGCGGATGATCGTCCGGCAGGGAAGGGCGTGCGTGTCCGTCGGGGATACGGTGGAGGAGGGCCAGCTTCTGGTCTCGTCCGGACTGGCGGTAACAAACGACGCCGGGGGAACGGTCCGCGTCAAATATGTCCATGCCGACGCCGATATCTACGCGAGGACCGATTTTGTGAAACGGATCGAGATGCCGAAAATGCGCCGTCAGGAGGTTCCTACCGGGCGCGTCCGGAGAAGCTTTACGGTATCGGCCGGCGCGTTCCGCGCGGGTCTGCATCTTCCGGCCCGCGGAGAGCTGACGGAGGCGGTACGGCGCGGCGCTCTGGAGTTTGCCGGATGGCTGGCGGAGAAAACGGGGCTCGGCGGTTTCCCGCGGCTGCCCGCGTCGGAAAGCGGCGATACCCTGTGGAAAGAAACCACCGGGATCCGGCAGCTGCGTCTGTTCGGAGACTTCTATCTGCCGGTCTATCTGGAGGAAACGACGGCGGCGGAATACACATTTTACGACCGGCCCTATACGCAGGAGGAGATTTCCGCGGCCGCGCGGTACGAGGAAACGAAATATATTGAAAATTTATGCGAAAAGGGGGTACACATTATTGAAAATAATGTTAAAATACAAGAGTATGGCGTATCCCTGACGATCGAGTGTACGGTGACGGGCGAGCAGGAGATCACCCTTGCCAGGGCTGTACAGATACCGGATACGCGGGATGAGGAGCTGACAGGACAGGAATGAGTGTAATAGAAACGATCATGGATATCCCGATGGATCATGAGCGCAATGTAAGCGGGCAGTTTGACGAATATCTGAAGAAGATCGAGCGGACCCTGCATGTGACCATGGTGTCGCGGGACGGAGAACTGAAGATCATCGGACCGGAGGACGAGGTTCATCGGGCGAAGAGCGTCTTCGGCAATCTGCTGGAGCTGTCAAAGCGGGGCAGCGCCATTACGGCCCAGAACGTGGACTACGCCCTGGCGCTGTCCTTTTCCGAGAAGGACGGAGAGATCCTTGAGATCGACAGGGACATTATCTGCCGGACGGTAAACGGACGGCCGGTGAAGCCCAAGACGCTGGGCCAGAAGGCCTATGTGGACGCGATACGGAAGAAGATGATCGTCTTCGGCATCGGTCCCGCCGGAACCGGCAAGACGTATCTTGCGATGGCGATGGCGATCCAGGCGTTCAAGGACGGGGAGGTCGGCCGCATCATCCTGACCCGCCCGGCCATCGAGGCAGGGGAGAAGCTGGGATTTCTGCCGGGCGACCTTCAGAGCAAGATCGATCCCTATCTGCGGCCTCTGTATGACGCGCTGTATCAGATTATGGGAGCGGAGAGCTACCAGCATAACGCGGAGAAGGGCCTGATCGAGGTGGCGCCCCTGGCTTATATGCGCGGACGCACCCTGGATAATGCCTATATCATTCTGGATGAGGCCCAGAATACGACGCCGGCCCAGATGAAAATGTTCCTGACCAGGATCGGTTTCGGCTCGAAGGTCATCGTAACCGGCGATCAGACGCAGAAGGATCTTCCGGCCGGCAGTGTGTCGGGGCTGGATGTGGCGGTGAAGGTCCTTAAGAAGGTGGAGGATATCGGGTTCTGCTATCTGACCAACACGGATGTGGTGAGGCACCCGCTGGTGCAGAAGATCGTGGAAGCCTATGATGAATACGAATCCCGCAGCGCCGGCCCCGGAGGAGGACACCGTTATCCCATGGATCATATGCCAGGTAAGGATTGGCGGAGGGACGGCGGAGAGCGGCGCGCGCGGTCCCAGGACAGGCCGCACGGGCGCGCCGGAGAGACAGGAGGGTATCGCGCTCCGGTACGGGAAGATCCGGATACCGCGAGAAGAAACCGGGCGCCGCGGCTTGGCGGCACCGGAAAGCAGGAGCAACGAACCGATGACGATCAACATGGATTATGAGGCGGAAAGAGACCTTTCCATTCCCTGGGAGGATATTATCCGGGAGATCGTGGAGGCCTCGCTTGACTATGAGGGCTGTCCCTACGAAGCGGAGGTCAATGTAGTCCTGACCGGGGACGAACAGATCCGCGAGATCAACCGCCGGTTCCGCGATATGGACAGGCCTACGGATGTGCTTTCCTTCCCGGCGCTGGAATATGACAGGCCGTCGGATTTCGAGCATGTGGAGGAGGCGTACGCCGACTGCTTCAATCCGGAGACAGGGGAACTGATGCTGGGGGATATGATGATCAGCGTCGACCGGGTGATCCGTCAGGCGGAGGAATACGGACACACCCGGGAGAGGGAGCTTGCCTTCCTGACGGCCCACAGTATGCTTCATCTGTGCGGTTACGATCATATGGAGGAAGAAGAACGGCTCGTTATGGAGAGAAAACAGGAAGAGATCCTGGAGAGCAGAGGGTACTTTCGATGAAAAAGAGATGGATGGCATGGCCGCTGCTGGCGCTGGTCACGGTACTGGCGGTTACAGGCTGCGGGAAAGAGACGCAGGAAGCGATTGTGACATTGGCGCCTTCTGCGGAAGAGACAGAGGAAGAGACAGAGGAAACGACGGTCATACAGCTTACGACGGCTCCGGAGCTGGAGACGGAACCGGAGACAGAGCCGGAGACGGAACCGGAACCGCTGGCCCAGCGGCCGGAAGACCGCGTCGAGATCGACGGAAAGATCCGCAGCTATCTGACCGGGGAGATGGTGGATGTTGAAAAGGCCAACCGGCGCCCGCTTGCGATCATGATGAGCAACGATAAGGAGGCCATGCCGAATTACGGGATCAACCGCGCGGGCGTGGTCTACGAAGCCCCTGTGGAGGCTTCCATGAACCGGTACATGGCGATCATCGAGGATTATGACGATTTGGACCGGATCGGCTCCGTGAGAAGCTGCCGGACCTACTATGTCTATTTTGCGCGGGAGTTTAACGCGATCTACGCCCATTTTGGCCAGAGCACGTTTGCCAAGCCGTATCTCCAGTACATCGACAACATCAACGGCATCGAGGGGATCGGAACGGTGGCTTATTACCGTTCGAAGGATAAGAAGTCACCGCATAACGCATACGCCAGCTTTGACGGGATCCAGAAGGCGATCCGGCAGCTGGGGTATTCGCAGGAGTATCCGGAGTCCTATAAGGGGCATTATCAGTTTGTCGTAGACGGCGCGGAGATCAATCTGGAGGACTCCGTGGAGGCCTATAAGGTCGTTCCGGGTTATGCTTATAATAAACCATATTTTGTGTATAATGAGGAGGACGGTCTTTATCACCGTTATCAGTACGGGGACGTACATAGAGGCAGCGAAGGGCCGATCACGGTCAAGAATATTATTTTCCAGTACTGCGCTTCCGGATACTACGCGACGACCCAGTACCGGAACATCAATGTGCACGGAGGCCAGTGGGGCTACTATATTACCAATGGACGGGCCATACCGTTAACATGGGAGAAGGACGGCGATTTCGGCGTCACGCACTACTATAACGCCAATCATGAGGAGATCATACTGAACCAGGGCAAGACCTGGGTGTGCATTATTCCGACGGGTGATTTTGACAAGACGGAGATCCATGGAAAAGACGAGTAGAGGACAAAGCAGGGCAAAGCAGGGGAACGCCGGTTCGAATTTCCTGGTGCAGGGCAGCATTCTGGCCATCGCGGGCATCATTGTCCGTCTGATCGGCATGCTGTACCGGATTCCCCTGGCTAATTTCATAGGCGACAGAGGAAACGGTTATTACGGCGCGGCGTACAATATTTACGCCACGCTTCTTATCATGTCCTCCTACAGCCTGCCGGTGGCTGTCTCCAAGATGGTGGCCTCGCGGCTGGCCCTTAAGCAGTACCGCAATACCATCCGCATTCTGAAGGCGGCTCTTTTCTATGCGACCGTGGCCGGCGGCATATGCTTCTGCCTGATGTGGTTCGGCGCGGATTTTTTTGCCAACGAGATGCTCAAGATGCCTTACTGCTCCTATGCGCTGCGGGCTCTTGCCCCCACGATCTGGATCATGGCGTATCTCGGCGTGCTGCGCGGATATTTCCAGGGGCACTCGACAATGGTGCCGACCGCCTTCTCACAGATCGTGGAGCAGATTGTCAACGCGGTGGTAAGCCTGCTGGCGGCGAGCACCCTGTTCGCCGTCGGCGTTAAGTCCAATCTGGTCTATGGCGAAACGGAATATTCCTATGCCTTCGGCGCCGTCGGCGCCACTATGGGAACGGGCGCGGGCGCTTTATCGGCGCTTATCTGTTTCCTGATCCTGATGATCAGGCGCCGCCCGGCCATCCGCCGCCAGCTGCGCAGGGACGAGGGGACGCGCGTAGAGAGCTACGGAACCATTTCTTCCGTTATGGCTATGACGATCCTGCCGATCCTTATAAGCAGTACGATCTATAACAGCGGAACCGTGATCGATAATGTGATCTTCGGCCAGGTCATGGCGCGCACAGGCGCGGAGGAGGAGATCGTATCCCAGTGGGGCATCTATTCCGGCCGTTACCATCTGCTTTTCAACATTCCGGTGGCCATTGCCAACGCGCTGTCATCCTCCCTGATCCCGTCGCTTTCGATGGCGATGGCCGAGAGAAACCGCAGGCAGGTGATAGCGCGGATCGCGATGGCGGTGCGTTTCTCCATGATCATCGCGATTCCGGCGGCGGTCGGGATGGCGGTGCTGGCCGGTCCGATATCGAGGCTGCTGTTCCCGAACCTGGATAATTCGATGCTGGTACCGATGCTGGCCTATGGTTCGTCGGCAGTGGTGGTGTTCTCCCTGTCCACGGTGACCAACGGCGTGCTGCAGGGGATCAACCGGATGCGTTCGCCGATCATCAACGCGAGCATCGCGATGGTGCTTCATGTGGCGATCCTGTATGTGATGCTTATGGTGTTCCATATGGGAATCTACGGCGTGCTTTATTCGAATATCCTTTTCGCGCTTCTGGTATGCGTGTTCAACGCGGTTTCAATCTCCCGCCATGTGCGGCGGTACCGTCAGGAGATCGTCAGGACGTTCTTGATCCCGCTTGCGGCTTCGGCCGTTATGGGAGGCGCGGCTTTCGGCATCTACCGTCTCTGTTCGAAATACGCGGGCAATCTCATCAGTACCGCGGTATCGGTCTGCGCGGCGGTGGCCATCTATTTTGTCCTGCTGCTTCTGATGCGGGGCGTCAATGAACAGGAGCTGAAGCGGATGCCGGGAGGAACCAGGATCTTTGTGCTCGCGAGAAAGCTGCATCTGATGTAGGCTGGCTGCCGCCTGTGCGGCCGGACCGGCGTTTAAAAATGAAGGATCGGGCAGATACTATACCGTAAGGAGGAATTCTTATGGCGAAAAGGTATGGTATCTGCTTTTTAACTGCTCTGATCGCGCTGCTTCTGGGACTTGCGGCGGGGATCGGCCTGGGAGGAAGGCGTATCCGCGTCGCGGAGCCGGTTCCGGATACGGTTTATGAGACAGAGACCCTTCCGGATGTGCGTATCGTGATCAACCAGGAGGAAGAAACCCAAACGGAAGCGGAGGCGGCCGCGGCCGCGGTCCGTTTGGAACGCTTTTTCCTTGTGTCGGAGACCGGGTATCTTCTTGTATTTACGGAAGGGAAAAAGGATGCGTGCATGCAGACGCATATCCCGATCACGGATTTTCCGGAGGAGGAGCAGGAGAAGCTCCGGGAAGGGATCTGGTTTGATTC